>BNUT01000096.1 GCA_025997555.1 Spirochaetia bacterium
GGCGATGCCAGCGCCTGTCTTTCTTTCATAGTCAACCTCATACTGCCCCCGCATGGTCTTTTTCGGGGTAAAGTCTATGGTGGCTACGGTAAGATTTTTACGTGAGATTCTTGTCTCCCTTTGGTAAGATTTAACGTGAGGCAATTCGAACCATTGACAAAATCAACAAGCTGAATTAAATTTTTATTGAAGTCCGCGATCGGGACGTCAATATTGGGTTCCCCGTATTGCGCCAATAGCCCCGCGGGCTTTTTTATTTTTTCGACATCCACCGCTTCAATAGCGTATATCCGAATTCCTTTGTCATCTTCCCTGAATTCAATAACAGTAATTTTTACCGGGATATACTCATTTTCATTCGCCATTAGTGTGCCAAAACGGTGTACTTTTTCAACTTCCCTTCTTCCATGGGTATCCTTGTGGGTTTTGTGTACCTGAGCCCGCTCAAAAAGAATGTCTGCATTGGCAACTGCCTTTGCCTGAAGCCTTGGTGAAACAGCCTTTTTGACTATTTTTTCATTGGTCATTTCGCTCAGTGAGTTCCCGGATATGCTTGCCGTTATATTAAATCTTTTATTTGTAAGAGGTTTACCAATAAAACCGGTTTCCGGGTTTTTGGCTATATTCTCAGCTTCTGTCAGCGTTTCCACGTTACGGGGAAGGATTGCGTCCTTTTTGAGATTTTGCCGCAGATCATCCGCCCATACCTTCTCTTCTTTATCCACCATGCCCCCGATATGAGTAATTTTCCTCACCTATATAGGGCATTCATATGGATGGCGATTCAATGAAAACGAAAATATTGAGAAATTTTTTACCTTTGGGATTAGATGGTATCTTTACCCCATATCATGTATCATATCGGAGTATGAGATCTATGCGGGCAGTTGATATAATCGCGGCAAAACGGGACGGCAAAGAACTTTCGCGGGAGGAGATCGCCTTTCTTATCGGCGGCTACGTGGCGGGGGAGATACCCGACTACCAGGTGTCCGCCTGGGCCATGGCGGTCTTCTTTAAGGGGATGAGCCCTGTGGAGACGGCGGCCCTTACCACGGTGATGCTGAATTCCGGCGCCCGAATGGACCTTGCGGGCATTCCCGGCCCCCTGGTGGACAAGCACTCCACCGGCGGCGTGGGGGACAAAACCAGCCTGATCCTCGCCCCCCTTGTTGCCAGCCTCGGCATTCGGGACCCCATGATGTCGGGCCGCGCCCTTGGCCACACCGGCGGCACCTTGGACAAGCTCGAAGCGATCCCCGGCTACCGCACCAACCTCAGCGCCGCCGAATTCCGGGAGATACTGGCCCGTGACGGTTTTGCCATGACCGGCCAGACAAAGGAAACCGTCCCCGCGGACCGGCTGCTCTACGCCCTGCGGGATGTGACCGCCACCGTGGAATCCATTCCCCTTATCACCGCCAGTATCCTCAGTAAAAAAGCCGCCGAAGGGGCGGAGGCCCTAGTGCTGGATGTGAAATACGGCTCCGGCGCCTTTATGAAGGACCCGGTAGACGGTGAAAAGCTCGCCCGTTCCCTCGTGAACACCGGCGGTGCCATGGGGATGCGGATCACCGCCCTCCTCACCGACATGAACGAGCCATTGGGAAATATGGTAGGAAATTTTCTGGAAGTCGAAGAATGTTTCGACTGTCTTGATGGAAAGGCGTCTGGCACCTCAGGCGATTTAATGGAAGTAACCCTGGAACTGGCCGCCCGGATGGCGGTGCTGGGGGGCAAGGCCGCCGATGCCGTAGAAGGCCGCAGGCTCTGTGAAAGGACAATAGCAGGCGGAAAGCCCCGTGAGCTTTTCCTCGCCAACATCAAAAGCCAGGGGGGGAATCCCGAACAATTTCTTGAAATGAAGGGCAAGTACCGCTCCCCCCACCGCGCGGAAATCAAGGCCGCAGAAGATGGTTTTATATCCCGGATAGATGCCTGGCAGGTAGGCCACGCAGGTGTCGGCCTGGGGGTGGGCCGGAACCGCACGACAGACCCGGTAAGCCCCACCGCCGGCCTACAATTCCACCGCAAGGGCGGGGACGCAGTAAAAAAGAATGAGCCCGTGATGACCGTGTGGGCAAAGGATGAGGCAAGCCTCGCCGCCGCCCTCTCCCAGCTTACGGCGGCGGTGGAATATTCAAAAACGCCGCCCCAAAAACGAAACTTAATCCTCAAGGAAATAGGCAGTTCATAAATCCTGCGGATTTATGAACTGCTCGGAGAAAATTGCAAAGCAATTTTCTCCATATAAAAGGGAAATTATTATAATGAAATGGGACAAGAGGGACATCCCTCAGGACATGGTAAAAAATCTTGCGGCAAAATACGGCTGCGATAACCTTACCGCTTCGATTCTGGCCCGGCGGGGAATTACCGGCGGCGAGGACATTCAGTATTTTCTGGAGGATGATCCCCGGTATCTGCGGAACCCCTTTGGGCTGCCCGGCATGGAAGACGCGGTTGACCGGATTCTCGCCGCAAAGGAAGAGGGCGAAAAGGTCATGGTCTTTGGTGACCGGGATGTGGACGGCGTCACCGGCACGGCCTTGCTTGCCGGTTACCTTACCAAATTGGGGATGGACGTCACCTGGCGGATTCCCGTCGGGGATGAACCCTACGGCCTCTCCCTCGCGGCGGTGGAGGAATTCGCCGCCGCCTACGGCACCCTCATCATTACGGTGGACTGCGGCATTTCCAATATGGCGGAAATCGCGCGGGCCAACGATCTGGGTGTGGATGTGATCATCACGGATCACCACAACCCCCAGGATGAAGTCCCTGCGGCGCTTTGCATTGTGAATCCAAAACTTGAAGGATCGCAGTACTCCTTCCGGGACCTCTGCGGATGCGGGGTGGCCTTCAAACTGGTGTCGGCCCTGCGCTTCGCGTCGAAAAGCGAACTCTACGGACAGCAGATATGCCTTCTCAACACAAGGCCGGTGAACGATGCCTGGATCATCGAAATCGCCAAGATACGCAATCTGGCGGTTGTCAAAAGCTTAAGCGAAACCGTGATCCCCGGCATGGTCCGCATCGGCGACACCCGGCTCCCGGCCTTTCTTGAGGGGCAGCAGATATTCACCTGGGACGGACCATTGCAGCAGCAGGTGCTCACCCGGATCTTCGGCAAGGGCGTTGAAATCGCCATGCTGGATATTGCCCCGGAGATTGCAAAAGAGGTGCCCCAGACAGCGGGAAAAAGCCTTCTCCGCTTAAAGGAAATTTCCCGGATCGCCCGCTATGCCGCAGAGGAACTGACCGAGCTTGACGTGTTCCTCAATTTATTCACGTCCTTTGTCCGCAAGCGGGAAAAGATATTTACCGCCGACGATACGGCAGACCTTCAGCTTGCCGCGCTGGGAACCATCGCGGACATCATGCCCTTAAAAGATGAAAACCGGATCATCGTCCGCGCGGGCCTTGAGGCCCTTAAAGCAAATCCCCGGCCCGGAATTTCGGATATCCTCTTCAAGCTGGGCCTTGCGGGCCGGCGTTTTGATACAAAGGATATTTCCTGGCAGCTCTGCCCCGCCATCAACGCCGCAGGCCGCATGGGAAAACCGGAGACCGCAGTAAAATTATTTTTGGAAACCGATCCCATACAGCGGGACAAGCTTGCCGCAGAAATTCTCTCAATGAACGATGAACGCAAAAAACTTGGGGAAGATATCTGGAGCATCGTGGAACCCCAGGCGTACAAGAACCTTCCCGATTATGTGGAAAAACTCGCCTTTGCCTACGGCGAAAATATTATCAGGGGCGTTACGGGGATCATGGCGACGCGGCTGGTGAAGCAGTTCAAAGTACCCGCTCTGGTGATCTCCTGCGGAACTGATACGGTCACGGGCTCCCTCCGTTCTGTCAAGGGTTACGATCTCCGCGCCATCCTTACCCAATGCGCGGACCTTTTTCTTGACTGGGGGGGCCACGACTATGCGGCGGGGTTCAGCATGGAAAAAACAAACTGGGATGAACTGATCCGCCGCCTAAAAAACGCCGCCGCCAATATCGAACTTGCCGCAGATGACGGCACGGATACGGTGACAATTGACGCGGAGCTTCCCCCCGCTTATCTGACCCCGGATATCTTTAAAACAATCGATCGCTTCGAGCCCTACGGCGCGGAAAACGAGCCCCTGATCTTCCTCACCCGGAACGTGAAGGTAAAGGAAATCAGTTTTATGGGAAAAACCGATGTCAAACACGTCAAGCTGCTGCTGGATACGGGGAAACACAAGTGGCCCGCTGTGTACTGGCAGGCGGCGGACAAGGTCAAAAAGGATTTCGATCTTGAAGATTCGGTTGATCTGGTTTTTAATATGTCCCGTAACTGGTTCAACGGGACCGAGACCCCGCAGCTTATCGTCACCGATTTGAAACGGACTGGTAATAATGAAGAATAAAAATCAAAGAGCCATAAAAATTTTTCTCTCTTTATTGATCCTGCTGTTTTTTATCTCAGGCGGATGCAGCCCTTCATCTGCCGCCGCCCGGCAGGAACGGGTACAGCAAGAGCCGCAGGAACGGCAAGAACAGGTACAGCCGGAGCAACAGGAACAGGTAAAACAGGAGCAGCCCCAACAGACCGGACCCCGGTTTGCGGTGATCCCGGAAAATCCGCGGCCCGGTGAACCGGTTACCATCGCCTTCGCGGGCGGCGGCAGGGCGGGAAATGTCAAGGCGGTACTGGTCAACGGTCAGGGCCGGATCGCCCGGTCAGATTTTTTTGATTTCCCCAGCGATGAGGGGGAGCTTGCTTTTATGACGGCGATCCTACCCGTCCCCTCCACCGCCCGCCCAGGCCCCGCTTCCGTCAGAATAGAAAACGCTTCTTCCGTCCTGATAGCCGAACTCTCCCTGACCATTATGGATCGAAAATTTGTCTCCGAAGAAATTGAGCTAAACCAGACCAACACGGATATCCGCACCGTCCCGGACCCCCAGAAAACCGCCGAAGCAAACCAGCTTTGGGCCATCCTGAATTCGACCGGAACAGACATTTATGTCCAGGACGCCTTCACTCCCCCGGTCACTTCCACCCGGCGCACCAGCTTCTTTGGGGATCGCCGGGTTTACAAATATTCAACCGGCAAGACCGACACCGCCATCCATGCCGGGATCGATTACGGGGTGCCCAAGGGGACTCCGGTCACCGCCTGCGCAGACGGCAAGGTCGTCCTGGCCCGGTTCCGCATCTCCACGGGGAATTCGGTGATCATCGAACACCTGCCGGGGGTGTATTCTATCTATTATCACATGGATAAGATCGAGGTAAATGAAGGGGACCTGATCGAATCAGGCGCCCTTTTGGGCCAATCCGGGGCCACCGGGCTTGCCACAGGCCCCCATCTCCACTGGGAAATCCGGGTTTCCGGGGAAAACACCGATCCCGACGCTCTGGTAGGGCGGCCCATCCTTGACAAAGACGCAATTTTGGCTAAACTGAATCAAGTATCTATATTCTGACCTTAGGGAAAGGGGGTGATTTTTTTTGGCTCACATCATAGTTGATGATAACGAGATGCTGGAAAAGGCCATCAAACGGTTCAAGCGCATGGTGGAAAAGGAAGGCATCATCCGGGAATTCAAAAAACGGGAATACTATGAAAAACCCTCTACCATCCTTAACCGGAAAAAGAAGGCCATTGCACGCAAACTGCTCAAAAAGACCCGTAAAGGCCGTTCCGAATATTAATCAAATACCTCGCCCTAAAGGACGAGGTATGTTGTTCTCGTAAGGTGGTTATATTCGGGGTCTAATACCTTTTAACCGCCCCAAGGGGCGGGGTATGAGACCCCTCAATACGAATCAAAATGAGCAGTGAGTAATTGAAAACGCCTTTAAAAAGCGGCATTACTCACTGCCCGCACTATTCTGTTTCAACTTTTTTAACCCTCATATTTATTTTTAACAAATTTTTAACAAATTAAATTTATGATATGATGAAAGGAAAATCATGATCACAATACTTGTCGTAGAAGACGATATAAAACTCAACCAGATTGTCTGCGCCGCTCTGAATGACCATAGTTACCATGCTATCGGGTGTCATACGGCGCTGGAGGCATTCGACAAAATGGCAGAACTTATGGTTGATCTCATCATTTCGGATATTATGATGCCCGAAATTGACGGATTTAAGTTCGCCTCCATGGTCAGGGAACAGGATAAGACCATCCCCATATTGTTTATGAGTGCCCGCGATGACATATCGTCCAAGCAAAAGGGCTTCCGCATCGGCATTGATGATTACATGGTAAAGCCGGTAGATATGGATGAGCTGGTGATGCGGGTTGGGGCCCTGCTCCGCCGGGCAAATATCGCCAATGAAAAAAAGCTCACCATCGGCAGCCTGGTTATGAATGCGGATGAAATGACGGCAACCCTCTCGGATACGGATACCCCTCTTACGGTGAAGGAATTCAATGTTCTTTTCAAGCTTCTCTCTTACCCAAAACGGACCTTTACCCGGAACCAGCTTATGGACGAATTTTGGGGGACCGAATCGGACAGTACCCCCCGGACGGTTGATGTCTACATCACCAAGATCCGGGAAAAATTGAAAGACTGCAAGGATGTTGAGATTGTCACCGTACATGGACTGGGGTATAAGGCGATTTTGAAATGAAGCGTGAAAAAGTTCGGTATGAGCAAGACCCGCGGATAAACGTCCGCTCCTTTTCTGCCAGAGAATACTGGATTCTGTTTCTTACACTGGTCGTTATCAGTGGTTTTGATATCTGGCTGTTACTGGCCCTGATGGAAAGGACAACGCACACGGGTAATTATCTTCTGTCCGAGATATTCATCATGGTAGGCTATCTTTTTCTGGTTGCCACAGTTTTAATGATATTCACCGCCCTCATACGGCGCTATTATTTTGAACGCCCCTTGCGGCATCTCAGCGAGGGCGCAAAAAAAATTGCACAGGGGGATTTCTCGGTGCGTATCACCCCCATGCGTAAGGACGGCAAGAAAGATTACACCGAAGTGCTGTTCGATGATTTTAATACCATGGCGACGGAACTTGCCAATATTGAAACATTGAAGAATGACTTTATTGCCAATGTCTCCCATGAAATTAAAACCCCCCTTTCGGTCATACAGGGTTACGCCGCAGCGCTGCAAAGCGATACCCTGACCGTAGAAGAACGCAGGGACTATGCAAAAACCATCGCGGACGCAACGCAAAAATTATCGGCGCTGGTTACCAATATTCTTAAATTGAACAAGCTGGAAAATCAGAAAATTATACCGGAGGCAGCTCCATTCGATCTGGGCGAGCAGATCCGCCGCTGTGCCCTTACTTTTGAGGACCTCTGGGAAAAGCGGGGTATCACCTTTGATGCAGATTTGGATGAGGCTGTGGTACATTATGATCCGGGTATGCTGGAAATTGTCTGGAATAACCTGCTTTCAAACGCCGTCAAATTCACCAATTCCGGGGGGCTTATCGCACTGTCCCTAAAAGCGGCGAATGGCTTTGCCCTTGTTACGATAACGGATAACGGCTGCGGTATGGATGCGGAGACAGCAAAACATATATTTGACAAGTTCTATCAGGGTGATACCTCCCATTCAGGGGAAGGAAACGGCCTGGGGCTTGCCATGGTGAAAAAGGTCATCGAGATTACCGGCGGCGAAATCAGCGTGGACAGCAAGCCGGGGCAGGGCACAACATTCACGGTCCGCCTGAAAATTTAACCACGAACCACACAAAATACACGAACTTAAGGATACTATATCAGCGATAAGTTCGTGGTGTTCGTGAGGTTAGTGGTTTTTATCTTCAATTTTTTTCGAATTAACATTTCCTTAACAAATTTTTGACAAACCTTCAACATCTCTATCCCATATTTAAAACGTATTCTGGCGTTGACCAGATAAAGGGAACCTTTGGTTCCGGAACCAAATTACTATCAGGAGCGTAAAGATGAAGAAGGTAACGGTTAATGCAGGGAAAAAGATTTTTCTTGCATGTCTCGCAATGGTTCTGGCCGCAGGTATCGTATCGGCGCAGGAACAGACAATCGGTACGGTACAGACCAGTTTTACGGCGCAGAATTGGGATGCATTGTTTAACAAAAAAGTTGTTGATACAAAGGCGTACAGTACGCTGCTGGAAGCGGCACAGAAAAAGTACGGCGGAGCAGTCGAGGTCCGCGATATCGTGTGGACAAAGGGCAAGGGCCTTGACCCACAAAACAGTGAAATCCTTGCGAGTGGTAAAATCGTTCAACTATCGGCTGAAGAAGCGGCGAATAGCGTGGTACGGACCACTTTCGCGGCATCGATCTGGGACACAGGGTTTAACAAAAAAGCCGTTACGACCCAGGCCTACATCAGGTTATTGGAGGCGGCCCAGCAAAAGTACCCCGGCACAGTTGATATACAAAATATTGTCTGGAAAACCAGCGGCAAGGCCGGCGATCAAAACAGGGAAATCTTCGCCACCGGTACAGCTATTCAGGCACTTGCCTGGGAAGCGGTGAACGGTGCGATACAAACCAGTTTTACGGCACAGAGCTGGGATTCGGCATTTAACAAAAAAGCCGTTACTACCCAGGCGTATATCAAATTGTTGGAAGCGGCACAGCAAAAATATCCCGGTACGGTTGATATACAGGATATTGTTTGGGTGACCGGCAAGAGTGAAGGCCCTCAAAACTCAGAAGTTATCGCCACCGGCAAAGTTGTTCGATTTTAACAGGAAGAAGAATATTGTGGGTATAACAGGATTTCTGTTTGGAATTGTCAGTTTATTGGGAATCATCCTTGGAATCGCAATGGATATTGTCCTGGTACGATTCGGGGCGGCATGGCCTCCGGTTTCACGTTATTTTAACCTGGGTTCCGGTGTTATATGCATAATACTAAGCGTCATTGGCCGGATAAGTGCTGTTACGAAAGGACAGTCAATAATACTGCCCACAATCGGATCGATACTCGGCATTTGCGGTACAGTCATTGCAGTTATCTGGATTGTCTACAGAAGAGTTGTTTTCGGTTATTTCGAAACAACATAATGAGTATCCCGTTGATACCGTTGGTATCACTGAGGGATAGTGAAAATCATTATTGAGAGGTTTGTATGAAGAAAATGCTGATTGTATGTTTGTTTTTAGTTGCTGCTGGTTCTCTTTTTGCTGAAACATTGCCGGATTGGTTTATCCCATTGCGTGAAACGGTTTATGAACAAGAACAAAAATCAGACGAGGTTAGTAAATTGAGCGGACAGATTGAAGCGAAAGCCCGCCTTATGCTTTCCGGTTTTTCACTTGATGCGATACTTGCACGATGTGAATACTATAAAGGCCGTTCGTATCAATACGATGGTATGAATAAACTTGCCATATCTCATTACGAAAATGGCATGGCGTATGCGGAAAAATCCATAAAAGCTCAACCCTCATCAGAGGGATACGAAATACTGGCGGCAAATATAAGCCAGTTATGTACCCTAAAAAGCAAACTGTGGGTAATGTTACACGGGCTTGATGTGGAAAAATATGCAAAACTGGCCTTGTCATATAACGCCGAAAATGCCAACGCGCAGTACATGATAAGCGCGCGTTGGATTTATGCGCCAAGTCCTTTTTCTGATGTGGGCCGTGGAATCGTTGAAATGAAAGATTTGTTAAATGGACCATATATCCTTACCAGGGAGGATATTTTTAACGCGAATATTTCTGTAGGCTACAGTTTACTCCGGCAAAAAAAACCAGGCGAAGCAGAGTCATGGATAAAAAAAGCCCTGGAAATATATCCCACGAATAAATACGCGCAGGACCTTTTATTCGGTAATGAAAAGCCTGTTGAAATAAGCATAAAATGAGGATGGATATTGATATGCTTCTGAATATTTACTTCATTGCCCTTTTTGCGGTGTGTTCGTATTTTTTATTGCTGTCGTCAACAAACATGCTCGAAATGAAGCTGCATACCTTTAAGCCGAAATTGCAGGATGGGCCGATGGTGACGGTGCTTGTTCCTGCGCGTAACGAAGAAGAAAACATCGCGGAATGTATTGCGCATTTGCAAAACCAGTCATATAAAAATTACGAGATACTTGTTATCAACGATAATTCAAGTGACAACACATGGGAAATTATACAGGGCATTGCGGAAAAAGACAGCCGTGTACATATCTATCAGGGCAAGCCGCTGCCGGAAGACTGGTATGGCAAGCCCTATGCGCTGTCCCAGCTCTGCGAACATGCACAGGGCGAGATATTGCTCTTTACCGATGCGGACACACGGCACACTCCAACAAGTGTATCCTGGGCAGTTACCAATCTTGTTAAATCAAAGGCGAGTACAGGACTTTTTGGGCAAAAGTCCTG
>BNUT01000097.1 GCA_025997555.1 Spirochaetia bacterium
CCCAAGTACGCCGCAGATGCTTCCGGTGGGAATATTCAGGCTCACCCCGTCTACGGCGCGGTTGCTTCCGAATATTTTGACCAAACCGTGGGCTTCGACGGCCAAGGCCGTATCAGTCTTTGTCATTGTGATTTCCTCCAATTAGTTCCTCCATACGTCTGATAATGCGGGCCATATAATCGTTGAAATTATCCAGCTCTTCCCCGCTAAGGCAGTCGAACCCAAGACCTTTTTTATGCTTATGCGGCTTGCCGTCAATTTCGCTCAAGGCGGCCGCTCCCTCCGCTGTCAGATTAATAATGGAAGCGCGCCGGTCATTCTTCGATTGTTCCCGTGTGATGCACCCGCGTTTTTCCAGTTTGTCCAGGAGTTGTGTTACCGATTGCTTGGTCATCCCCGAAAGCTCTGTTAATTCTTTTTGGGTGATTTCCGGCTTCATTTTCAGCAGCGATAAGATACGCCCCTGCCCGCCATGCGGATTGTTAAGGCCCCGAAACATTTGCTTTTGGTAGCGGTTACTCAACACCTGCAATCGTATAAACAGCGCGACCGCCTCTCCCCTTTTTTTGTTCAAATACCCCCCTTCCTTCACCATTATTTATAGTCAAGTACCTGACCGTCAAGCACTTGACTATATGGTAACAGGGGGAGTTTTAACTTGTCAAGTGGGTTGGTAATTTTTTTTGCTAGTCCTTGCCGCCGAGCTTGACGCCGCCGCGCCATATCGTATCAATGTTCAGCGTATCCGTGATGTTACTCAGCGGATCGCCGTCAACGAGCAGTAAATCGGCGCGAAGCCCGGCAGCGATGCGTCCGCGGTCGTCAAGGCTGAACCGTTTCGAGGGAACAGAGGTGGCTGCGCGTAACGCCTCGGCGGGCGTAAATCCCGCTGCGACTAATAGCTGCAGCTCGTGGTGCAGGCTCACGCCGTGGGCCAAGCCGCCAAGACCGGGGACCGGCTCCGAGACATCACTGCCCGCCAAAATATCAACCCCTGCGTTGTGCAGCGTCATAATGGTGGCATACGCATTCTCCAGTTTACCTTCGGGATAGACATTCATACTGGCGGACATTGATTCGAGCCATTCTTCGTTGAGCCGTGAGCTGACGCGCTGGTCCGCGGCAAGCCAGGCCGCATCATTGCCGAAAGCGGAGGAAAGCGTCACCAGCGTGGGGATAACGAATACATCGTTCTTCGCTATATCGGCGACAAGCTGTTCGGACGGCTGGTTATCAAAGAACAGGTGTCCCAGACCGTCTATCCCCGCCGCGACAACGCGTTCGGTTTCGGCTGCGGTCGTCACATGGGCGATCGTCAGTTTGTCAAGGCGGTGTGCTTCGTCAACGGCGGCTTGAAGCGTTGCATCGTCCAGCACGGGAAGCCCCGGCCAGCCGATGTTGTCGCCGTTTTCAACGAGGATTTTAATGTAATCGGCGCCGTCCTTGACGCGCTTATCGACAAGTTTTATAGCTTCTTTCGGCGTGGAAGCGGAGGGGAATTTGAAAAAGTAGCGTATCAGCAGATTGTTGCTGGAACTCTGATACTCGCTCGGATGGCCTCCTTTGGACGTGATGCCCATACCGGGGGAGCGCAAATCCGCCATATCGCTGCTGTCGGCGACTTTTTTACGTTCATTGGCCGACCAGGTGCCGTTCATCTCAAGCTCCGTGGTAACCCCGAATTTCAGCGCGTCTTTCAGGCCGTTCATATCGGTATGGGTGTGGGAATCGATCAGACCGGGCATAAGCGTCTTGCCCGCCGCATCTATAATCGTTGCCCCTTCAGGAATTTCACCGCCCACCGACTGAATGATTCCGTCTTTTATTACAACGGTCGTGTCGTCAATAACATTCTCGCCGTCAAATATTTTGGCGTTGATAATTGCGGCGAATTGTTTTTCACCGACATACGCCTCGTCTGAACAGCCGCTCAACGTACCCAGCGCGATAAGCACGGCGGCAAAAACCGCCAACACCTTTTTGTAGTTCATCATCATTTCCTCCTGAAATTAGAGTTATTCAATAACTTCAGTTATTGAATAACTTCCGCTAAAAAACGCAAAATGCGGAGCATTTTGCAAGACTTGTTTAAGAACCAACCGGGTTCTTAAACAAGTCCATTATTTTATGTCCTGCTTCTTAAAAAGCAAACTTCCTAATACAGTTCCGCCGGTTAAGTAGCAGAACCCCACGATAAGGCCTTGCAGCACTGCGCCGCTTTCGGGCGTGATGGAGGCGAGGGCGGACACATTACCGGAAATCCAGAAACTTGACAGCGATATGACATCCTCCAGTATAAAGTCGATTGTCATTAAGATGGTCGGCAGCACGGACGCCGCACAAATCGCAACGGCAATGGACGCACCGTTGCTGCGCAGCCACATTGAAACGAGGACAAACACCGACGTATACGCAAGCAGCAGCAGACCTTCGCCGAGCAGCATGGTAGCAACACCTGAAACAGCGGCGGCGCCGGACGGGTCAAATCCCCAAAGGGCCGTTCCCAGTGCAAGGGAAACCGCGGCGTGGACGGCATAAATTGCCAAAACCGCCGCCCCGCTCACCACAAGTTTGGAAAGATAAATCTTAACACGGTTAAAGCCCTTGGAAACGTAGTTTTTCATCGTGCCGTTGTGAAATTCGCTTGATACGAAAATCGAAACAAACACGGCCAAAACGGTGGGGAGAAGCGCCAGGCCCAATGTTTCCGCGAGAAAGGCCGCGCCGCTTATATCATCCACGATTGCCGACATACCTTCGGCCCCGCGGGTCTGCACGCCCAATTGTATGGCGATTGCCATAATGGCCGGAATCACGGCGCATATCAGCATGCAGACATAAAATAGTTTTGACTTTTTGAGTTTATAAAACTCCGATTTGATGATGTTCATTATTTTTTCCCTCCCATTAAGTCCATAAAGTACCCTTCAAGATTTTGCTCTCCGGGTGAAAGCGCCGATACCGCCAGTCCGTTTGCAACAAGCATTTTATTGATACTCGCAGCCTCGTCAAGGTGATCGTACAAAATAATCGCGCCGTCAGGCATTGTTTCAAAGTTCACGCTTACGGACGTTTTCAGCAGGCTTTCAGCCTTGCCCGGATTATCCGTAACGATTTTCAGGTTGTGACGGCACCTGCGTTCAAGTTCCTGCGCCGTAAATTCATCAACGAGTTCGCCCCGGTGAATAACGCCGTAGCACGTCGCCATCCGGGAAAGCTCGTCGAGAATATGACTGGAGATTACCATTGTCAGTTTTTTCTCTTTGTTCAGTTTCAAAAGCAAATCACGCACTTCCTTGATGCCCATTGGATCAAGACCGTTCATCGGCTCGTCTAACACAAGAAACTCCGGGTCGCCAATCAGAGCAATAGCTATCATCAGCCGCTGTTTCATACCGAGGGAAAAATCCTTTGTTTTCTTTTTCCCCAAGCCGGAAAGCCCGACAAAATCCAGCAGTTCCGGCACGATGCGCTTTTCAGCACTGCCGATTAAGATGCGGTACACCTCAAGATTTTCATCCGCAGTCATTGCCGGATAGATAGCCGGATTTTCAATCGTGCAGCCGATCCGATGGCGCTGCCTTTCCAGGTCGCCGCTCTCGAAAAGCCGCATGGCGCCCCCGGTCGGTTCGGCAAGCCCGCACAACATTCTCATAAATGTTGTTTTCCCCGCTCCGTTTTCACCGATAAACCCGTAAATATCTCCGCGCCTGATATTGATATTCACGCTGTTTACCGCGGCCTTCCCCGCGAAGGTCTTACTCAAATCTTTTGTTTGTACGACATATTCCATTTGCATTACCTCCAAACTTGATATACTGAGAATACGCCGTGGTTATTAAGTGCCGGTTAACGAGAAGTAAACTTTTTATTAATTGAAAGCGATAAATAATCCCCTCGCGGAAACTTCGTGCCTTAGTCCCAGGGGTTCATCAGATTAAGCCCCCCGATATCTGTAAAGTCCTTTGTGTTCCGGGTGACCAGGGTGCAGCGATGAGTCAGGGCGGTGGCGGCGATAAAAGAATCTTTTAAAGGTAAGGTTCTTTTTGATCTTGCGCAGAGTCTTCCCCATTCCTGCATCACATCAGTATCCAGAGGAATGATGCGGTCTTCAAACAAGCCCAGTATTTGGCGGTAAAGCCAAAAGGAAAGTTCATTTTTCTTTTTCCCTTCAGGTAATTTTTCAATGCCAAAGACAATTTCCCCTACAGAAAGGGCACAGGTAAAGATATCTTCTTCGTTTATATTTTTTATAAACCCATCTACCCTTTGATCGCAGTTCGGTTTCCGAAGCTCGGATAAAACATTGGTATCCAGCAGATATTTCACCAGTCAATCTCCCGCATCTTTTCATCAGGCAGATATTCCGGCATTTCCAGTTCCAGTTCCGGGTAGGGACGGTTTTTGAACGCCTCAATAAAACTTGGCTTCTTCCCCTTGAGTTCCCGATAATCCTTCATGGAAAGGATCACCGCCGCTTCTTCCCCCCGGTTTGTGATGATCTGGGGCTTATCGGCCGCCGATCTGACAACCTGACTGAACATTGCTTTTGCCTCCTGTAACTGCCAGATATTGTTTTCGTGTAGTGTGTTCATGTTTCCTTTCCTTATCTCAATGTTTCTTATATTAGTCTGACTAGTCAGACTATAACATACCTATCGTGAAAAGTCAAGCAATAATAGAAAAAAAATTCCCTTACTGGTATAGTCAGATCATGTTTAACAGCATCCGGGGAACCATTACCGAAAAATTAAGCGAAACCGTCTATATCCTTACCGGGGGGATCGAGTGGGAGATCAGCCTTCCCGCTACGGATATTGCAAAAATGCCCGCCCTTGGGGAGGAAGGCCGGGTCTTTACCTGGCTTTATCACCGGGAAGATTTAATGAAACTCTACGGCTTTGCCGATGAAAAGCGGCGGAACACTTTTCTGGAATTGCTTAAAGTTGAGGGGATCGGTCCCAAGGGGGCAATCAAAATTCTGGGGGGGATTGGGCAGGATGATCTGGAACGGGCCCTGGAGGCCGAAGATCTGGGCCGACTGGAAGCGGTGCCGGGGCTGGGAAAGAAGACCGCACAGAAGATGATCCTTGCCCTCAAGGGAAAATTAACCTGGGAAACAAAGGCCGGTCAGCAGGCGGCGTCCCCCTACGGTGAACTGGTGGAAGCCCTGGCGGGGATGGGCTACGACAGGCGCTCAGCGGCGGATGCCCTGGCTAAGGCGGAGGCGGGTCTAAAGTCCGGAATAGGCGCTGCGGAGAAGGAAGCCCTTCTTTTCAAGCAGGCCATCGTTGAATTGAGCAGTTCATAGGCGCTGCGGAATTATTGGATGAAAAAAAAAGATATTAAAATACCAAATGAAGACACATTAAGCGGCCCCACAGGAATGCTGCATCCGGAAAAACCGCTGGCCGAGGATGATCGGGAGCTTTCCCTCCGTCCCAAAAACCTGAAAGAATTTATGGGACAGGCGCAGATAAAGGAAAACCTGTCGGTATTTATCACCGCAGCGCGGGAACGGGACGAAAGCCTGGATCATCTTTTCTTAATCGGGCCGCCGGGATTGGGAAAGACTACCCTGGCTCAGGTTGTGGCCAATGAACTGGGGGCGGAATTCAAGGTAACTTCCGCGCCGGCTCTGGATAAGCCCAAGGACCTTGCAGGGATACTTACCACCGTGACCGAGAAGGCTGTTTTTTTTATCGACGAAATTCACCGGCTCAAACCCGCTATTGAGGAAATGCTCTACATCGCCATGGAGGATTATGAGCTTGACTGGATCATAGGGCAGGGGCCCTCAGCCCGGACCATCAGAATTCCCATACAGCCATTTACGCTGGTGGGGGCTACCACCAAGGCGGGGAATGTATCCAGCCCCCTGATCAGCCGTTTCGGTATCACCTGCCGCTTTTCTTTTTACGAGGCCGCCGACATGGAGGCCATTGTCCGCCGTTCCGCAGGGATACTCAACACCAAAGTTGACAATGATGCTGCAAGCCTGCTGGCCCGTTCTGCACGGGGCACCCCCCGTGTGGTGAACCGGCTCCTGCGGAGGATGCGGGACTTCGCCCAGATAAAAGGTGCGCCATCCATCACCCTGCCCGTGGTGGAAGATGGGCTCAGGCGGCTGGAAATTGATGCCCTGGGGCTGGAAAAACATGATCGTGAAATTTTGCGGATCATCATTGAGCGTTACAACGGCGGCCCTGTGGGAGCGGAAACCCTGGCCATAAGCATCGGTGAATCGGTGGATACTTTGGAGGATTACTACGAGCCTTATCTGATTCAGGCGGGGCTCATCCAGCGCACCCCCCGGGGCCGGGTGGTTACCGCCATGGCCTATGAACACCTCAAGCTTGAGCCGCGAAACGGTAGGGCCGAGGGGCTGCTTTTTTGAGAACCAAGGATTTTTCTTTTGAACTCCCCGAACATTTAATCGCCCAATATCCCCCGGCGGAACGGGGGCAGTCAAGGCTCATGGTGCTGGACCGGGAGAAGCGGAGCCGGGAACACCATATAGTGACGGACCTTCCCGATTTGCTGAAATCAAATTTTCAAGCGCCGCCGCTTCTGGTGTTCAACAATTCACGGGTCCGCAAGGCCCGGCTTTTGGGGTTAAGTCAGGCCACCGGGGCGCAGGTGGAATTTCTTCTCATCAATAAGATAAAGGATGCCGGTGAACCGGGGACGATTTGGCGCGCCATGGTTCAGCGGGCCAAACGGCGCAGACCGGGCAGCCGTTATGTGTTTGCCGATGGTGTTGAAGGGGAAATCTCCGGGACTGAGGCCGACGCCGGGGAGTTCCGCATAGTGAAATTTGCAAAGCCCATCGATGATGAGTGGCTGGATAAAAATGGCCACATACCGCTGCCGCCCTATATTAAACGCAGTGATACTGCGGCGGACAATGAACGCTACCAGACGGTCTATGCGGATGTTACGGGCTCTTCTGCGGCTCCCACCGCAGGGCTTCACTTTACCCGTGAACTTCTGGATCGCCTTGGTGCGGCGGGGATCGGGAGCGTCTTTGTCACTCTTCATGTGGGACTGGGGACCTTCCTCCCGGTGCGTGTGGAAAATATTGAGGAGCACAAAATGCACGAGGAAGTGTACAGCATTGATGATGAAACCGCCTCCCGCATTGAAAACGCAAAGGCTGCAGGCCGGAAAATTATTGCCGTGGGAACCACCAGCGTCCGTACTTTGGAGTCGGCCTGGGATACCGAAACAGGAAAACTGCGGAGGGGGGAGGGGAGCACGTCAATCTTTATCTACCCCGGCTATTCTTTTAAAGTAGTAGACGCTCTTCTTACCAATTTCCACACCCCTGAATCGACGCTGTTGATGCTGGTATCGGCGTTCGCCGGAAAGGAATTCATTCTGGAAAGTTATGCCGAGGCGGTGCGGGAGGGCTACCGTTTTTTCAGTTACGGTGACGCCATGCTGATTCACTAATCAGCACTGATTCAGTATCACCTCCCGGCTCGCCTCTGGTTTGCTGCCGACTGCACCTGCGCCTTCGGGGTTTTTTCGAGGAAGTTAAATTCATACCCTATTGATAATGTTACCATACTCCGCCGGTACACCGGTTTCTCGTTTATTATGGTATCGCCAAAATCGTATGAGTACCGGGTATCTATCAGCAGGGACCCCGGTCCTATGGATATCCCGAGACTAAAGCCCCCTGTAACCCCGAAGGGTGCAGGGGAAATTTTGCTTGGCCCATCAACTGTATTCTCAGATTCCTTAACTTCCTTAATGGATGCATTGCCCATGGGCGTCCAAAAATATATCCCGGCGAAGGGGTCGATCCTAAACATGTTGCTGACCTGGAAAGTTCCCTTCACCAGCAGGGGTATCATCAACCCAAAGGACGTTATTGAATCATTGACCGCATTCACGTTATTATCATTAATACCCAGCATAGGCGCATAGTCTATGGTGAATAGAGTTTCCAGTTGAATCCCCAGGAAGGGCAGCGGTTGTACCATCAACTGCACCCCTATATCGACGCCGATTCCCATGGTGGCGGCATAGCTCATAGGAGAATACAGCCGCATCGATGGTCCCGCGCGGAAGCCCAGGTGCAGCCAATAACCGGGGCTCTTTTTCGTAAGCTCCTCATCGGTTAAGTGCGAGATAGGAGCGTTCGCCATGACCTGGTAGATCAACGTCAGGTTCCACTTGTACATCTCATCAAGGGTCTCATAAACCATACCGCTGGTGACAAGCTCTGCACCCGTCAGGGTATTATACAGTATCAGGGTAACAATATGTTCGTCGTATTCCTGGTCGTAGGATAATTCAACATCAATATAAAAATCCGATTGAGACCATGCCTCGCCAGGGTCGGCATACAGATCATTGGTCAATGTGTAGCCGCCGCCCATTACCTCTTCCTGCAAGTTGAAGTCAAAAAAATCCCGCTCTTCCGTTGTCCCGCCGACGGCCGGACTGACATAAACATAGATATTTGAAAAAATGCTTTCGGTTTGCGCAAATAGGGATACAGCCAAGGTTGTCATCATTAATAAGAATCCCAGTTTTCTCATAAGCCGTCTGCCCGCAAGAAAATATGGAGTCTATGTATAGATATGTCTCTGCTGTTTTTTTCTGAAAACATATATTTTTATCGGAATTTTCTTTTAATATCTTAGTTGAAATAAAAGGTTTTTTAATGCTTGCTGTATTTTCCCATATCCACCCTCAGCGTTTTTGACACCTCAACCCCCTCGGCCCGCAGAAGCGCCGCCTGTAAATCCCCGCCTGATTCCGGAGAAAGGGCGATATGTCCGTCTGAACGGATGATCCGGTGCCAGGGGAGCTTTTGTGTTTTTGACACGGAGTGGAGGATCCGGGCAACCTGCCGGGCCCCGTTGAAAAGCCCCGCCGCCAGGGCAACGTCCCGGTAGGATGCAACCTTCCCCGGCGGAACCGAGCGGATAATATCGATAATACGGCGGGTGCTTTCAGTCACCGCAGTTCCCGGCGCTTCCCTATATAGGAAGAAGCCGCCACCGCCGCGATAATAATCCCGCCGCCGATAAGTGCGGATACCGAAGGCTTTTCACCGGTAACCGCCAGAACCCAGACGGGATTCAGCACCGGTTCAATCATGGCGGTGAGCATGGCATGGACTGCGGTGACCCGTTTGATCCCGTAGGCAAAGAGGATCGATGCGCAGCCTGTCTGTACGAGCCCCATAAAGACGATGGGCATAACCGTAGGAACGGTAAAGTGCGGCGTATAGATAATAATGAAGGGAATGCTGATGACGGCATTCAGTATATGGGCCAAGAGCATGGAATCCCTGGGGTTCCCGTTTTTCATCATCCGCAGAACCACCGTATGGGCGCCGAAGCAGATCCCGGAAAGTACGGCGATACTGTCCCCCAAAAGATGGCCTGTGCTGAGCCCGTCACGAAAAAAAAGCGCCATTCCCCCCATCACCAGGGCCAGCGCACCCCAGTGTTCCCAATGGGGTTTTTCCTTAATCAAAAGCCAGCCCAAAAGGCTGGCCCAGATAGGGGCGCTGTACTGGAGCATGATGGCGTTCGCCGAGTAGGTAAGCTTGTTGGCAACGACAAAGCTGATCATGGCAAGGGTGGAGATTACGGCCGCAGCGCAGAGGGGAAGGGGCCTGTTTTTTTCACCCCCCGGTCTGGGGGGGAATACAAGGCGGACCGTCAATAGGAAAAGGGCGGCCACAAAGCTCCTCGTCCCGGCGATCACCACAGGGTGCCAGTCAACCAGTTTGATGAATAAGCCGCTGGTACTCCAGAGGATAGCGGTACAAAAAACCGCCCCCTGTCCCTTCAATCGCTCTCCGGCACCTAATGATACACCGGAGCCTGTATTAGGTGTCATTGAAAAAAATCATACCCGAATTCCCATAAATGGGCAATTAATTGATTGCCAGCAATCTATTGATTGCCATTATTTTTGAAATTCAGATGCCGATAAACAACTATGATTAGAGGATGGTATACCGGGGCCAGCGGGATGCGGGCCCAGCAATGGCGGCTTGATACGGTGGCGAATAATCTGGCAAACGTGGACACCACTGGCTATAAGCGGGATGTGGCGGCCTTTAAATCCTTTCCGGAACTGCTCCTGCGCCGTACCGATGACGACGGCGTCTACCGTCACCCCTTTGGTTCCGCCGATGCGGCCCCCATTATGGGAAAACTCGGCATGGGTGTGGAACTTAATGAACTCTACACCAGTTTTGAGCAGGGGAACGGCTTTAAGGAAACGGAGAACGATT
>BNUT01000098.1 GCA_025997555.1 Spirochaetia bacterium
ATGCGGGAATGAAGGGCTGGAATGACAGCAGGGAAAAGGACATGAATTTGGGCTCATCAGCGGTGGATTATGCCATCACGCTAAGCGGTGGAGGCGCCGTCACCCAAGGCATCGGCTCCGCAGGGAATATAGATATAGTACTCCCGTCACCGCGGTATAATGCCGGCAATTTTGAGACGTATAACCCCCTAATGGTAACCATTCGCAATACGGGCACTAAGGCGACCGGGCCTTTAAATGTCGCTCTGTCCAGTAATAGCGCTCTGCCCAGCGGATGGGGGTTTATTAACATTTTCAACCAGGCGACACCAAGGGTTGAGACAATACCCAGTATTGCGGCGGGCGGAACCGCCACTTTCCCTGTGACTATCCAACCCGTACTTATGAACACCGCTGAGGCTCGCATGTACGCGACGACTCCGGCGCCGGGTCCCCTGGGTATCCAAAAGCGAAGGGGTGTTGTGCCTATTTTTTCGGTGCCGGGTATGTTGGCACCGCTTTCATCACGGATGTACAGAGTGCAATGGATGGTCGCGCCCGACGTATCGGTACGAACGGTTACCCACTGTTTATAGTCAATAATTTCCTCCAGACTGAATTGGGGGATTTCGACCGTGCGCTTCGCAGGCGCTGACGGCGTCGTGGGGGGGGGGCCGGCAACGGGCGTTGCGGTTATGGTAGTTCCGGCACTTTTGTTGCCGGCGGTATCCACCGTCTTTACGGTAAAGGTGTAGTCCCTCGGGGTGTTATTGAGTAGGCCAGAAAAAACTGCAGGCGCCCATCCCTTGCGAACAGTCAGTTTGGTTGAGCTGTCTGTACACGTGATTTCTACGTGATGGAAGTCGCTGTCCTCGGGGTCAACCCAGTTAAGCCATACGCGCGTATCATCGGGAGATGCGGTTAAGTCGCTTACCTCCGCCGGGGCGGTGGTGTCAGGGCCGACAACGACAGGATCAGGAAGTTGGAACAAGTCGCAACCTGCGACAGCCAGAGTCGCAATAAGGGCGATAAAAAAAGTTAATCCAAGCCCAAAACTGAGGGTAGAACGCTGTTTCCTGGCGAGTAGACTTTGCATATAGGTTTCTCCTTACAAAACATATTTCTCCAATATATTTCTATTATCGCCTATTTTCACTGATATGTCAAGGGGTGGTGGTTTTTTGTGTTTTTATTGAGGTTTTTCTGATAAAACAGCCGAATTTGATCACGATTTTACACAAATTTTACCTGAAGCTACTGTCAGATTACACATTCCTGCCGTACCATCCTGATTATGAACAGATTGCGAGAAAAACTCATGGGCGCCGTGTTTTTAACATCGGCGCTTGCTTCCATACTGGCGGTCGCCTTAATCTGTATTTTCTTGTTTGCAAACGGCCTCCCCGCGATAGGGAAAATCGGCGTGTTCAACTTTTTGCTTGGCAGAGAGTGGTCGCCGGCGGACACGCCCCCGGTGTTTGGCATATTTCCCATGATACTTGGGAGCCTCTATGTTACGGCGGGGGCGCTCCTTATCGGCGTTCCAACCGGCATACTGGCGGCAATCTTTCTCGCCCGTGTCTGCCCGAAAAAGCTCTATGCCCTACTCAAGCCGGGGGTGGAACTGCTCGCGGGTATTCCATCCGTCGTGTACGGTTTTTTCGGCATGGCGGTCATTATCCCGCTTTCCGGCAACAGCATTTTATCCGCTTCTATCCTGCTGGGTATTATGATTTTACCCACAATCATCGGCATTGCCGAGAGCGCGCTGCGCGCCGTTCCTGAACAGTATTACGAGGGCGCGTTGGCCCTCGGCGCGGGGCATTACCGCAGCGTATTCTTTGTCCTGCTCCCCGCCGCCAAATCCGGCGTACTTGCGGCGGTTGTCCTCGGGGTAGGCCGGGCCATAGGCGAAACGATGGCCGTAATTATGGTAGCGGGGAATCAGGCGCGTATGCCGGTGTCCCTGTTCAAAGGGGTCCGCACACTTACCGCAAACATCGTTCTTGAAATGGGCTATGCAGCGGAACTGCACCGTGAAGCATTGATTGCAACCGGTGTTGTTCTGTTTGTGTTTATCCTGCTCATAAACTTAAGTTTTTCGGCGCTGAAACGGAGGGCAACCTAAGTGCGTAAAAAACCATCCGAACTATTTATGGGCGCCGCTACATGGACGGCTGCCGCTCTTACCTTTTCGGTTTTGTTGTTCCTTGTGGGCTTCATCCTGGTGAAAGGCGTCCCCCATATCAAGCCGTCGCTTTTCGCGCGTAACTACAACAGCGAAAACGTGTCCCTCATGCCCGCGATGATTTCCACCGTCATCATGACCTTGTTGTCCCTCGTCATCGCGGTGCCCCTCGGCGTTTTCGCGGCGATTTATCTTGCCGAATACGCGAAACGCGGCAACAAAGCCGTACTTTTAGTGAGGGTGACCACAGAAACGCTTTCCGGCATCCCCTCCATTGTATACGGCCTGTTTGGAATGTTGTTTTTTGTCACCTTTTTAGGCTGGGGATTTTCCCTGCTTGCGGGAGCGTTTACCCTGTCAATCATGATTTTGCCGCTGATTATGCGTTCAAGTGAAGAAGCCCTGCAAGCCGTTCCCGACACCTACCGCGAAGGGGCTTTCGGCCTGGGCGCGGGCAAGCTCCGCACCGTATTCCGCATTGTGCTGCCCGCATCGATGCCGGGTATTCTGGCCGGAGTAATCCTTTCCATCGGCCGCATCGCGGGAGAAACGGCGGCGCTGATTTATACCGCCGGAACCGTGGCGCAGATACCTGAAAACCCTATGCAGTCGGCGCGCACCCTGTCGGTTCACATGTACGCTCTTTCCAGTGAAGGCCTTCACACCGGCGAGGGCTACGCCACCGCAGTGGTGCTTTTGCTTGTGGTGGTCTTAATCAATACCGGCTCCGCACAGCTTGCCCGGCGGATTGGAGGCAAAGCATGAACTGTTTTGATATACAAGCCTTGGATTTGTTTTATGGCGATTTTCAGGCGCTCAAAAACATCACCATGGGAATCGAAAGCGGAAAGATAACCGCGTTTATCGGGCCCTCGGGCTGTGGAAAGTCAACGCTCTTAAAGACACTCAACCGCATGAACGATTTGATAGAGGGCTGCAAAATTTCTGGCGGTGTGCGGCTGTTTGGCGAAGATGTATATGGGAACATGGACATCAATCTGCTCCGAAAGCGCGTGGGGATGGTATTCCAAAAGCCCAATCCGTTCCCCATGAGCGTATACGACAACATCGCCTTTGGCCCGCGAACCCATGGCATAAAGTCGCGGTATGAGCTTGACAAAATCGTTGAGGAATCCCTGAAAGGCGCGGCGATTTGGGACGAGGTCAAAGACCGTCTGAAAAAATCCGCGTTGGGCTTGTCGGGTGGACAGCAGCAGCGGCTCTGCATCGCGCGGGCCCTTGCCGTATCGCCTGAGGTGCTGCTGATGGACGAGCCGACAAGCGCCCTTGACCCTATTTCCACCGGCAAAATTGAGGAACTGCTGCTGACATTGCGGGAAAAGTACAGTATCATTATCGTGACCCATAATATGCAGCAGGCCACCCGGATCAGCGATAAAACAGCGTTTTTTCTTCTTGGGGAGGTGGTCGAGTACACGGACACCGGGGCACTATTCGCCATGCCGCAGGATAAGCGGACAGAAGATTACATTACGGGGAGGTTTGGATGATGCGCAGTCGTTTTGACGAACAGTTGACCCTTTTGAATAACAGCCTGATTGAGATGGGCGCTCTTATTGAACAGACAATTGCGAAAGCGGTAAAAGCGCTTGAAGAACAGGATGTAGTGTCGGCTCAAAAAATCATTGAGGACGACGACATAATAGATGACAAGGAAAAAGAAATCGAAGGCTTGTGCTTAAAGCTGCTCATGAATCAACAGCCGGTGGCCCGGGATTTACGTCAGGTTTCCACGGCGCTGAAAATGATCACCGACATGGAGCGTATCGGCGATCAGGCCGCCGATATTTCGGAACTGTGCATACAACTTGCCCGGCAGAAATATATCATCAACCTCAAGCATATCCCGCAGATGGCGGATGCAACAATAAAAATGGTGACCGACAGCATCGATGCCTTTGTCAAAAAAGATTTGGCTCTGGCGCAGGCGGTCATTGTCTCCGACAATGCGGTGGACGATTTGTTTGACATCGTGAAAAAGGATTTGATACAGTTAATCCGCGAGAATGTGCAAAATGGCGAACAAGCCGTTGACCTCCTGCAGATTGCCAAATACTTTGAACGCATAGGCGATCACGCGGTCAATATTGCCGAGTGGGTCATATTCTCCATTACGGGCAAACACAAGGACACGCAGGTTTTATAGGGGGGGAAACTTATTGACAATAATATTTAGCATCTATACAATATCCTTATGGATAAAGAATTGGCCCTTGCTATCGGGGAAAAAATAAATAAAGCCGTCAGTATACTGAATAGCGAAAAGAAGGTTGCGCGGGATTATGGCATTGGTTTTCCATTAAACCATGCGGAAGTCCAACTGTTAGATATTATCAATGGTCATCCCGATGAAAACACCAGTCAATTGGCTGTGCGCATCGGTATAACCAAGGGCGCTATCGCTCAAATTACCAAGAAATTATTGGAAAAAGACCTTATAGCACGTTTTCACATGCCGGAAAACAACAAAGAAGTGTATTTTGAACTGACAAAGTTAGGGAAAAAAGCAGTTTCCGGCCATTGGAAGCACCACGAACGGTTAAATGCCGGACTTATGCGCTATTTTGAAACCCTAAGCGATAAAGATATAAAAACCATATTTTCCTTCCTTGACACAGTAATAAAGGGAAATATGCCCGATTAAGTGAAAAAAACAAAAAGTAAACTTTTTATTAACTTTTATTGTTTAGCGTCTAAACTACTTGACTTTTTTTTGTTTAGTTGCTATACTATGCTTATAAACTCATTGAAGGAGTGTTGCTTAATGGAAAATATGATACAACTGGACAGCCTTACTAAGACATTTGACGGGTATCATGCGGTCAACAATGTGTCATTGGAGGTTAAGAGGGGGGAGATATTCGGCTTTGTCGGCCTGAACGGAGCCGGGAAATCCACCACCATCCACATGATGTTGTCGCTCTTAAAACCCAGCTCCGGCAACGTCTATTTGCTGGGGAGAAAGGTGACCCTCGGAAGTTACGGACTGTGGGAAAAGGTTGGTTTTTTGGAACAGGCAAGCTATTACCCCGGGCTTACGGTGGAAGAAAATCTGGACATAGCACGCCGTATGCAGAAACTTCCCGACCGGCAGTCTGTCGCTCGTGTTATACAAAAGCTGGGGCTTGCATCGCATAAAAACAAAAAAGCAAAGCACCTATCACTGGGAAACAAACAGCGTCTGGGGCTGGCAAAGGCTATAATCCACAACCCTGAAATCTTGATTTTGGACGAGCCTATCAATGGACTTGACCCTGCCGGTGTGGCCGAAATCAGAGATATGCTTATGGACTTATCAAAAAATCACGGCGTTACGGTGTTTCTTTCCAGCCATCTTCTTGAGGAGCTTGCAAAACTGGCCGACCGGATCGGCATCATTCATGAGGGAAAGTTAATTCAAAATATTGCTATGACAACGTTGGAACAGTCGTTGAAAAAGGAAATGAAAATGGTTACGGAAAATTTGGAAGGTTATTTTTTACGGACAATTCAAAGCACAAGGGGGATAAACTGATGAATATAGCATCTTTCGTTTACTGTGAAATTCGTAAAGCGTATAAGACAAGCGTCTTTTGGGTGGTAACCATCGCGTTTACCATTCTGCCGGCCATCTCCCTTCTCAAATATTTTAACGCCGCAAACGTAAGTTGGGACTTGTATTTGGCGGATATTCTAAAAAGCTTCACCGCGCTATTGGTGATCGGGTTTGCCTTCACTACCTGTTGGGTTTTCGGGCGGGAGTATACGGATAAAACGATAAACGATTTACTGGTAAAGCCGGTATCCAAGCTCGCTATAGCGGTATCCAAATTCATGGTGATTTTGCTATGGAATAGCCTCTTGACAGTTATTATGTTTACCATCGTAATTTTGATTGGCGTTTGTGTCGGTCTCATTGGAGGAAATGCCGCCCTCATCCTGCATTATTTTCTTATGTTTATGGCAACAGCATTGCTCACTATGTTTGTCAGCACCGTGAGTTCATTTATGGCTAATGTTGCCAGGGGATATCTGGCTCCAATCGGCCTGATTTTCCTTATTGTGATCATCATCAATATCGTTGACAATCTCGGCCTTAATGCGTATATCCCCTGGACAATACCGGGGCTGCTCATATCCGAGGGGGTTCTTCACCCTGTTAGTATTTTGATACTCGTTATGACCGGAACGGCAGGGTTTGTTGGAACAGTTGCATGGTGGAGATATGCGGAACAAGAATAATCGGTGAGGTTATATTTATGAAGAAGACTGTATTTATCGTATACAGGTTTGTTTTATTTGTTTCAATCGAGGGCTTCTGTTTTGCCGAGCCTATTGAGGGCTATTGGGTGAACGTGAATGAAAAGACTGGCAAAACCATGAGTTGGGAAATATATCAGAATGAGGGGACACTCTATGCTAAAGGTTTCGTTGTCTCGGAATCTCCGGTGAATTTCAGTTTAACTATGGATAAACCCGGTCAGTGGAGCGGTAGTATGGTTATCCCTAATAACGGTATGTTATTCAAATGCAGGTTCATCTATCATCCGGCGGATGGGAATAAATACAAGGTTGAAACGCTGGAAATGCGGGGGCAAATCGGTATCATGGGAAGTAGCCTGTCTTTTACGAGGAGCAGTCAATCAAGAACCGAAGGATCATGGTAAAAATGGGATTATTGATGTCAATAATGGTATTTTACCTGCCAACTATAACTATTCTTCTTTATTATAAACAAACGGTTCCAAGAAATGAAATAGAGGAAATGGAATTAAACCAAAGAGTCTTTATTTTTAAAAAGAGTGTGCTATATTTTGCAATATCGTATGTAAAAACGGCTCTTCGAAAAATAGGAATTAGTGGTTTATGAGGTTTTGAGGTAATTTTGGAGAAGGGTGTGACGTGTGCAAGAAAAAGTGATCTATTTCAGAATTTACCCGAACCTTGTAGAACATCAAAAAATGGGCGGAGCTATCAAAATTCCCCCAAAAGGAGCGCGATGGAACGTTGTTCCGTTTCGATTAACGTATGCGGCTA
Organism: Spirochaetia bacterium; assembly: GCA_025997555.1. Classification (GTDB taxonomy): domain Bacteria; phylum Spirochaetota; class Spirochaetia; order Treponematales; family Breznakiellaceae; genus BNUT01. The sequence continues at coordinate 7,205 of BNUT01000098.1, forward strand.
TTCAGCCGCACAAAGCGAGGTTAAAATTATGGCTGGAGACTTCATTCCCCATGCAGACGGCGCGTGGAGTTACGCGGAACGGTAGGTGGCATAATTGTGCTGTATATAGTATACTGGCATTATTAAGGAGACTCTATGACTGTTTATGAAGATTTGGTAGTCAGAAACTCTGACGATGTATCCGATTTCCGCCGGGGGCGCATCAAAGAATCGGAAGTGCGCCAAACCACGGTACATTTCAAGGCCGACACCGGGACGCACCGGAACGTTATCACCAGAGATGTTTTTGAGCGATTAGGACTTTGCAAGGAAGGCGAACAGACGTTCAAACTGGCGGGCGGGCAGCCGACCCGCATGGACGTGTCCAGCCAAATGGAAATCATCTGGCACGACCGCAGGATTAAACTGGACGCCGCCATTGCGCCTCCGGGAGCGAACAATCTGCTTTCAATTACCGCCATGGAACTGCTTGACATTATGCCCGACCCTTCTAAAGGTTGCCTCGTTGGAATACACGGTGATGAATACCTCAACGAACTGGAATAACGGGGCGCAGTGACGCCAAAATTCATGCAAAAAGTATTTATTATTGAGGATGACGACAATATCCGTGAAATGGTACTGTATGCCTTGTCCAGTGCCGGATTTGAAGCGGAGGGCTTTACCTCAGGCGGGGCATTTTTCGCTCGTTTGCTAAAAGAGGCGCCCTCACTTGTTCTGCTGGACATCATGCTGCCCGGAGAAGACGGCATATCAATACTAAAAAAGTTGAAACAGGCTGAAAAGACAAAGCTGATACCGGTGATCATGCTCACCGCAAAGGGCACGGAGCTTGACCGTATCAAGGGGCTTGATTTAGGAGCGGATGACTACATTACAAAACCCTTTTCTGTCATGGAAGCCGTAGCAAGGGTGAAGGCAGTGCTTCGGAGGTGCGAAGGAAGTGAAAGCGGTGCGGATAAGCCCGGTGAAGTTACCGTTGGAAGCGTCACACTTCATAGCGACCGGCGCGTAGTATTTGCGGGGGATACCGAAATAGTCCTTACCTATAAAGAGTTTGAACTGCTTTACTACTTGATGCACCATAAGGGAATTGTTTCGACCCGCGATACATTGCTCAATCAGGTTTGGGGCTTTGATTACGCCGGCGAGACTCGTACTGTTGATATGCACATCAAATCCCTGCGGCAAAAGATGGGGAGCGCAGGTGAAATTATCAAAACGGTGCGGAATGTCGGTTACAAGATAGAGGGTTAATGTGAAAAAGCGTATTTTTGTCGATATGATACTGCTGACGGTAATCAGTTTGGTGCTTGTGGCGGCAGCGCTCTGTCTTGTATTTTACAACCAGTTTTCGGGAATTGTCCGAAGTGAGCTTAGGGAGCGGGCGGACTTATTCAGAGACGCCGATACACAAACCGTTATGCAGAGGCTTATTATTTTCAAGGCCAATGATATGCGTATCACTTTGATTCAGCCGGACGGAATAGTCGCCTTTGATAATGCGGTTGGTACAGAGGGTTTGGCAAACCATTCGGATCGGGAAGAAATCGTTGAAGCGGTTGAAACTGGCTGGGGTGAAAGCCGCCGCTTGTCGGCTACTCTGGGGCAGGAAACCTATTATTATGCGGTCCGCTTGGCGGATGGCTCTCTATTGCGTGTCGCAAAGACAACAAACAGTATTTGGGGAATGTTCAGCGGCGTGCTGCCCGCAGTTATCTGCATTATTTTTGTCATTCTCGCCGCAGGCTATGTATTGGCGGGAAATCTTACAAAACGAATTGTCGCGCCCATAAATAACTTCGATCTGGATACGGAACCTACCCCGCCCTATGATGAGCTTATCCCGTTCATTCGGACTATTGAGCAACAGCGTGAGCATATTGCCGCGCAGTTTTCGGATTTGCAAAGCCGCACGGATACGATTGGCGCAATTATGGACAACATGCGTGAGGGCATTATACTGGTAAGCAGACAGGGCATTATCCTTTCCGTCAACAAAAGCGCGGCGGCTCTTTTTGAAACAGATACCCCTATGGACGGCAAAAATATTTTGGAGCTGATACGGGACCTTGAGCTGCTGGAACAAGTGAGAGCTGCGCTATCCGGCAAGCGGAGCGAACTCATCCTCCGGCGTTCCGGCAAATCCTATCGTGTGTTTTTTAGCCCGGTAACAGACAGAGGCGCTCTTATACTATTTCTCGATATAACCGAAAAAATGGCGGCTGAACAAATGAGGCGGGAGTTTTCGGCCAATGTGTCACATGAATTAAAAACGCCCCTTACGAGCATCTATGGCCATGCGGAAATGCTGTATAACGGTATCGTTAAGGAAAGCGATCATCATGCGTTTTTCGGAAAGATTAAAGACGAAGCCGCTCGTTTGATAACACTCATCGAGGATATTATCCTCATCTCCCAGCTGGACGAGAACACCGGAGGCGAAACTTTTGAAGAAGTGAGCCTCTCTGCCATTGCCGTCGAAGCTGCGGAAGCGCTTTCGTTAAAAGCCTCTGAACACAAGGTTACGGTGAGTATCTCAGGCGATGCCTCAATGTCAGCCGGGCGCTCTATGATATACGAGATGTTTTATAACCTGATGGATAACGCCATAAAATACAACAACCCCGGCGGAACAGTGAAGGTCGATATTTCCCAAATTGAGGATACGATTGAAATCGCTATTGCCGATACAGGAATTGGTATCCCCGAGGATGCTCAAAGCCGTGTGTTTGAGCGGTTCTACCGGGTGGATAAATCCCACTCTAAAAAAACAGGGGGAACAGGGCTTGGCCTTGCTATTGTAAAGCATATTGTCCTGCTCCACAAAGGGAAACTGGCGCTGAAGAGCTCCGAAGATCAGGGAACGGTTGTTACGATAAGCTTTTAAGTTGGCGATAAACTTAAAAGCATGAGCGGCACTTGATCGCTTAAGGGCTGTGCAAATGCCATAGTTGGCAGGTAAAATACCATTATTGACATCAATAATCCCATTTTTACCATGATCCTTCGGTTCTTGATTGACTGCTCCTCGTAAAAGACAGGCTACTTC
>BNUT01000099.1 GCA_025997555.1 Spirochaetia bacterium
CCCTCCTCCTCCCGGATTTTTATTTTGAGTTTTTTCATTTCGGTCTTGAGTATTTCAAAAAGAGCATCGCTGCGTTTCTGCTCACCCGGCGGAATGAAGGAAAGAATTTCTACAGTAACACTAACACTGAAGATTTCACCGTTTTTTTTCGCCGTGGCCTTTACGGCGTTCATGGCCATGTCGAGGAGGCCCCGGTCGGCGGACTCAAGCTCGCACTCAAGAAAGCCCTTATCGGGAGTGCGCCCGTTTACCGCAGCGGCCTCAATGCGGCAGAGGTAAAACCGAACTATCCCCTCCTCACTCCACCTGATACCCTGTAAGTCCCGTGCGGCATTGATCAGGGCTTCCGCCGCCTTTCCCTTTGCGCCTTTATCCGCAACAACATTGATCCGCATCCGGCAAAAACCGCGGGAATGGATCACCCGGCCCAGAGAAAGGCCCCGGATGCCGATGGCGGCAAAGGGCCGGTATTGGGGATTGCCAGTGAGCTGGCGGTATTGGTTTTCCGGGTCGTCCATGGTCTGCACCGCAAAGAGGAAACCGAGGTCCCGGTCAGGTTTAAGCCTCCCGGCGCAAAAACTTTCCGCCATAGCGATCAGCGCCGCAGGCCCCAGACTGTCCGCCAGCCCCGCCCCGCTGGCGTTTACCGGGTCCAGCCGGGAAAGGCTCCGGGTCGGATGCCACCGGGCGGAGATAAGGCTGGTAAAAAGGAGGATTGGCTCCTTATTGGCTGATTCAGGCGAATTATCAGAATGGAGGCGGACATAAAGGTTCCCCGATTCGGAAACTTGAGGGACCAAACCCAATGAGGCGAGCCGTCCAGCCACAAAGGCGGCCCTTTTTTCTTCTTTGGGACTTGGAGAAGGAATTTCCGCCAGCCGGAGAGCATCCGCAAGGAGCCGATCCGCCAGAGGTGTGGGTTTTTTGCGGAAAAATCCGCTGCGGCTAAAGGACAGGATGTTTTTAAATAGCGCAAGCATGAATACCTCTCCATCTAATGATAGTTGATATTAAACGCACTGTCCATTTATACTGAATATGTATTTCAAAGTTTCAAGGAGATATTTATGGTAGAAGCCCTCAAGAAGAACCCCGCATGGAAAGGCCGGAAAGGTCCGGTGGTACTGGTGATCATGGACGGCGTAGGATACGGCAAATATAAGGAAGGAGACGCGGTTGCGGACTCCAAGATGTACAACCTGGAGGCTCTCAAGGCCAAGAGTCCCCACACCAAGCTCAAGGCCCACGGAAAAGCGGTCGGCCTCCCCTCGGACGATGACATGGGGAACAGCGAAGTGGGTCACAACGCCATGGGCTGCGGCAGGGTCTTTAACCAGGGGGCGGCGCTGGTGTCCAAATCTATTGAAACCGGGGCCATGTTCACCGGGCAGGCGTGGAAGGAGATTTCATCCAATGCGGCCAAGGGTGGAACGCTCCACTTCATCGGCCTTTTTTCCGATGGCAATGTGCACAGCCACCTTGACCACCTCAAGGCCATGATCCGTCAGGCCAAAAAGGACGGGATCAAGAAGGTGCGGGTCCACGTACTTTTTGACGGCCGGGACGTGGGTGAAACCAGCGCTCTGGAATATATCGATCCCTTCGAAGCGTTCTTAAAAGAAGAAAGCATTGGCGGCTTTGATGCCCGCATAGCCTCAGGCGGCGGCCGGATGTGGATCACCATGGACCGCTACGGCGCAGACTGGTCCATGGTGGAGCGGGGCTGGAATGTTCACGTCCACGGCGAGGGCCGGAAATTCGCCAATGCGCGGGAAGCGGTGGAAACCTACCGCAGGGAAATCCCCGGCATCATCGATCAGGACTTAAAGGAGTTCGTGGTCGCCGATGGAGGAAAGCCCATCGGAACCATCGAAGACGGCGACTCTGTTGTCTACTTCAACTTCCGCGGCGACCGGTCCCTGGAAATAACCGCCACCTTTGAAGACGATAAGTTCGACAAGTTCGACCGGGGCCGCAGGCCCAAGGTCTGCTACGCCGGAATGATGGAATACGATGGGGACCTCCACGCCCCCAAGCGCTACCTCGTGAGTCCCCCCTCCATCGACCGGACCATGGGCGAATACCTTGCCGCCGCCGGAGTACGGACCCTCGCCATTTCGGAAACCCAGAAGTACGGCCATGTAACCTACTTCTTCAACGGTAACCGCACCGGCAAGTTCGACGACAAACTGGAAGACTACGTTGAAATCAAGAGCGACGTGCTCCCCTTTGAACAGCGGCCCTGGATGAAATGCGCCGAAATCACCGATGAAGTACTGAAAGCCATCCCTTCGGGCAAGTTCGATTTTATCCGCCTCAACTTCCCCAACGGGGACATGGTGGGCCACACCGGCATCTATCAAGCGGTGGTCTGCTCCATGGAAGCCATGGACCTCCAGCTTGGCCGCATTGCCAAGGCGGTGGACGAAGCCGGGGCGGTCCTGGTGATCACCGCAGACCACGGCAACAGCGACGACATGTTTGAGCACGACAAGAAATCCGGCGCGGTTTCCCGCAAAGCAGACGGCAGCCCCAAGGCCAAAACCAGCCACAGCCTGAACCCGGTCCCCTGCATCGTCTACGATCCTGCCTACAAAGGCGAGTATCCCAACACTGCGGGGGAAGGGGCGTTGAACGAGGGCCTGGGGATCAGCTCCATCGCTGCTACCTGCATCCAGCTTCTGGGTTATGTGCCCCCGGTGGACTACGATGCTTCGGTGCTGAAACTAAAATAAGGAGTCGATTGACACACGAGCCCCCTTCATGCTAGATTAATAATCTATTCTCCCAAGGGTAAAAACACATTAACCGGGCAATAGCGCAGTTGGTTAGCGTACAAGTCTGGGGGACTTGGGGTCCCCGGTTCGAATCCGGGTTGCCCGACTAAGGTGTTTTAGCCCTAGAAAAGGGCTAACTCCTTGTATAGCAAGGAGTTAGCCCTTTCTTTTTTGCTGTATTTTAGCGAAAAATCAGGCTTTCCCAAATCACTTTTTTCTTGGTGTCAACAGATATGTCAACACTTAGAGGAAAAAGATGAGGTATAAAGCCCCCTTTTCGATGTTCCAGCGCCGTGTCGGAAAACAGTTGTTCGTTTGGTACTACGCTACCTACGATGAGAACGGACAGCGCCATCAATTCAGCACCGGCTGTGTCAGGAAATCCGATGCACGGAAGCTCTGCCATGAGCTATTCAGAGACAACCGGCTCTTGCAAAACAAGTCGCCACTTTTCGCCGACTACACCGCAGACTGGTTTGACTACGACAAATGCCTTTACATCAAGTCCCGGCTCATTCGCGGTTTCACCTATTCCCGAAGTTTTGCCGATGGGCAGCGATCCACGTTACAAAAGATTCTTTTGCCTTATTTCGGCAAATACCCTTTAGACAAGATTAGCGTCATCATCATCGAAAAATTTCTGACCATATTGAAAGACGACGGGTATGCCAATGTGAGCGTCAACCACTATCTTTCAACTTTGAAGGTCATCATAACCGAGGCGTTTCGGCGAGGTGACATTACCGTTAATCCGGTTCTCGCTGTCCGCCCACTTTCCGACAACTGTAGGGAAAAGGGCGTGTTTACCAAAGGTGAGGTGCAAAAGCTCTTTGGCGCAAATTGTGTCGCGGACATTTGGGAAGGGCAAACCATGCATTGGCTCTACAATATGACCGCTGCTCAAACGGGTATGCGATGCGGTGAGATTCAGGCACTGCTCAAAGAGAATGTCTACCCCGATCACATCGACGTGCAGCATTCGTGGGATCGTATCTACGGACTGAAAGGTACGAAGACGAACAAAGCCCGGCAAGTGCCAATTTCCTGCGAGCTTTATGAGGGTCTCAGGCAACTTGCAGCTACGCAGACAAAAGGTGACTTCATTTTCAGTATGCGGGAAGGTGAAACACCGGTGGATCACAGTATCGTTTACAAGTGGTTTCGGCGAGCGCTGGAACACATCGGTGTCACCGAAGAAAAACGGAAAGAACGCAACCTTTCTTTTCACAGTTGGCGGCACTATGTGAACAGTCAGCTTCGGGCAAACGGTGTACCGGACAGCATCGTCCAATCCATTACCGGACACAGCGATCTCAAGATGACCGAACACTATACTCACGTTCAACTTGAAGACATGGATGAGGTTAGGAACATTCTAACCTCGAAAACGAACAACACAAACAAGAAGGGGGCTTAAAATGAAAACAGTTGCAATCAACTCAATTAAAGGCGGGACAGGGAAAAGCACCCTGTCCATTTTGTTGGTCAACGCCCTTGCCGGGGCCAGCTACAAGGTGCTGGTGTTGGACACGGATGCGAGCAACAACTCGCTTTCGTTTCATTTTAGCGAAGGGATCGCCTATGAGACGGTGCAAGAAAGGAACATTTTCAACGTGTTTTTGGGCGGTCCCACGAGCAGCGTTGCGGAAAACGCCATCGCGGTCACCGACCACATTGACCTGATACACGGCGATGTTCGCTTAAATGAGTTTCGCAGCACCGATAGCATCAAGCGTCTCAAGAGAGCGTTGCAAAGTTTGGCTTACGACTTCTGCATTATCGACACAGCACCTACTTACGACAACATTGTTGGTAATGTGCTCACCGCGAGCGATGTGTTGCTTGTTCCAGTGCAACAGGACGTGTTCAGTTATCAGGCGTTGCGGTATCAATTTGAGAAACTCGCCGATTTGGAACTGGACACACTTGATACGCATATTGTTTTCAACCAATTCGAGGCCCCGCGGACAGAGAACCAAAGCACCTACCGCAATCAGATCACGAATATGCTTCTTGAGGATGAGGTGTTCAAGCCCTTCATCAACCCGAATCGTATCTCGCGGAGTAGCGTTTACCGAAAATATATCAATCGGCAAAACTACCGGATTGATGAGAAGGCTGATACCCAGAAGTGTTTTGGTGAGGTCAAGGGTCTCGTTCAGAGTGTTTTTGGTGTGATCATAAAGGAAGCTGTATAATGGCAGCTTTGGGTTTGTTGAAAGACGTGCGCTCACGGACCGGCACAAAAGACGGCAGGGCGGTGGCCCTGACCGTCAAGGATATTCCGGTGGGGGATATTGAGATGCGCGAGAATGTGCGCAAGGAGTATGCTGGCATTGGGGAACTTGCCGAGAGCATCCGGCAGCATGGGCTTTTGCAACCGATTACGGTTTACTGCGAGGATGAGGCGTATGTGGTGAAAACCGGGCATCGGCGGTTTATGGCGTGTAAGTTGCTGTATGCTGATGAGCCGGAGCGGTTTCACAGTATTCGGTGCTTGGTATCGGATAAGAAGAATATCGCTGTGATTCAACTGGTGGAAAATGTGCAAAGAGAAGATTTGAGTCAATTTGACTTATGCAACGCACTATCCGCATTACGGGACCTAGGGATGTCTCACCGTGAAATTGCCTTGGCTATGGGAAAAACGGAAGGCTATATGAAAAATCTCTTTATGGGTGTGAACGAGGTGAACAGTAACCGCCAGTTGGAATCGCTCATAAAAAGTCACGCCGGCGTGACTTTACAGGACGTAACCGAAACACGGGGTATTCCCGATAAAGCAGACCGGCTTAATTTACTAAAGCAAAGGGAAGCGGGGAAGATTAATCGTGCTGAAATGCGGGAAAGGGTCAAAGCACTGAAAGGAGGGGATGAAGACACTGGTGCTGATGACATGGTTTCCGATGCTGTTCCTGATGTAACGGCAGCCGACCCTACCGTCAAAATAACGGTTTCGTCGGATGGATTACGGGTGAAGCTGGTATTTAACGACAAGAGGTCGGCAGAGCTGATGGAGCGGGGGATTAGGCGATTGCTGGGAAGGCATGGGATTGGGGTGGTGGAGTAAGTTAATGAATAACATTTCTCAACATAGACCCGCCCGTTGATAAAACAAGGACAAGCTGATAAAGTGACAACTCAGAGTTGATCTGAGTTGTCAAAATGTCTTTGTTACAAATTAATTAAAGAGACTTTTTACAATTCTGTAGGTGTTGTACTTCGAAGCAGTTCTTCCAAGGGGGTAATATTTGGCGTGAGCGGTGGCTCTTAGATCTTCTTCACGGGTGAGCCAATATGATGTGGATCGGATTATCTCGAAGGGAAAGCTAGTGAATCCGGCTGATACCCTAGATAATCGTCAGAATGATAGTAGGGGTTAATTTACAGGGAGTGCGTCATCATCATCAAAAAAAAATGCGCACTTACTTTACATCTATTGAAACTTGTGGGCGGGAGTGTTATAATCAGAATGATTTTTTATAGGGTGGTGTCACATGGCAAAATATAAGTTTGTAGACGAGTCTCTTGACGTATTGGCGAATCTCGTCAATGAACCAGATTACAATGGGCCGGACCTCACCGAGCTTTTCAGATTATTCGATAGAAACTCTTATGATGGGCATTACCTAAATGCTTTGAATTCGAACTACTCAATATATACGGAGACTATGGCGGAGTGTTTTGGCCTTGGCACAAAGAAACCTCACTCAGAGATTATTAATACTCTGTGGGGAGAAATTACTCTAAAAGTTGAAAATAGTTTTGGCGATAAAAAAATCACTATAACCGGTGCTAAAGAATTGAGCGGATCGCTAGAACACATTGATAAAAACGCCACAAGCATTAAGCTGGAAATAGCCGATAAAGGGAAACTTGAGATTTTGCTCAATGGCGGTAATGTTGAAATTACGGAAGTTGCTCCCAATGGAGAAAATAAAACAATAAAAATGGCAATACCTATAGACAATGCAGGTTCAGATGCGGTTGAAACACCCACTAAAAAATTGCAACCTTTATTTGGCGGACTGTTTCGTCAAGGAACAAGCAATTTGTTGTACTCCGAAGCAAAAGTTGGAAAAACTACGCTCGCGTTTGAGATTGCGAAAGCTGACAGCATACGACACCCTGTGTTTGTTTTGCTAGAAGACTATGATAACATTCAAGAAATATTATGCGAGAAAATGGTGGGCAAAAAGGCTGCAATATTTGGTGTGAATACGGCATGGGAAGAGAGAACTAAGAAAGTTAAAGCGTTAATGGAGCAGGAGGCAGATAATGACGCTGGGTTTGCATGGCTCTTCCCAAAAGCACAAGAATGGAAAGACCTACTACAAAAAACATACCATAAAAAAGGTCTGAAAGATGACACAGAAAAGGTCTTTGATAATCTTCTGGTTCTTGAAACAATCATCAGAGACGCAATTAAAAAGAAAGTTGATTTTATTTGCATCGACTGTCTAAATGCTCTACTAAAAAATCTTAGCAAACTAGACAGAACCGTTCTTGAAAGGATTATTAATCCTATAGTGCAAGAGAATATCACGCTACTTGTATTGCACCACACTAATGCAAGAGGAAAAATAGCGGGTAATCAAGAAAACGTCAATTCTTTTGCATGTACCTGTCATCTCAAAATTGAAGAAAGGAATGAGACCGAGGATATACTCATTTTGGATGAAGATTATGTCCGGTATGGGCGCCCTCATTCTCTAACAATCCGCAGACCGGCGCCTGTAAACGAGAATGATGCACCAATATTTGAAATCGGAGAGAGCGTAATCTACAATTCAAATAAACCCAAAAAATCGTCCCCAACTCTTTACGAAGTAGCAGAAACCCTCGTAGAAAACTGGCCACATGACTTTATATCTTTTCTTGATTTCAAAGCCGAGCTTGTTAAGACTTTTCCAGATGTGGGCGATACTTCGTTAAAAAATTATCTTTTAAAACTGCTTAATAATGGCCTTGTAGAAAAGACCGATGGAAAATGGGCAACCATAAAGATAGTTAAGACTAGCTGAAAACAAAGCCATCAAAATCCAGATCACTTTCATCATCATCATCACCGATCCCCCTCTTTTAGACCCCAAAATGTCCCTTTTTTGAACTAGGGAGGGGGCTGGCGGTGATGATGATGATGACCATGACCCTTGACCATATGTCGTGTTCACGCTACACTATTGGCTGAGGAATATCGTTTATGGGTGTTGAGAACAGCAAACCACAACAAAGTCTCGTTCTCTACCACGGCTCAAAGTCTGGCATCATCGGCGCAATTAAGCCGAATAGCCGGGAACACTGTGACTTCGGACGCGGGTTCTACATGGGCGATACGGAGCGGCAACCCCTGACCCTCATCTGTGCCTATCCAAAAGCAACTTTGTATACGGTACGGTTTGACTTGGAAGGACTAGCGATGCTTGAGGTGCCGCCGGGGATCGACTGGGCCATGCTGGTTGCTTTTTCACGGGGCAAACTGGAAAAGATACGGAATACGCCGCTTTACAAAAAATACGAAGGACTACTTGCGGGGAAGGATGCGGTGCGTGGGAATATTGCAAATGACCGCATGTTTTATGTCCTCGACCGCTTCTTCGCCGGTGACATTACCGACACCGCCCTCATTGAGTGTCTTTCAACATTGCAGTTAGGCAAGCAATATGCAGCGCTCACGGAAAAGGCTTGTTCACACATTACGATAGTGACGGAGCAGGTACTAAGTGAAGCAGACCGCCAACGCATTGAGGTAGAAAGTACGGCAAATCGGGAACGGGGTATTCAAAGTGCCAACGAAATTTGTAAACAGTATCGCCGGGATGGGCAGTTTTTTGATGAGCTTCTTGCACAGGGAGATAGCATATGACTGCCCTCGAATCACAGCTTTGCGACATTCAAGGGCGGCTTTTTGAATTATCGGCACACAGAGGGATTGCAAGCAAAGACTTCGTGACGAAGTACATGACCTCGAAAACTTGCGAGTACTATGACGCGCCGTATCACCGCCTACAATGGTGCGGTGAAGAATATTTGCTGGGTGAATTGTCTGACGAATACACTTCCCGTGGTGCATCATTTCCCAAAGGTGAAGTATACAGTCGGGATGAGCTTTATTGGATGGGCTATCTGTATCGCTACTGGCATTTTTTAGAAAAGGAGCCGAGCCGGGCCATCTACCGTCAAGCACCTGTTGGCATGTTGAAAAAAGTCTACCCCGGTTTTCACACCCTTGATGAATCTCTGGCTATTGAAAACCTCAAAGCCCTTGGGAAAAGCAAATAACAAACAATACGAGATGGGGCTAAACCCCATCTCGCCCGTATCAAAGCCCGCTAATCTTTTGCAGTTCTGCAATACCAATGTGTGTGTAATGTTCCAACATCGCGTGGGTGCTGTGGCCGGTAATGGCGCGGATCATCGCTTCCGGGATGTTTGCTGCCGTCAAACGGGTAGCGAGGGCATGGCGGTAACTGTGAAATGTGACGCACCGTGACCGTAGCGTTTCTCGGTTCAAGCCGATTTTTGCGGCAGCACTGTAGAAGGCCGGATATACCTCATCTTGGCGCACGGGGCGGGTGCCTCTTTCTATACCGAAAATATAGTCGCCAAAAATGCGGCTTGTGTGACGGCGTAGTTTTTCCTGTAAATCCGGTGCTATGGGTATCTCACGGACTTTACCCGTTTTCGTGGACTTCAAGCCATATTTTCGGTCGAAAGAATGTCGCACAATAATGTAGCCATCGCGAATATCCTCTTTACGAAGAGCTTGTAATTCACCAAGCCTCATACCTGTTTTATAGGCGGTGAGGTTGAGCAAATAAATAGTTTCGTTTCCCTCCCACACCGTTTCAAGCGCAGTAGCACCAAATAGCAGTTTAGTAGCTTCTTCCTCGGTGAACATTCCTTTTTCTTTGGTGTCGGATTTCAGATTAATGATTTCGTTCATGGGATTGTGGGCGAGAATATTCTTGCGTTTCGCCCAACCGAAAATTACCCGGAGCATTTTTAGGCTATGGTTGACGGACGTATTACTTAACCCCTTGTTTTTCAAGTGCCGGATGTAGGCTTCAATATCAGTAGCAGTGATTGTGTCTAAGGGCTTGTCAGCGAAAAAGGGGAAGGCGTGTTTTTTCAGTTGACCCTGTAACTGTTTTGCGTAAGTCTTTGAATACGTGAAGCCGTGTAATAGTTTGGTTTTGATGTAATCGCATTTTTCATAGTCAAACCAGTCCGCACAATATTTGCGGAAAGAGAGAGATGAGTGTCGGTTAAGTTGATTGAGTTTCACAAGGTGCAAACATTCTTGGTAAGCATCGCCTTCCGTTTGTTTCCCTGTGCTGTATTGTTTTCGTTTACCATTGGCATCATAAATGTAATAGTAAAAAATTACCGTGCCGTTTTTCAGTTTGCGCGGAAAG
>BNUT01000100.1 GCA_025997555.1 Spirochaetia bacterium
GGGGAGCTTTAGGGTCTTTTCCCCGGCATAGTCCTGAATTTCCATGCCCTGCCCTGCGGCGGCCTCTTGATCCAGCAGCCTAATATCGGCCTTTTCGGTTTCAAAGGGGGAGCCCTCCCCAAGGTTGAACTATACCCATTTCTTATCTTTTCGTAAATTCCAAGGTATGTTATACTATATAAAATAGTACAGTCGATAAAAGGAGCATAAGACGGTACGAATTAGTACCGTTTGGGGGATAAGGTGGCTCGAAATAACGCTCTGGTAAGTCCAAATATCCTGGTCTGGGCCAGGGATCGCCTCAACTTAACGCTTGAGGCTGCTGCGGAGTATACCGGGGTTAAGCCAGAGACCCTCAAATTTTGGGAGGATGGCTCCGCTTACCCCACCGTAAACCAGGCGAAAGAGCTTGCCCATAAATACAAGATACCCTATGTCTACTTTTTCTTACCAACTCCCCCACAGAACATAAAGCTGCCCAAGGGACAAAACTACCGTACCATTGACAATATTCCCGTAACCGGGCAATCGGTAGAACTTACCGCTTTGCTTTATGATATTGTCCAACGCCGGGATGTGATGCTTGACCTTTACAAAGACATGGAAACGCCGCTGCCCAAATTCAAGCATTTTTTTAATGCAGATACTACCGGTAATGGAGATATTGCAGCCGCCATCCGTAGAATTTTGGATCTTCCCGATGAACCTATTAAGCTGGATGATCGTCAGTCCTTTAATTATCTGCGGGCAAAATTAGAAAAAATCGGCATACTTGTTTTCCAGGCAGTTAAAATAGACACTGCCGAAATGAGAGGTCTCTCTGTTTATTATGATACCTTCCCGATTATTGTGGTAAACCGCAGCGATGCTTACTATGCCCGTAATTTTACACTTATCCATGAACTTGCTCATCTCATTACCAAAACCGCCGGTATTTGCAATGAAACAAGTCTTTTTGCAAAGTCTCCTATTCAAATCGAGCGCCGCTGTAATCAGATAGCCACCCTTGTTCTGGCTCCTGATAATTTACTTGTCAATGATATTGCCGTTACACAGCTTATACAAAATTGGGAAGATTATCGCGTCCGCAATATAGCCAATAAATACTATATCAGCAGGGAAGTTCTCATAGGCCGCCTTTATTCTTTAAAATTGATCACCAATGATTTTTATAATGAAAAACTTCGGCAATATATCCGGGAGTATAAAAACAGTCATCCTTCCGATGTTAAGTCCGATGGTTTTATCAGACCTGAAACAAATACAGGTTCCCAATTTGGTAAAATTTATGTCCGCACTATCCTTGCAGCCTTTAGCCAGGAATTGATTTCCCCTCGCGATGCGGTGCAATTCTTCAATGGCCTCCGTCTTTCTCACTTTGATAAGCTGGAAAGATGGTGTTTTTCATGGGTGACCAAAAATATGCCTTCGATTCAAACGCATTTATGAATATGCAGCGGCATTGTCCTCCGGATATTTTTGTCAGTTTATGGGATAAAATAGAAATTTTAGTAACCAAGGGTCAAATTCTTTCTTCTGATGAGGTGTTAGAAGAAATTGAACGTGGCAATGATTCACTTGTTGATTGGGCGCATTCGCATCCATCAATATTCCTTTCAAGTGATGAGGCCGTTCAGTTAAAAGTTAGGGATATTTTATCAAAATATCCCAAGCTGGTGCAAAGTTCCAATAAAACAAACGGTGCAGATCCTTTTGTAATTTCTATAGCTGCAATTAACGATTGTGTGGTCGTAAGTGATGAAGGTACAGGCAATGAATTGGCTCCCAAGATACCATTTGTTTGTAATGCTTATGGTGTTCGATGTATCAAGTTCAATGACTTCCTGCGGGAGATGCAGTTCACGCTATGATTCAGGGTATTCATTAAAATGGGTGATTATGAAACCATAATTTTTCCGAAGGTGTATGACCAGTATAATAAGCTGCTATTTGACCAACGGCCCCTTTTGGTTTATGGGTATGTAGCAGAGGATCAAGGGGCTATATCGCTGGAAGTGCGGAAAATCGTATTATTAGAATAGAAAATTGGGAGTTCCTGCTACGCACATAACAAGAACCTTGCGAAGTCCCTTTTAGAATATATCGTTATGGAAGCGGTCTGTTCCCAGCCTCATGCCAAACGCTTTAAATGGGAAGTATGAATCTGTCAACAAAATGAAAGATTACGCTTCCCCTCTCATATTCTGTTTCTTTTACTAAGGCTCTTGGCTTCCCAGGGATAGCGGTGTACTGATAGTTGTCCTTTATCAGACTATCCCATAAGGAGCCAATGAATTCTTTTCCTCTACCGGTATCGCAATCTATCACAATATCTTCCGGGTCTACTGTCAAGTAATGTGTTGTTGTTATAGTGCGAATACGATTATTTGCTTTATGGTCCTTATTACTCATATCTGCTTTTGATAAATGAGTAAATAAATGTGCAATATGTTGTAACTGTTTTACCTTTTAATAGGTAAATAAGTACTACTATTATTAAGGGGTCAGTTTTTAAGCGCTTTTTCAACAAGTTTAGCAGAATTATTACTTTCTTTTTGGGTATTTTCATAGTGAAGAAAAACCTTTTTATTCCAAAAGTTTTTAATCTCTGGATCATTCTCTTTTTTAGAAACTTTTTCCAGTTCATTTCCAGTATATCGTTTTTGACCTTTCGCGGCCAGTTGATATATCTTATTGAAATGATAATGTTCGAAATCATTAACTATTACATTTCCATAAAAATACCGGGAATATAAGACGGCTAAATAGTGAGTATAACGACTAATAACTTCATCATAATTTCCTGATAAATTACTGAGTGTCATATTACGGGTATTATATTTTGTGAGATTAAACTCAATCCTTTTTGTATATTGATTTTCCTTTAATTTTTTCCGTGAAGTCTGGTTTATTCTTTCTAGGTTTTTGGCATGGTCATAAACCTCTAAAAGTGATTTTCTTGTATGAAAATCTCTAGAACTCCGATAATCACTTGAATAATAACTGGTTCCAATCTGATTCAATAATTCAGGTTGCAAAATATGTATATTTTCTTCTATGAAATCAAAATAGAACTCAATTTCTTTTATATTGTATACAAAATAATCAAGCTTCATATAAATAAAAATTAAAGGTATGTCTATCGGGAATACCAATATCTTTTTTTCTATCAATTCATATATTGCCTTTGCTATACTACACCTTATATCCAATGTATGGTCTATCCTTTGACTTTGAATAGTTAAAAATGCCCATTTCCCAAAATAAAAAACTTGGTCTAAACGGATATAGTGCGTGTTATCTGTATATGGTTTTTCAGTTGTAATAAAACAGGACGCTAATGGGTTTAACGTGACTGTTATCTTGTCAATACCCTCTATGGGTAAGCCTTCCGCATTAAGCAACACTATTTTACTACCGGTTGGTCATTTGATGATGGGGTTTGCACCTTGCATGTGTTCACATAATTTTCAATATCGGTTTCTGTAAATCTTCTTGCCGTTCCAATTTTTATGGAAGGGATTTTGCCAGCTTCTGCATACTTGTATACCGTAGAGGTAGACAGTTGCAATGCTTTCGCGACATCTTTGATAGTCAAAACGTTTGTCATGGTTTTCTCCTGTTATCTTTTGATTTGATACGAAAATTTTGTTGATCATTAATTCGTACTTATTTGGATGTTATGGGTGTATAAAAAATAATAACTTGCGAAAAAAAACCCGGCGCGATGCCGGGGTTTTAATCATTTCGTAATTCCGGGTTATTTCCCGGATTGTTTCTTATCAGCCTTGTACGCTTCGCTGACAAACCCGCTCCGATTAACCGCATGATGTTTGGCTTGTTCCAGGAGCCATGTATAAAACTCCCATTGGGCGAGATCATCCCATTGATCATCCACCTTTTCAAAGATATATTGGTCGAGCCGTTCTTTAGCGATTGTAGCCGCTGTGCGATGCGGGCAAGGCAAAGGCTGTATCCTTGTTTGAACAATGGGCATCTCTTTTTGGTCATTCGTAGCCTTGTCCAAAGGAGTTTGATATTTGAGAGCTTTGATTCTCTCCCGCATTGTCGCACGATTCAGCGACCCATCCTTCCGTTCCTCCAAAACTTTAAGTCTTTCGGAATTGTCAGGAATCCCCTTAGTCTCCGCTATGTCCAGGATACTCACGCCGGCGTGAGTTATCAGGTCCGCTAAGTCATCATCATGGTTTATCTCATTAATCCCCATAAAGAGATTGTTGACATAGCCCTCCGTCTTACCCATGACACTAGCAATTTGCTTGTTGGTAAGTCCTTCCTGCCGTAGCGATGAAAGAGCATTTACCAAATCAATTTGTGAAAGGTCTACTCTCTGGACATTCTCGACCAATTGAATTACAGCAGTATTTTCCGCATTGGAGATAATACACCGAATACTGTGAAAGCGTTCCGGTTCACTTTGATAAAGCAGTTGGCAAGCCATGAACCGTCTATGCCCGGTTTTCACAATATATTGGTCTCCATCAACAAAGACCGTTATCGGTTGCAATAGGCCATGCTGCCGGATACTGTCAGCAAGCTCCTCAATCCCGGTGTAGTCCTTGCGGACATTTTCGCGAATAACAATATCTCCAATAGGAATATCCTTGACCATGATGTTCACCGAGCGGCTGTCTTGGGTTCCATTCCGGGATTGTATGTTCTTTAACATTCCCATCTTAGCCATTAAATTACCTCCTTTATGGTAACACCTAAGATATTCTGGACAAGATTCTGTACTTCTTCATAACCTTTTTGTGTTTCGGACTTGGATGAAAGCCGGTAATTCCGCTTATTGATGTACTTGCGGTAGACGCTGCTCCGCGAGAGATGATATTTATTGATAAACGGCTTAAAGACTTCGTTTTCCAAAAACATATTGGTTATCTGGTTCCGATAGGTCTCCTGATTACCGTTGAGGGGCTTTTCAAACTGGTTGAATATGATATGGGTGTCAAGGTCATCCAGTTCCAAATCAGCCAATTTCTCAAACTGGTATTTCAAGACTTGAAAACTGAAAATGTCCTGTTGGACCGGAATGAGCAGAATATCACTCGCCGTGAGGACATTCCCGATGATGTTGTCATACGTTGGTGATGTATCAATAATGACAAAATCATAGTCTAGTCCCTGTAATGCCCTTTTGAGCCGTTTAAGGCTATCTGTGCTGCGAAACTCATTAAGCCGGACATCACCGCGAATCAAGTCAAGATTATCCTGAACCTTCTTAACGCAATCCTGTACCTTTGTCCCTAAAAAGAGGTCAAA
This sequence comes from Spirochaetia bacterium, assembly GCA_025997555.1. Classification (GTDB taxonomy): domain Bacteria; phylum Spirochaetota; class Spirochaetia; order Treponematales; family Breznakiellaceae; genus BNUT01. The sequence goes on from BNUT01000100.1 coordinate 5,287, forward strand.
TACAGTATGCCCCTGGCTGGCTTCCAATCCGCTGGAATTGTCCAGATAGAAGGAAAGGGAATTGTTGCTTGCATCAGCATCTATCACCAAACACTTTTTTCCGGCTCTCATAAGCGCATTGATAAAAAGTACAGACAGGGTGGATTTCCCGGTCCCGCCTTTAATTGAGTTTATTGCGATTGTTTTCATACATTGCCTCCTAACTGGCACAATAAAGATAAGACCGCCCATTAGAGGCGGCCTTTTGTTAGTACATCTTGTACTTGGAGATAATATATAAGCGGTACGGGAGATTATTGCTGGCTTTCGGAGCCTTTAACCTCCTAATAATCTTGGTGGTAATCGGTTAGAGAGCATGACCTTTTAGGTGTTATACTTTTGAGCTATTTTCTTCTTGTGGATGCGGGGAGTATTCGACCTGTCCGTCCAGACATTCATAGCAATTTATAATGGCAGATACTAATCCCTTACGCTGATGTAAGTCTTTATTCAATAATAAAACTGTAATAACTTTAATGAGAATATCAATCCGATCCGGACGGAAATGACGTGTATCCAAGACAATAGTGTGATTATTCTCGGCAGTACTGGAAAAGGCACTTGAAAACAGATCCATAATTTCCTTGCCTTTCACCTGATATTGGTCTATACATTTTCCCAATAGGTCCATATCCGGGACGGCTTTACCCGTAATAATCTCAGACAGCTTGCCGTCAGAAATTCCAAGTTTTTTAGCCATTTCCTTTTGCTTGGTGTCAGTCTGTATACAAATGGTTTTCAATATCTTCCCTAATTCAGTTGACATATCATTACTCCTAAAAAAGAGTATATTCCTTTCTTGAATTATTGTCAATAATTGCGAAATCGCTTCACTTTTGGTGAAATCTATAGGGACTTTGGCCTAAAGGACTTTCCATACGCGGTTTTGGAGGATAAACGACATTTTCCTATTGACATTTTTCGCTAAATACGCTTTTATAAAAATATGGTAATACGAAATTGTCGTTATTGGATATTCCATGGCTGATGACACAAAGAATGCCCCTTCGGGTACAGCTCTATCCCAAGGCGGGGCATTACAGACTGTTCAAGACCTGGAGGCATATCTATGGCAGCGGATCGATGCATACGATGGGTGGGATCGGTGCCGTATGGGAACAGATTGATTCACGGCTAAAAGCAGATGAGGAAAAGACCATAGATGGCCCTAAACGAACCAAACAGAATAAAATTTCTTATGAGGCTTTTAAACGTGCCCATGAGAGGATGTCACCAAAGGCAAAAAAGAAAAAAACGACTGAAAAGATGAGTTATGGAATTAGGGGCAACCCTATCCTGCTTATGAATATTTTTGAAATTCTGGGTATCAAGGGATTTTCGGATTTAAAGGAATCCGCATTTATGAAACCGGACCTATTTAGCAAGCTGGTTTCTCTGGATAGCAAAATGACCGATATGAAGACCCGGATTGAGGAACTTTCTAATAATATTGAGGTTTATTGCAAAAAGAAGCCACGAATCAGCACCTTAAAGTTAGTTACTGATATTGATAATATTACACCGCGCCTTTATTCTATCATAACCAAAAATACCGACCCTGCATTTGATGATTGGGATTATCGAATGTCTCATACAACCGTGGGAAGAATAGCCCTCTTTGGCAAAAATAAAGTGCTTATACCGAATACACCAACAGAATTAAAAAAAAGCCAAAAGCAGCATCAATTTAACCAAGGGACAAGATACGCAGATGCCATATTGTTCGATGACAAGTTCGGTGATGAGGAGAGGCGAGTATTAAGGATGTATAATCTTCTTGAGGATTATAAGGAATATTGCTCGCAAGAACCATTGCTACGAAAGTATTATCGTATTTTGCAAAAATTTGATTTTCGATCTTCTGGATTTAAGAATTGGGATGGATATATCCTTAGTCCTTTGTATATTGCTTGCTTCTACCTTCAAATTGTTATACGACATTTATCACGAATAGAAAAAACAGCTATTAAGACCGATGAGGAAACTGAAAAAAAGATTGTGGCTTTAGAAAACGAGACTAACGAGACTAACGAGACTAAACCGATTAAATATCTTAGAACCAAAAGCAGCAATATGAATAATAGAATCCGTCAACTACTTAACTTGTTTAATGAAGGAAATATTAAACTGCCTAATCAGAAATATTCCGATTATAAAAAAGCATTAAGGAGTATCGCCGAGATATATTTCAAAATATTCTCAGAAAACAAGAACTTTACCTCAGAACCGGGAATCGGCATTAGCTATTCATTGACGATAGAGATTGTTAATCTAATTGAAATAGGTATTAATGGTATTGAAACTTTAATAAGAAGTACCAAGCGAGATATAAATGCCTAATAGTCACCCCTATCGATTAAGATTTAGCCAATGGCAAGCAGTAAAAAAATCGATGCGCATTTCTCAAACAATATTAACCCGGTTTGTGCACTTGAACCGGGGAAAGGAAAGACAGTTGTAGCATGTGAAATTATTCAAAGCTTTATAGCCAAAGGCCCACAAAATATTGCCATAATTATTAAAGCCGTTAACATTAAAAATCCCTGGGGAAAAGAATTGGAGGCATATAATATTCCATATGCTCTTATTCATGGAAGAGAAAGATACGAAAAATATTTATCGGATAATACCAATTTTAAAAAAAATGGTAAGGTATTAATCACAACGTATGATACGGCATTAATTGACATTGAAAGAAGACTATATACGGGGGACTTTGATCTTATTATTTACGATGAATTGCATACGATAATTAACCCCAAGAAATTAACACAAAAGAGCAAAATATTTGCTGGTTTATCCTCGAAGCATAAACTGGCTCTTACAGCCACGCCCGTTCAAAATACAATAAATGATTTAGGGCTTATACATATATTATTAAATAATCCAGAGTTGCTAACTGCTATTGATATTGATGAGACTAAATTAGAAAAATCAATATTGGAGTCTGCCGTTGAAGATGCTAAGATAAAGAATATTGTGATTCTTTGTAGTGAAAATGCGAATAGTGCAAACAGTATCGCTCCTCCCGGTAAGGCTTCTCAAATAATAGAAAGAAAGGTTATTCTTTCTATTCCAATTTATGATGAGATACAAAACTTGACAGAAGATATTATGGGTTATAGTGAAGACTATAATGAAAATCCGGTCAACTTACAAAAACTGATGCGTTTTCTATCACACCCGGATTCCATATACAAAAACAACTCGGTGGATATTCCCTGTATACCTTGCACAAAAGTAGATGCAGTAAAAATCATAATTGACAAAATACCGAAAAATGAAAAAATAATCATTTTTTCTCAATCTGTTGAAGTACTAAATCGCTACTATAAATTATTCAAAGACATGGGATATGATTCTCTGATTCTTATCGGAAAAGATCGAGATACAGATGTAGACCGAAAATTAACCCAATTCAAAAATATTGATTCGTTTAAGTTTTTATTGACAACGATTTTTAAGTCATCGGAAGGGCTCAATTTGGAAACGGCAAATCATGTTATAATGCTTGAGTTCTGGTGGAATCCCCAAAAAATATTTCAAGCCATGGGAAGAATTGACCGTCTAAACCAAACCAGAAACATCTTTGTTTATATGCTGTGCTATAACGAGGATGGGGAAATATATAAATATGAGAGGCGTTATTACGATACGATGGTGAAGAAGATAAAAGACGCCCGTATAATCAACCCTGCGCAAAGGGACCTGCCAGAGGTGAAGGTGTTTTCAAGCCAAGCCACTTTCAAGTCGGAGTTTCAATCATACATAGAAAATTTTCTAGCCCCGCTTATCATCTTACGGAAAAGAAAGGTGGAGGTGAAAAGAAAGGAGAAACTGATAGGACTTTTATCCGCTGAACCTACCTCGGATAAAAGCCGTCTACAAGGCAACGAAGCCCAATCTGAAAATAATGGGGATTTGTCATCTGCGTTCTTGGAATACTTTTCTGACCTTTGGTATCAACAAAACCAACCAGAAGACCATCGTTTTGACGACGTGGATATAATCGTAGAACCTCACAGTACGAAGATTAAGACCTGCCGATGAGCTTCCTATACGGTCCAGAATGGCGCTTTTAGACGGGGAATTGGATGATAAGGCTTGGGGGGAAATTTAAAGAATTGGCCCCCCGTTTTTGGACGTGGATTATAGCGATTTCTTGCACATGAAATCAGGCTTTTTGCGGCGCAGGACGAACCCGATCGGCATCTTTCATGGCGAGAAAGCTTTCAACAGTGAGAGGGGAATCTTTGCAAAGTTCCCGCAGCCTTTGCCGCGCTGCTTTGGATTTTGCCTTCCTCGTGGCAAAAGGATTTGACGATGCCGGAGTAAACGTAAGTACCACCCGTCCTTCGGGAATTTCGCGGGGAACTTCCAATATGACACAGTTTATCAAATTTTTATTTTTTTGTCAATAGCCCGAATTGCCTCACGTTAAATCTTACCAAAGGGAGACAAGAATCTCACGTAAAAATCTTACCGTAGCCACCATAGACTTTACCCCGAAAAAGACCATGCGGGGGCAGTATGAGGTTGACTATGAAAGA
>BNUT01000101.1 GCA_025997555.1 Spirochaetia bacterium
GCCTCTGCGCGGTGGATCTGATGGGGACCGACCTGGGTGAAAAGAGCTACCGGGACACCAAGCTGCTTACCGATGGCGGCGCACAGGCGGCGCTTATTGAGGGGGCGGTCCAGGCTTGGGTAGGTGGCCAGAGCCGGGATGGTGGTGTCACGGGCCTGGACCGCCCCCTCAATAAGCGCCGCCTGTGCGCCGCCATCGGTAAGCAGCTTGGTGTCCCGGTAGCTCTTTTCACCCAGGTCGGTCCCCATCAGATCCACCGCGCAGAGGCCCAGGTTGGACAGATCCCGCAGGAGACGGCGGATCTGGATGGGTCGGGGAAAGCCAACGGCCAAGCGTATGGGCAGCCGGGGGAGCGGTTCGGCGGGTAAATCCAGAACATAGGCCAGGGTCCCATCCGTTCCGATAGATTCGATTGTTCCGGTACCCAGCTTGCCCCCCAGGACCCCCGCGTCAAAGGAGTCGCCGGGTTTTTTGTGGAGTACCTTGAGCAGATGGATGGCCCGGTCATCCCGCAAAGGGAGGGGCTGCCCCAGTTCCTGGGGTTCAAAAAGGATAAGGTTCACCGGGAAGATATACCATGCGAAGGGTTTCGGGATAAAGGGGGGGTGGTACGGTAAACCGGAGCCGGTTAACACTCCGGCTCCCGTAAAGGAGGAGAATGCTCTGGTCTATTTTTAAAACGTCACCGAGGCCAGTTCTTCAACGGCACTTGTTTCCGCCGCCTCCGCCGCCATCGTTTCAGAAACATCCGTTTCCTGAGCGGCTACATCCCGTTTGAATTCCGGGCGAAATTCCACGTGTTCCGCCACAATCCAAATCCTGGAATGTGGTTTGCTTTCGGCGTCCGTCCACCGGTCCTGTTTTATGCGCCCCACAACCTTGACACCCCTGCCCTTATGTCCCAGGTTGTAGCAGCCTTCCGCTAATTTTGAAAAGGTTTCCACGTCGAAAAAACTGACCTCCTGTACCACACCCGTGTCCTGTTTATAAAACCGGTTGGAAGCGATACTGAAGATACACACAGGGGTTCCCTTTGGAGTAAAGTGGAACTGGGGGTCCCGGACCAGGTTCCCTTCGATAATGATAGAATTGAGGTTGTTCATAAACCCTCCAAAAAATCTTGATCCGGCGATATCAGAATCGCCGGTCATGGGAAACCCTTGGATTTATCCCATAATACCAGAGGTAGGGGAGATAACTGAAAAATGCTTTAGTCAAAATGGAAAAAATGCGGGAATTTAAAACTTTGGTTGGAGTAAGAGTTTTGTCATGTAGAGGACTATGTATTTGCGCAGCGGGTCCTGGGTTTTTAAGTCCCGCAGGGTAGGATTCTCCTCCGTAATGCGCAGGGCAATTTTTTCCAGTGCATCCCTTGAGAACACGCCGCTTCTCTGATCGCGCAGGGCCTCTCGCAGCCGGTCCCGTATCAGGGTTTGGACATCGGTTAACAGATCCTGCCGGGCTTCCATATTGAGCCGGGTATTCCACCGGTTTTCCAGGTTTTCAAGATAATCGTCAATCGTGTCGCCGTAGGGAACTAATTCGGATTCCAGTTTCCGCGCCGCTTCCTTACTTTCCTTGTCCCGGCCCTTATCACCCTTTCCCGCTTCCCCCTTTGGACTCATCGCTTTCCTTTGGGTCTTTTTACTCATCCCCAGAGAAAACCTGAAGTTTTTTAGCCGGTGGAAAAAGGCCGCAATGGCTACAAAGAGGGATATCCCATACCAGAAGGGCAGCAGGGCCCGGATTTGGGCTAAGGTTTCTTTACGCTTAATTAAAAGAAGGGTTGCCAGGGGCAAAAGCTTCCCCCCGGGATTAAAGAACCGGGCGTTTTCCGGCAGCGGTCCCCTGTTCCGTTCCATTTCATCACAAACCAGATATAACTTTTCGTCGGTCATTGCCGCCATCAGGTCCGGACATGACTCACCCACAAGGCGCTTCAGGAGCCGTTCAAATTGCTCATCATTGTCCATGGCCGGCTCTTCGCGGTACTCCATGAGTATGCCTTTCCAGCGGTCCAAAACGGCTCGTTTGATAAGCGGACGGGCGTCGGTAAGAAATTTCAGACTAAACTCATGGTAATGGTTTTTTTTGATATACCGTTTCTCATCCCCGGGCCCGGTAATGAGGAACATCGGGGGCAATTCCTCCTCAGCATTGTTGTGTAATCCGGCAGTAAGCCAGTCCCGCAGATCCGCTTCGGAATATTGTCCAAGGAGGGGCGTCCCCTTACTATTGGTGAATTGCACGATATCATCCAGGGAAAAGGCGTAGGGAGGCTGCTCAAACTGACTATCCAGTTCGCTGAAGGCCACCACCTGCGCTTTTTTCTTAACCGTCCGGGTCCGGTACCAGGCATTCATCACCTCGAGAATATACAGCGCCTGGAGTACGGTAATTTCTTCGGGAAGCAGCCCATTCCCCCCCTTGAGAATATTCGCCCGGGCAATACCGCAGAACCGGGTCCAGAACAGATAGGAAAAATCCTCCCCGTCTTCCAGATTGGAAAGAGAATCCAGGGGCCGAATCATAATCCGGTGAAACACATCCTTGAGTTGATTTTCTTTACCGTCATAATGGGGGATAAGTTTATTCTGAAAGTAATCCTTATTATCATGGAGCCGGAGATAATACCGCAGCTTGAGCATGGCCGCTTCCTCAAGACGCCGGGGTATCATGGACGACAGCACCAGCGCACGGGGGATCCCCGTAGGGAAAAGCAAAGCAACAAAGGGCGTTGGCTCAACCGGGGGCTCGTTAAGGTATACAATCAGATCCGTGATCACACTGAGGTCGCGGACCTTTTCCTGGGGTATCGTCAGTTTCAGATCCCCTTCGGAAGGGAAGGGGTAACCGGCGATATCATCAAGAGATTCATAGGCGCCTTCCAGCAGGTCCACATAAAAGTTGGGCAGGTAGATTTTGTTCCCCCCCCCTTCTGCCAGGACCCGGCACTTGCCCTCCGCCGTGAGGCCCTTCATTTCCTCCCAAACCCGCTTCCCCGTATCATTGCCCCATCTGGCCCATTCCGGCTCTTTCCCGGCATATTTCTGCGCGTATTTAGTCACAAACTTGATAAAATCTTTGCTGTCTATGGTAGGTGAATGCATTTTATCCGCATAGGTCAACAGTATGCTGTATAAAACCGGTTTCAAGGCCATATTACTTTAGAATATCGGCAAATAGCTGCAATCATTTAGGGAACCAGGGACGCTTCATGGAGGCCGTAGCCTTCGGTTTCACGATTGCCCGCCGGTTCCACGTGAACCATGATGTCGTAAACCGCCTCCACCCTATCCTTAATGGCCCGCTCCACCGCCGAGGCAATGGCGTGGGCTTCCAGAACGCTTAAGGAGGGGTCCACCTCAATGTCGATATCAATATCCCAGAAGCCGGCTATGCGGCGCATCCGGGTACGGTGGGGATTGCCTGCCCCGGGAACACTGCGGACCGCTTCAAACACGGCCCGGTAGAATTCCTTTCCCGAACCGCCGTCCATAAGTTCCGCGTTGGCCTCCATGAAGATCCCCACCGCAGACCTGATTACCCACATGCCGACCAGGAGGGCCGCCACAGAATCAATAAGCCCGATGCCGGTGAGGATGGAAAGAAAGAGGCCTATCAAAACCCCGGCGGAGATCACCACGTCCCCGGACATATTCTTGGCGTTGGCCTTGAGCATAGGGGAATCAGCCTTTTTGCCAAAGAGATACTGGGTCCAGGCCAGGATGATTTTACCGATGATGGAAATGCCGGTTACGATAAGTGCCAGGGACCCCGGCACATCGCGGCGCTCCCCGAAAATGAGTTGGTGGGCCGAGTTGAGCATAAGCTGTGCGCCGGCAAAGAACAGGGCGAAGGATAGCAGGGCGGTGGCTACCGTTTCCGCCCGGCCGTGACCCCAGGGGTGACCGGTATCCGCAGGCCGAACAATAACCTTCGCCACCACCAGGGCCATCACGGCGATGAGGACATCCACCGAAGTATCGATCCCGTCCCCGATAACCGCGAGGCTTTCGGACTGAATACCGGCGAAGATCTTCAGCGCCGCAAGAGCAGCGTTCCCCAGCATGGCGGTCCAGGCGGCGATCCTTATCAGCTTGGCTTTTCCGGAAGGGTGCTTTTCCAATTATGGCCCGGAATCTTCCCGATCCGCCAGAATCAGGTCCAGCTTGACCGTCCTGCCGCCCCGGATCAGCTCCACCGCAACCCGTTCCCCGGGCTTATTATCCTCCAGGGCCGAATAGAGGTCCGCCAGGGTGTCGACCTTCATCCCGTCCACCGAAGTGAGGATGTCCCCGCCCAGGTAGATCACCGTGGACCGGTAGCGCACGGGTTCGCTGCCCGCCCGTATCCCTGCTTGCTCCGCGTAGCCCGACCGCTTGGTCTGGGACACCAGGAAGCCCGTGGACACCGGCAGCTTGGCATAGTTCACCAGGTCCGGGAAGAGCTGCACCATGGTCGCGTCGATCCAGCCCCGGCGGACCTTCCCATAAGCGATAAGCTCCGCCACCACCCGCTTGGCGGTATTCACCGGCACGGCGAGGCCGATGCCCACGGAGCCCCCTGAGGGGGAATAGATCATGGTATTGATCCCTATCATCCTGCCCTGGGAATCCAGGAGGGGGCCCCCGGAATTGCCGGGATTAATGGAGGCGTCGGTCTGGATCATGTCCCGGATGACGTTCTGGGTGGAGGTCTTGATGGGTCGTCCCAGCCCGGACACGATGCCCACGGTGAGGGTTCGTTCCAGGGCAAAGGGGTTGCCGATGGCCATCACTTTCTGGCCCACCTTGAGGTTCTCCGAATCGCCGAAGGGTACGGTGTTGAGGTTCGAGCCCTGAGGGGGCTCAAACTTCAACACCGCGAGGTCGTTTTCCGGGTCCGTGCCGATGAGGGAACCTTCAAATTGGCTGCCGTCGGCCAGGTTGATAAACACCTTGTAGGCGTTCTTGATGACGTGGTTGTTGGTGAGCACATAGCCCCGGGTATCGATAATGGAACCCGACCCGGAACCGCCTTCCTGGGGCACCGGCTGTAGGAACCAGTCGATGGCCACGATTTCGGTGGTGATATTTACCACCGCCTCGTTAAGTTGTTCGTAGACCGATATGTTTTCCCGCTCATCCTCGGTAAAGGCCTGGAGCTCCGCGGTTTTTGTTAACAGGGGGTTGGTATAGGGGGATTGCCGCAGTTGGAGCGCCGGGGACTCCGCCACGGCGGTATTGCCCGCCTCACCCGGGGCTCCGGCTTGCGTCCCGCCTTTCAGGGGTATCCGCAAGACACCGAGTCCCACGGCAAACATGACCATAATGAGGACGCTCAGGATAGAAAAAAAGGCCACCTGCCCACGGCTATACAATTTCATACACTCCCCCGTTTCCAGTATAGGATTAGTATATAGAAAAGGGACGGGAGATTCAATGTTCCGGAAAGCAGCCTGCGGCATGGTCCATGGTAGTTTGATTCCGGACTTAGAAGGGAGGTCTCGTCTATACCTTATTGTGCCCAACAGGACACGCAAGTTCACATTTCCGGCAATACCGAATTACCTTTACCGCCTGTTTGCCCGGCGTATCGTTTTCTGAGCCGATGTTTTTTTCGAAGATAATTTCCGGCAGAGTAACAATTTCTTCCCGGGCATCGGTACTGTTTGAATCCATCGTGATATTACATTGACGGCGGTTATAGGTTCCATCCCGGGCAGGAAGGATATCCACCTGCATCGCCTCTTTTGTCCATATTGTCTCATCAAATGCCCGTACCGGGCAGGCTTTTCGGCAATACATGGCACAGTCCGCACAAGGGTCAAATGAACCGGGGCCTGTTGGAACGAGCTCTTCACTGATCAGCATGGCGCGCAGGCGTACTTGAGGGCCATAGTGGGGAGTGATGAGCAAATTGTTTTTGCCTATACACCCCAGTCCCGCTTGTGCAGCCGCATCTTTGAGGTAAATACCGCCGTTTTCAACATGATAGGGAAGAGGATAGACCTTGATAGCCGGATAATTGACCGTAAGCCATTGCTTCAGCTTAATAATCACCTCTATCAGCAGTTGATTACCCGGAGGATTGATCGAGCCAAACCACCAGTCCATCTCCGGTTTGAATTTGGGGTGAGCAACTGCAATAATAATGGTGCTTTTTGCATCCCCGGATTTGGAAGGATCGCCGCAATAGCCGGGTCTGGACGCCTCTCCATACGCGGCATTTATTACCGTGGATGGACTATCCCGGAGAACGCCTACCGGGGCAATACCGCAAAGATCAGCGCCGAATTCTAAAGCCCTGGCCACGATAACCTGGGACAATTGTTCTTTCATTAATACACACCCATTAGTCAGGAATGTAGTCTCCGCCGGTCCATTTGATCGATAGGGCCGAAAGGGAACCGTCTGCTTTCAGTTCTTTTATAGCGGCATTAAATAAATCCCGTATTTTCTTTCCCTCTTCATCCTTGTTAAATACAAAACCAAAGGGTTCAAACCCCACGGGTTCTTCCACAATATCTACATTCAGATTGTGTTTTTTGATATTTTCCGCCGCCATGATGGGACTCGTTATATAGGCGTCATATCTTCCGTTCTGTACAGACAGAATAATATCCGCTTCCTGCACACCGTCCACGTAGTCTAATATGATTTTATTCCCATGTTCCGCATTGTAATCTTCAAGAAGGGTGGTATAACTTTGCCCAACAAACGCACAGACATGCTTGCCCTCCAGATCCGCCAGGCCCTTAATATCCTTACGGCCGCCTTTTACCAAAATAACCGAAACATCTCTATTGTAGGGATCAGAAAAATAATATTTTTTCGCCCGTTCTTCAGTTATCGCAATACTATCCCCAATCAGGTTTAACCTTCTTGAATCCAGGGCCAGAAACATATTATCCCATTCAAGAATCCGGATCTCTACTTTATAGCCCGGAATACGATCACCGATCAGGCGCATAACCTCGGGATCGAATCCGGTAATTTGATTGGCATCGTCAATAAAGGCGAAGGGTGGATAATCCGACTGGGTTCCTGCGTACAGAACAATATCCGCTGCATTCCCATTTCCCGTGTTCTGTTTTTTGCTGCACCCAACAAAAAACACCGTGGAGGCGATCAAAACCGCCGCCAATGATACTACCGTTACTCTTTTCATTTCCTCATCTCCTTTTCTCAGATAGTGTATGTCCATTCCTTTAATATTCGGTCAAGGAATTGTTTGGTTCGTTTTTCGTTGGGTTTTGTAAAGATTTCCCTGGGGGATCCCTGTTCCACGATGACACCCTTGTCAATGAATATGACCTTATCCGCAATATCGTTGGCAAAGGACATCTCATGGGTGGAAACAATCATCGTAATCCCTTCGGCGGCGATTGTCTTCATCGCGGTTAAGACCTCGCCTACCAGTTCAGGGTCCAAAGAAGAGGTTGGTTCATCCAGCAGTATAACCTTTGGGTTCAGCGCAAGCGCACGGGCTATACCCACCCGCTGCTGCTGGCCTCCGGACAACTGGACAGGGTATGCGTCATTTTTATTCGTCAGGTTAACTTTTTGCAGGGTCTTTTCAGCGATAGCTATTGCCTCCGATTTAGGAAGCTTTTTTACAATAATAAGCGCCTCGGTGACGTTTTCTAAAACAGTTTTATTTCGGAAAAGATTGTAATTTTGAAACACCATGGCAGTATGACGGCGGACATCAAGAATTTCATGCCCTTTAGGCTTGATGCTGGTATCAATCACCTTATTATCCAGCTCAATTATCCCTTCGTCAGCCAGTTCCAAAAAATTGATACAGCGCAGCAGGGTTGTTTTCCCTGACCCGCTGGGCCCCAGGATCACGATAACTTCGCCTTTCTTTGCTTCCAGGCTTACATCTTTCAAAACTTCGTTCTCACCAAAGCTTTTTTTTAAATTTCTGACTTTAAGCATCCGTTCCACCTCTGATGCTTTTTTCATATTTTTTTGTACGCTTTTCAAGATGGGCAAATAATTTTTCCAATCCGAAACACACAACCCAGTAAATCAGTGCCGCCGCCACATACACCTCAAGAAAAGCCAATCCCCTGGCGCCGATAATCTTCGCTTCCCCCATCAGATCGATAATACCAATAACAAAAATAAATGAGGTTTCCTTAATAGAACTGATAATAGTATTGCCAAGATTGGGGATAGCGACATTCAAAGCCTGTGGAATAATGATACGCCGCATGAGCTGTACCTGGGTCATACCAACGGACTGGGCCGCCTCGAATTGACCGGCCCCCACCGCTTCAATGGAAGATCGTATCATCTCCGCATTATATGCCCCCACATTAATTGAAAATGCGACTATGGCATAAACAATGGGAGATATGAGGGCCACATTATAATTCCCAAATGCACCGTACTGATACTGAAAATAATATAATATCTTCGGGATACCATAGGCGATCAAATAGAGCTGTACCAAAAGGGGTGTTCCCCGTATGAAGGAAATGTATATGCCGGCGAAGTATTTAAGTACCGGAACCCGGTAGATTTTTATCAGCGCGGTAACAAATCCCAGCAAAAGGGAAATGAAAAATGCAACGAAGGCCACTATCAGGGTAATCGGCAAGTGCATGAGAAGATTTGGAAAACTGCGTAAAAAATAGGGGATATCAAAGAGGGTCATCGGCTGTTCCCTTGTTCCAAGTTTCCATATAATGAAATCATATATAAATACTAGGTTATGTCAAGTAAGATAGCAACAAAAAAACCGGGGCCGGGGTGAATTTATTCACTCCGGCCCCGCTTACCTCATCACTTTTTCCCCTTCCCCAAGGAACCTCTGGCTCCAGACTTTTCCAAGGGACCTTGGTCCCCGGGACCTCCGCTCCCAAGCGCCCCCAGCAGCCCGTCAAGCTGATAGGCGGATTTTGCTTCCGCCCCGGTAAATGCCTCGTACAGTTCTCCTATCGTTGCGACCCGGTCCAGCCAATCTTCTGCGGGTACCAGCGTTGCCGCCGCCCTTGCTTTCGGAGCGGCCTTTTTCGGCGGGCGGGAAACCGTTTCCAATGCGGCGCCGCTTTCCAGGGCTATGAACAGGGGCGCATAGAGGAGAACTTCCTCAAAGGCTTCTTTGTTGAACCAGATGGTATCCTCAAAGATATTCACCCCCAGGAGTTTCCGGAAATCCTCCGCATGATAATTTTCCAGGATAAGGGTTTCCGCCGGGGACAGGGTCTGGGCAACAGTTTTAATAACCGCTTTGTCCGCAGGTACCGCCGGTTGATCCGCGGCATCCTTGGGCTCCTCCGGCAACGCAAGCGCCGGGCTGGTACGGGCCAGCACCGCCTTCATGATTTCCAAAACCCGGTGGGCCTCATCCCCGCTTATGCCGCAGCCGCTGAAACATTCCCGCAGCTTCCGGTCCAGGCTCCAGTGATCCGCCAGGGCCTTTGCTTCAAGCCCGGAGGCATCGGCGCCAAGGATATTTCGCAATAGTGATAGGACACCATAGGCGTAGGCGAATATCGCTATGTACGGACGGGCGATAATCTTCCCGCCCAAACTCCGCAGTAACCGTGTTGCCGGTTTATCGTCCCGGTGGGGGGCGCCGTATCCGTATTCCACCATGGTTTTAAGGCGTTCCAGGTATGCGGCAAATTCCGTCCAGGTCTGTTTAGCCTGAATTTTTGGGAAGGTCCACGGGGTGATAAAGGGATCGTACTGGGCGCCGTCCAGGAATTGCGCCGCAGTGGTTATAAAGTTCAGGGCGGGCTCTTTCAGGGAATCAATAAACTCCGCGATAGAAACACTGTCCGGTACGACAGTACCGGCCTTCACCGGTTTTGACCGGGCGGCTTTCGCCGTTCCTTCCGAGGG
>BNUT01000102.1 GCA_025997555.1 Spirochaetia bacterium
TTATATCCTCTGTATTTCACGCCGTGTGAACGGCAGAAAGAAACCGTCCCTTGTGGGAAGGTTAATAAATGTAAGGAGGCTTTTTAATGAAAAAGCTTTCGGTTTCTAAGGCCCTTATCGGCCTGTTCGTGGTTCTCGCTGTCGGCATGGCGTTTACAGCGTGTGAGATTGGGACGTATGATTGGGATGACGGCACCACCAAATACTCTATTGAGTTAGGAAGCGACGGTAAAGCTACCTATTATGAAATTACTGTTACCTCTGAGACCATGAGGGAAGGTACTTATGGAGTAAGCGGTGGTCTCATTGTCATTACTTGGACCAAAGAAACAGTGGATGGTGCCGTTACGCCTAACTACAAGGAGAACACCGATGTCTATCGGCGGGTAGGTAATGCCCTTTACAAAGAGAATGGTAGTAGTGCTTTTACGAAATCCGTTGACAATGAAGCCATTGAGCTTGAACTTGACCTTTCCGCTGAAGAACTTGAGGCGCTTGGTCTCTAAGCAAAAGCTAACCAGACACCACTGAACGAGCGTGTTTGGCGCGAAAAGGCCGCCTCCCTTTGCAGGGAGACGGCCTTTTTTTGCCCCAAAGGGGACCGACAAAGCACTTCCCTATGGCAAAACGATCACGGGCAGGCGGCGGGAGGGCGGTGCGTTGCCGCTGAACATCGCGAACCCGCAAAAACGGCGAACCCATGTTCGCCGTTTTGAGGACGGGCGATGGAAGCGGCAATGCGCCGCCCTCCCGCCGCCGTGTCTGTGCCCGTGGACCGCGCGGCCTTGCGGAATCCCCGTCCATAGGGTATTCTGATACATATTCTCGAACGGGACGGAGGGACCTATGAAACAATTTATGGACAAAGAATTCTTGCTCTCTAATAGTACGGCCAGCAAGCTGTACCACGAAGCGGCGGCGGGGGAGCCGATTTTTGATTATCACTGTCATCTGCCGCCCCGGGACATTGCGGAGGACCGCCGGTTTTCCGACCTGTCCAATATCTGGCTGGGGGAAAACCACTACGGTGACCACTATAAATGGCGGATGATGCGGGCAAACGGCGTTGATGAAAACCTGATCACCGGCAATGCGGAGCCCTACGACAAATTTCTTGCCTGGGCGGAAACCATGCCGACCATCCTCGGCAACCCCCTGTACCACTGGACCCATCTGGAACTTCAGCGCTATTTCGATATCACCGAACCCCTGAACAGGGAAAGCGCACCGGCAATCTGGAAGGCGGCCAATGAACGTATCAAGAACGATCCGGA
Organism: Spirochaetia bacterium; assembly: GCA_025997555.1. Taxonomy (GTDB): domain Bacteria; phylum Spirochaetota; class Spirochaetia; order Treponematales; family Breznakiellaceae; genus BNUT01. The sequence continues at coordinate 1,275 of BNUT01000102.1, forward strand.
ATTTTCGGTTTATGGGATCTTCAAGAAGTTTAAGGTCTATGCGGTGGGCACCACCGATGACCCCGCAGATACTCTGGAATGGCACGAAAAAGTACGGGCCGCCGGAAAGACCCAAACCAGGGTGCTTCCCTCCTTCCGGCCCGACCGGGTACTCAACATTGAAAAGCCCGAATTTGCCGCTTATATTGCCACCCTCGCAAAAACTGCGGGGAAGAGCATCAGCAATCTGGATGATCTCCTGGGGGTTCTTCGGGACCGGGTGGCCTTCTTTGACAAGCTCGGCTGCCGGGCTTCCGACCACGGCCTGGAATACATTCCCTTTGAAACAACGAAGGGGGCGGGTAACGGTGCGGTACAGGAAGGGGCCTGGGAAAAAGAGGCGGGGGCAACCTTTGCCGCCGCCCTTGCGGGAAAAGCCCCGGATTCCCGTGATGCGGAATCCTGGAAAACCTTTATCCTGACCCGGCTGGCCGCGGAGTACCACGACAAGGGCTGGGCCATGCAGATACATATCGCCGCCATCAGGAACGTCAATTCACGGGCATTCAAGGCCCTGGGGGCGGATACGGGTTACGATGCGGTTCACGATCAACCCGTGGCGGCAAAAATGGTCCGGTTCCTTGATTACCTTGAGTCACAGGGCAAGCTCCCCAAGACGATCTTCTACAGCCTCAACTTCAAGGACTTTTATACCCTTGGCACCGTCATGGGCGGCTTCCAGGGGAACGGCGTAGACGGCGGCCCCGGTATTCCCGGTAAGATGCAGCTCGGTTCCGGTTGGTGGTTTCTGGATCACAAGGACGGCATGGAAGACCAGATGAAGATCCTGGGGAACATCGGCCAGCTCTCAAGCTTTGTGGGAATGCTCACCGATTCCCGCAGCTTCCTCTCCTATCCCCGGCATGAATATTTCCGTCGCATCCTCTGTAATATCCTGGGGACTTGGGCGGAGGACGGGGAAATCCCCAATGATTTCAAGCTCCTTGGGGGCATGGTCCGGGACATTTCCTTTGGCAACGCCCAACAGTACTTTGGAAAGTAAGATATAAATGAAGGTTTGGGTAAAACTACTAATCGGTTCCATCGCGGGCATTATCCTGGGGAATTTTTTACCCCAGGATAATCAGCTCGTCCTTGACGCCCTCGCCTGGCTGGAAAATTTTGCCCTGGGGGTAGGCCGTTACGCCGTCATCCCCATCTTGGTTTTTTCCCTGACCATTGCCATTTATGAACTCCGCCTTGATGGCCGGTTTTGGCGCTTGGTGTTCTTGTCCTTCCTTTTGATCATCGGCAGCGCCGTCTTTGTCATCGGCGCCGGGATCATCGTCACCCTGCTTTTTCCCCCTGCCCGCGTCCCATTTATTTTCGAGGAGCAGCTTGAAGTGGTCTCCCTGAACACTGCGGACAACGTCCTTGCCCTCTTCCCCTCAAATATGTTTCAGATTCTGGTGAGTGACGGCATATACCTCTTTCCCGTTTGTGTATTCGCCTTCTTTCTGGGCATGGGCCTTTCCTACGACCGTAATTACACCAAGCCCGTTATCGCCCTGGTGGATTCCCTCTCCCGGATTTTTTACCACATCGCCTCCTTCTTTTCGGAAGTCCTGGGTTTTATAATGATTACCCTTGCGGCCTACTGGACCGTTCGTTTTAAAGGCGTAGTACAGGCCGAAGTTTTCCGGGATATTATTGTCCTGCTGGGAGTGTTTAGCCTTATCCTGGGCTTCGTTATATTGCCCATGTTTATCCGTTTACTTAAGCCCAAAACCAACCCATGGGTGATCCTCTACGGCTCCCTGGGCCCCGCTATTGCCGCTTTTTTCTCCGGGGACATCAACTTTTCCCTGCCGGTTTTACTGCGTCACACCAAGGAAAACCTCGGCGCCCGCCGGCGCTCCAACGCAGTAACCCTTAGTCTCTTTGCCACTTTCGGCAGGGCAGGCAGCGCCATGGTTGCGGTCATCGCTTTTATCGTGGTCACCAAATCCAAATCCAGTCTGGACATTCCCATAGGGGTTATTTTTTCCATCGGCCTCCGCGCCCTTGCCATTTCCCTCTTCCTTGCCCGCCATCCCGGTGACGGCGCCTACACCGCCCTTGCGGCCCTCTGTCTCGGCTACGGCCGGGGCTTTGAAACCGGCTATCTGATCCTCAAACCCCTGGCTTTCTATCTTGTCGCCGTAGGCGCTTTCCTGGACGTAATAATCGCCTCCTTTTCTACATACATCCTGGCCCGCATCAACGGCTTTCAGGAAGGCAAGAGTGTGAGGCATTTTATATAGACGCGTTAGCCCAATAATTTTTCCAGCACACGAAAGGATACCAGATCGCATAGATCCTCAACAAAGGTTATGCTTTCTTTTTTATTGCTTGCGGAGGCGTTTTTTAATAATATGGGCATTAGGTCCTGATCCGATGCGCCGCGGTAGGTTGACAAGACGCAATATACCGCATTATAGCCGGTAACAACAACGGTATCAACTTTTTCACCGAGAAGGTATTCCAGCAGGTCGGTCTTGTTAAAACTGTTGGCATATCTTTTTACGATTCTTTTTTCACCATCCGCCGGTTTCAGTAAGGCGTCTATCATATCAAATTCGGCGCATCCGGGCAGTAAGTTATCCTTCCTGTTTTCATTCTGAATCCAGATAACGGGATAGTCTTTTTTACGGAACAATGTTACTGCATCATTTATATGCCTTGACGCATTATCCATTGATTCTTTTCCGTAATCCTCATAAAAAGCCTTCTGCATATCAATGACCAGCAATGCCAATCTCATAATCATCTCCTTAATATCCGCTTAACAGTATATCACATTTTTGATATACTGCTACCCTATGGAATTAAATCAGGAATTTATTGACGCCCTTGTGGTAAACGAAGTGAGCCTTATGAAGGGTATTGCCGAAACCCTCAGGGTGAACATGAGCCAGGTTTCGGCGGTTATCAGCCTCTTGGCCGAGGGGAGCACGGTCCCCTTTATCGCCCGCTACCGGAAGGAAAAAACCGGCAGCCTGGACGAGGTGCAGGTGCGGGATGTGGAACATTTTTTTAACAGCGGGAAGAACCTTGAAACCCGGCGGATTGAGATTATCCGGGGTATCTTTGAACAGGGAAAACTGACAGAGCCGCTTTACGAAAATATTACAAAGGCCGCCACTTTGACGGAACTTGAAGACATCTACGCCCCCTATAAGCGCAAGAAAAAAACCCGCGGGATGATCGCCGAGGAGAAGGGCCTTCTACCATTGGCGGAGGCCATGCGGGAACTGGAAGCCACTGCCCTTCTGGCAAAGGCGGCGGAGTTTATCGTTCCCGAAGGGGATGCGCGTATCGCCGAACACCCGGAGCTTGCGGTGGCCACTGCGGAGGACGCCCTGCAAGGGGCCATGGATATTATTGCCGATCAAACTGCCCAGGACCCGGAAAACCGGGCCGCAGTAAAAAGCTTCTATCAAAAGGACGGCAGGATCATTGTCAAGGCTTCCGAAAAAGCGGGAGTTGGGGACGATGCGGCCAAGAAAACTTCGACCTATCAGATGTACTGGGATTACACCGAGCCCCTTTCGCAGATCAAATCCCACCGCATTTTGGCGGTAAACCGGGGCGAGCGGGAGGGGGTGCTGGAAATCACCATTGATGTGGACGACAACGCTGCCACAGAAATGCTGCAGAACAAGTACGTCCTCCACAACGATTACCACAAGACCGCCATTGAGGACGGCCTTAAGCGGCTGCTCTCACCGGCGGTGATCCGGGAAATCCGGGGGGACCAGAGCGATGCCGCAGACGATCACGGCATTTCCGTTTTCAGCCAGAACCTCAAAAATCTTTTGATGCAGCAGCCCATCAAGGGGACCCGTGTGCTGGGGATCGATCCCGGCATCCGCACCGGGACCAAGTGCGCCTTTCTGGACGACACCGGTAAATACCTGGGGAACTTTGTCATCTACAACCATAAAGTCGAGGAGGCCAAGCGGGCCATCCTTGAGGGGGTGAAAAAATACGACATCCAGCTTATCGCCGTGGGGAACGGCACCGGCTCCAAGGATGTGCAGGAACTGGTGACGGCGGTAATCGCCGACAACAATCTTGAGGTGCTCTACACCGTGGTTGACGAGGACGGCGCTTCGGTGTATTCCGCCAGCGATATTGCCCGTGAGGAATTCCCCGAACTGGACCTGACGATCCGGGGGGCCATTTCCATCGGCCGCCGTTTACAGGACCCGCTTGCGGAACTGGTCAAGATTGATCCTAAATCCATCGGGGTGGGGCTTTACCAGCACGATGTGAATCAGAAAAAACTTTCCGAAACTTTGGATGAGGTGGTTTCGTCTGTGGTGAATAACGTGGGGGTCAACCTCAACACCGCGAGCGCGTCCCTGCTCAAATACGTTTCGGGGATCAACAGCTCTTTGGCGAAAAAGATCGTGAAGTACCGGGACGAGAAGGGCCGCATCGCCAGCCGGGAAGAACTGGTCACCGTCCCCGGCATGGGGCCGAAGAGTTTTGAACAGTGCGCAGGGTTCCTCAAAATTCCCGAAAGCCCGAACCCGCTGGACAACACCTGGGTGCACCCTGAAAACTACGGCGTGGCGCAGGCGATACGGGAAACGATTACCACCACCGGCAACCTGAGCCATGATGAAATCAAAAACCTTAAAGAAAAACACAGCGTTGGCGACACCACCATCAACGATATTATCGAGGAACTGAAAAAGCCAAACCGCGACCCCCGTGACGGCTTCCCCAAGCCGATCATGCAGAAGGGGGTGGTGACCTTCGAGGACCTCCACGAGGGGATGATGATCACCGGCAAGATCAAGAATGTGGTGGACTTCGGCGCCTTTGTGGATCTGGGGATCAAGGAAACCGCCCTGGTTCACATTTCTGAATTGAGCGATCACTTTGTGAAGGACCCCATGGATGCGGTAAAGGTGGGGGATGTGCTGGAATTCCGCATCATCAGCCTGGACCTGGACCGCCGCCGTATCGGACTGTCACGGAAAAGCGATCCGGCGCAGCAGAAGCCTGAGCACAACGCGGCGGGAGCCAGACAAGGTTCGGTTGTACAGAGGACACCGGGGAGTCATTCCGCCGGAGGACATGGCGACAAAAAGCGGGCGGTGACGGTCAAGAAAACCGAAAAGGCCGATGCCGGTGTATCCGGCGAAACTTCACATAGTACTTCCGGTGCAAATTCTCACAGTAATACCCGTGAGGCTCCGCACAGCGAAAATCGCAGCGACAATCGTCAGGGCGGATTCAGGCCGGGGCCACGTCCTGCCGGGCAGCCCGGGGGCAGCGATCATAATCGGGGCACAGGGGGCTTTGGCGGTTCCGGCGGCAAGGACGATGACGGCACCATGTACAATCCCTTTGCGGAAGCTCTGCGGAAGATGCAGGAAAAACAGGGTAAACCGGGGAAGAAGCAGTAATTCTAACGGCGGAATGCTCACTAGGAGAATACCATGGACTCATCAAAGTACACCACCCCTATTCCTCTCAAGGATGTAAAAATCGGCGACACTTTCTGGAGCCCCTTCATGGAGCGGGTCAGGACCCAGGTGATTCCCTACCAGTGGGAGGCCCTCAATGACCGCGTAAGCGGCGCGGAGCCCAGCTACTGCATGAGGAATTTTAAGCTGGCGGTGGAGCTGACCCATCCGGAACTGGATTACGGTGTGCCCAAAGATATTGGTTTTGGCGGCATGGTTTTTCAGGATAGTGATTTTGCGAAATGGATTGAAGCGGCCGCTTATTCGTTGGTTTGGCATCCCGATCCGGCACTGGAAAAAAATCTTGACGATTCCATAGATATTATTTGTAACGCCCAGCAGGCGGACGGTTATCTTGACACGTACTATATTGTCAACGGCCTTGATAAACGTTTTACCAATTTGAAGGACAACCACGAGCTTTATTGTTTCGGGCATTTTCTTGAGGCCGCCGTTGCCTGTTTTGAGGCTACGGGGAAACGAAAGCTTCTGGATGCCCTTATCCGTTACGCGGATTGTATCGATAAACACATAGGCCCCGGAGAGGGGAAGCTCCGCGGATACCCCGGCCATGAAATTGCCGAGATGGCTTTGTTCCGGCTTTATGCAATCACCAGGGACGAAAAACATTTAAAGCTGGCGCAATACTTTATCGATCAGCGGGGGCAGAAGCCGCTCTTTTTTGAGGAAGAGACGAAAAAAAATCAAAATAACTTTTACTGGAAGGATAGCTTCGTTCAATATCAATATTATCAGGCGGGTAAACCGGTGCGGGAGCAGCACATCGCCGAAGGCCACGCGGTGCGGGCGGTATACTTGTATTCGGGCATGGCAGATAGCGCCCGCATTGGCGGCGATGAAGAACTGATGAAGGCCTGTAACGATATCTGGGAAAATATCGTAAAGCGGCAGATGTATATCACCGGCGCTATCGGGCAATCGGCCTACGGCGAATCTTTTTCCTACGATTACAATCTGCCCAACGATACGGTTTATGCGGAAACCTGCGCCGCCATAGGCCTGGCTTTTTTTGCCCGCCGTATGGCTTCCATGAGCCCCCGCTCAATGTATGGTGATGTGCTTGAGAAAACCCTGTATAACGGAATCATCAGCGGCATGGATCTGGACGGCAAAGCTTTCTTCTATGTCAACCCTTTGGAAGTTCTCCCCGAAGCGTGTTTGAAAGACCGCCGTATGCATCATGTTAAAAACCAACGGCAGAAGTGGTTTGCCTGCGCCTGCTGCCCTCCCAATCTGGCGCGCATCATTTCTTCGTTGGGGAGTTATGTGCATTCTTTTAATCAGGGCGCCCTTTATACCCATCTCTTTATCGGAAGCGATTCAACGGTAAAAATTGCCGGTAGTAAAATCGGCGTTAAAATCGAAACCAACTATCCCTGGGAAGATACCGTGCGCGTTTCTTTCAAAATAGACGGCTCGGCAAAATTCCGCTACGGCCTCCGCATCCCCGGCTGGTGTAACCATTTTAACCTGACTCTTTCAGGCGGCAATGTTGAATATAAAACCGAAGATGGCTATGCCGTTATTGAAAGGGAATGGAAAAACGGCGATAAGCTGGAACTCCGTTTCGATATGCCCGTCTCTTTTGTCGAGGCTAATCCAAAAGTGCGGGAAAATACCGGCAAAGTCGCCGTCATGCGGGGGCCAATGGTTTATTGCCTTGAAGAAGCGGATAACGGGAAAGAACTTTTTAAACTCCATGCGGGAAAACCTGAAAACGTTCTGTTCAAGTTTGAAAAAAATCTCCTTGAAGGCGTGGTTACTATTTCATTCAAGGGCAAAAAGGAAAAAGACTGGAATGATGACCAGCTCTACCGGCCCCTTGAAGCGGGGGACGCCGTCTATGAGGAAAAGGAATTGAATCTGATTCCCTACTACGCATGGGCGAACCGCCGGATCGGGGAAATGACGGTGTGGATCAATAAGTAAGTGGACCCAATTTTAAGCGATGGGCTGCAATGTCTCTGTAAAGCTGATCCCGTAGTTGATGCCATCATTACTCCCCGCACCGAAGCGGTTCTTGGTCTGCTCGAAAGATACATCGCCGAGATCGAACTTTTCAATCCCGCCTACGGGCTGGTTGGCGCAAAGGATCACGGCGAACTGGTAACCAAACATATCCTTGATTCATTGGCACCGCTGGGCATTATTCTGCATCTCCTGGAAACGTGTGGAAAAATTCAGGAGCATCTGCTTATCGCCGATGCGGGTTCCGGCGCGGGGCTGCCGGGGATTCCCCTGGCTATCGCTTTGCCGAATATTTCATTCACCCTTATTGAACGGATGGGCCGCCGCGCAGGCTTTCTGCGAAACACCATTGCTGTGCTGGGGCTTTCCAATGTGATTATTGAAGAAGGAGAAATGGAAAAACAGGCGCCGGGGCGTTTTGACATTATCACCTTCCGGGCATTCCGGCCATTGGAGCCGCCCATACTCAAGGGCCTGTTCAGGCTGCTCGCCGAAGGCGGGGTTCTTGCGGCGTACAAGGGCCGGATGGAGGCGATACAAACGGAAATGACGGCGGTTGAAAAATATTCAGGCAAATGGGAGGCGCTTCCCTGCCCGGTCCCCGGCCTTAATGAGGAACGGCATTTGGCGCTCATTCAGCCGCCTACCCGAACCGTGGCTTGAAGTTAATAAAAATCTCCGCCGCAGAGCGGCGGAGTATTTGAGGATTTTCATTTGAAAATCAGTCAAACAACGAAGGCTCTTCTTTCTCCCTTTTCCGGTATAGTTGTTTGTAGTGTTCTTCTGTCCCCTGCGATTTTACGTAATTTGTTATTACTGTTTCATCTCCATGCTTTCCCACCGTACTCACATAATAGCCATCTGTCCAAAATCCCCCCCCCCCCCTTTCCTCCTTCTTTCTCTCCCCCCTCCTCTCCTTTTCCCCCTCATTCCCACTGCCCCCCCCCTCTATTGTTTACCCTTTTAACATCTTCCTTTCCCTCTCTTATCCCACCCCTCCACCTTCATCCCTTTCCTCCTAGCATCCACTTCTTCCTTCACTATCTATACACTCTCCTCTTCCCA
>BNUT01000103.1 GCA_025997555.1 Spirochaetia bacterium
TTTCTTTGTGGTGTTTTACTAAAAAAGGGGGTAAACCATGGTTCGCTGTCCGCTGCATCCTGTTTTGGCAAATAAGCACGTTACCCCCCCCCCCCCCCCCCCATTAGGTGTTTATGATTACGGATTAAGTGATACATATACTATAGGGGACGGACCCGCGTCCCCATTGTGGCTTGACGGCTGGCTGCAATGGAATGAAGAAATGTGGGGACTAACAGCGGAACGGGTTTGTTACTGTCCGCAAAATAAAGAAGTTCCCAAATTAGAAGGGGTTTTGTATATCAACAACAAAGGGCAGGTAGAGATGCCGCCGCGCAATCCCTATTTGCCATTTATCTTTACTACTTCCGGTACTAACAGACCTGAGCGGGTTTATAATCAGTATTTAGAGCTTATGGGTTATTTCAGTGATGATCTAAAAAGGCGGGGGATTAGAGGGCAAATAGCATTGCCGGTTGGTTTTCTTGACGCCCGTCCCTTTCAATGGAAAGGGTTTATTACCGATATGCGGTATACATTTATGCAAAAGCTTCCTTTAGAGAAAAATCAAATGGCTAATCAAATTAAGAATAAAATTAATAAATCGATAAAATCAGGATATTCCATAGTGCGTTCTTGTGATTGGGACAGTATTGTTGAATGTTTAGAAACACGGGGTAATGATAAAGGCTTTTCTCATCATACTGATGCTGCCGCTCTTTCAAGATGTGCCGAACTTTTGGGGAACGATTCATTTTTAGGATATATTGGATATGATAGTAATGGTAAACCGGTTGCAGGCGGTTTGCGGCTAATGGTAAAAGAGGGTATTGTAATTGCTTGGTCTCAGGGTGCAATAACAGAGCATCTTAAAAATGGCATCAACCAATTAATCTATGATTATGTGTTAAATGATGTATATAACATGGGCGCTAAAATATTTGATTGGGCGGGAGCAAACATTCCGCCGGTAGCGTTAGCAAAGTCCGCATGGGGACCATCACTCGTACCCTATATAACCATACAGGAAAAAAATATGCGCTATGCCGTACGCACTATACTGAGCGTTACTAAATCGCTTTTTAAAAAGGCGGTTTGATGATTCACTTCCAGGAAACAGTACGTTATATTATACATTTTTTATCATCCTTGCCGGAAGCCGAGTCCGCGCCAGTTTATTATGGAGATATTGAAACAGCGCCAATTGATACAAAAATTGTTATCGTACCGGCGTATTCTAATTTTGAAATAACTGCTTTACCGGAAACACCTTTTAAGAAAATTGACGATACGCCGATACTTTTTGGCGATCCACGAATTGAGAAAAAAGACGGGCGAATAATATTATATGCTGATATTATCGCTTCTTCCTATTTTCTGCTTTCCCGGCACGAAGAAGTCCTAAAGCCGGATTGCCGCGACCAGCACGGGCGTTTTCGTGCAAAAGATTCAATCATATTTCAGAGCGGCTATGGAAATAGGCCGCTGGTTGATGAATACGGTATATTATTGCGAAAATGGCTGCGGGAAGTTGGCGTTACGGTCCCCGAAGAAAAGCAGGGGTTTAGCAAAATATATCTAACCCATGATGTTGATGCGCCATTCCGGTTTGAACGATTTAGCACAGTTTGTAAACAATGGATAAAAAATCTGCTTCATTATCATTATGTATCTACTCCGCTAAAACAATATCGTCATGAACAATATGATGAATTCTATACATTTCCCAAGATAATTAAGTATGATAATGGCCTAAAAGAATCGTTACCTGATATACCGGTACAGAGTATCTATTTTTTAATAAGCGCGGGGTCGTTTTTTAATAGAAAATATTATAATTTTCTTTCAAAAAAAACGTCCCGTTTAATCAATACTTTGAGCAAATCTGATGCGAAGTTGGGGCTTCATGTGAGCTATGAGGCAGGTGTAAAGCCGGAAAAGATAGCCTATGAAGCTGAACGTCTTAGGAACAAGCTTGGTTTTGATACGCTTATTAGCCGCCATCACTTTTTGCAGTGGCGCGAAAGCGAAGATGTGGTGTATATGGAGCAAGCGGGAATCACCGATGACTTTACGTTATCCTATGCTGATTCTGTAGGCTTTCGTGTCGGAACGTGCCGCCCGTACCGGTTTATAAATCCCCGGACAAAAACAGTAACCAATGTGGTAATCCATCCGCTGCTCATTATGGAGTGTACCCTTGATCGTCCGGCTTATATGAATCTTGATTATGAAGATGCGCTTGCGTACTGCAAGGTTTTGATTGATCAAGTATATAAGCATAATGGGGAACTTGTTTTACTGTGGCATAATACTGAATTTTTGGGTTTGAATTATCAGGAAAGGTTGTATAAAAGCGTTTTGGAATATATAAAAGGATTTAACTAAGTGCATCTCCTCACTATCATCGGTGCACGTCCGCAGTTTATCAAAGCGGCTGTATTAAGCCGGTATATCCGCGAAAATCCCTCCTGTGGTATTACCGAGACGCTGGTACATACCGGGCAACACTATGACCAAAACATGAGCGATGTGTTTTTTTGAGGAGATGGATATACCCCAGCCTGAAATCAATCTTCATGTCGGTTCCGGTAATCATGGAAAAACGACCGGACTTATGCTTGAACGGATTGAAGAAGTAATCCTTGACCGGAAGCCTGACGCGTTTTTGGTGTATGGCGATACTAATTCAACCTTGGCGGGTGCTTTGGCGGCAAGTAAACTGCATATTCCGGTAGCCCATGTGGAAGCGGGCTTGCGTTCTTATATGATGCTCATGCCGGAAGAGCAGAACCGGCGCTTAACCGACCATCTTTCAACATGGCTTTTCTGCCCGACACAAACAGCGGTAGACAATTTAAGAAAAGAAGGCATTACCGATGGTAAATCTACCGTTAAACCTGACGCTGATAAAAAACAGGTGGTAATGACCGGTGATATTATGTATGAAGTATCGCTGTATTATCGTGAAAGAAGTAATATACAGATCAATGAAAAAGATTTTATCCTTCTGACAATTCACCGTGCGGAAAATACCGATAACACTGCGAGGCTTGCCGCTATTGTACAGGTGATTAATGATCTATCCAGTTACCGGTTTGTTTTTCCTGTTCATCCCCGTACTAAAAAAATATTGGAACAAGAAAAACTTGTTTTCGCTTCGCATGTAAAGATGATAGAACCCGTTGGGTATCTTGAAATGATTGCGTATGAAGCGGCGTGCTCCGCTGTTTTAACAGATTCCGGCGGTGTACAAAAGGAAGCATTTTTCTTTCAAAAGCCATGTATTACTATGCGTGATTCTACCGAATGGGTAGAGCTGGTTACTGCCGGATGGAATACCCTTACCGGTGCGGATGCAGATAGTATTATTTCTGCGATACAAAATCTTTATATTCCACCTGAACACCCCCAGCTATATGGCGATGGTCATTGTGCAGAAAAGATTATCACCTGTTTGCAATAATTCCTAACAGGAGAATATCCCCATGACTTATTTTGAAGCAATAACACAAAAAATATCCGATAAAGCCGTTAAAATCGGCGTTATCGGCCTTGGCTATGTCGGCCTGCCGCTCGCGGTTACGTTTGCGCGGAACGGCATTGAAGTGCTTGGATTTGAGAAAAGCGAAAAAAAAGCGGAGGCGGTAAATGCCGCGCAGAATTATATCAGTGATGTAAGCGGCAGTGATCTTCTTAAAGTTGTGAATGAGACAAAAAAACTCATCGCCACAACTGATTTTTCGCGTATAAAAGAATGTGATGCCGTAATTATCTGTGTACCAACTCCGCTTGATAAATTCAAGAAACCCGATATGAGTTATATTGAAAATTCCTGTATTGATATTGGCAAGAATATGAAAGCCGGTACGTTTATTAGTCTTGAAAGTACTACTTATCCAACCACCACAGAAAACTTTATGAAACCGATTATTGAGCGGGAATCGGGCTTACAGGAAGGCGGAGATTTCTGGCTTTGTTTTAGCCCGGAACGGGTTGATCCGGGGAACAAAGACTATAAAACCGATAATACGCCGAAAGTTGTCGGTGCCCTAGGGGAGGAGGCAAAACAAATCGCTTCAGCGTTATATAGTCTTGCAATACAACATTTACATATTGTATCTTCACCGCGTATCGCCGAGATGGTAAAAATTCTCGAAAATACCTACCGGCTCATCAACATTTCGCTTATAAATGAGCTTGCGTTGCTTTCCGGTAAAATGGACATTGATATATGGGAAGTGATAGAGGCGGCTAAAACAAAGCCTTATGGATTTCAGGCTTTTTATCCCGGTCCCGGTATCGGTGGACATTGTATTCCCCTTGATCCGTTCTACCTTGAGTATATTGCCAAAAACTATAATTTTGATCTTTCAATGATACATACTGCCGGCGCTATCAATGACTTAATGCCCTACCGCATGATGAATAAGATTGCCTTTGCATTAAATCGGTACAAAAAAGCAATGAATGGTTCTACTGTTTTATTTCTTGGTGTTGCGTATAAGCCGGATATTGATGATGCGCGAGAAAGTCCTGCCTTGTTGGTAATGGAACAGGTAGCCAAGAAGGGCGCGAAGGTGTTATATCACGACCCCTATATTGCGGAAGTTACCGATGAACAGGGGACCCGGTATACCGGTTCAGAGTTGACAGATGAATTGATTGCAAAGGCTGACTGTGTGGTGTTTGCGACTAATCATAGCTGCTTTGACGCAAAACGGATTACCGAAAAAGCCTGTCTGGTTGTGGATATGCGGAATGTGGTAAAGAGTGTGGCGATTGAAGATGGGAAGGTGTTTAAGCTGTAATTATAACAGGTGGCATAAAAATATGAATATATTAATTATTACCAATTTCTTTTATCCCAAAATACACATAGCGTCATTCCGAATGGAGGCGTATGCAAAATATCTCTGTCTGGCAGGTCATAGTGTATATGTCCTGGCAGAAGGAGATAGTAATGAGACTATTATATGGGAAGGATGTAATGTTTTTTATATAAAAGGGTCAGTAGATCTAATGCATTTGCGTTTTCATGATGCGGATTCCGTATTTTGGCATAAAATAAAGGCGGGAATAAACTATATAAATGGCCGGATATTTTTAGATAAGAAAATAAGCTGGCAGAAAAGAGTTCTAAGAAAATCAGAAGAAATAATGAAAGAAAAAGCCATAGATGTTGTGCTTTCTACATATGGCTATTTAGCACCCCATCTCATAGCATTAGAAATAAAGAAAAATAATCCAAAAATTAGGTGGATCGCTGATTTCCGTGATGAAATGTCAACGAATCATCTTTTTTCAAAAATGATACGCCAAAAATTAAGAAGAGTAGAAAGGAAAATATTGGACAACGCTGATTTAATTGTATCCGTATCAAAACCTATAATAGAAGATCTAAAGAAAAATAGTAGCAGGGATAACTTTTTAGAAATTAATAATGGGTATGATTTTGAAGAAAATAAAGAATGTTTATTTCAGTCATCTTTTACTTTGTCATATATAGGCAGTTTTTATGGCAGTAGTAGGCCAGATAATTTATTGCATGCATTAAAGGACCTAAAAGAACAGAACAAACTGCCTTCTAATTTCATATTAAAAATTGTTGGCAATCAGAAACCATTAGTTATTTCTGATATTTTACGGAACAATGTGTTCCAAAAGGGACGGGTTTCTCACGAACAAGCCATAAACGAAATGGTAACATCTGATGTGTTATTGATAATCTCTCCTTCACTGGGTCGAAAAGGTGTTTATACAGGGAAAATATTCGAATATTTAGCTATTAATAGAAATATACTTGCATTAGTTGATATAAATGATGTTGCTGCCGAACTGATCGGGTTAACTAACTCAGGTATGGCCGTAGATAATTCAGACATAAATAATATAAAAAAGGCTATATGTATATTGTATGAGCAATGGAAAGAGCGGATTCCTCCCTCAAAAAAATGGGAGTTAATTAAGGAATTTTCCAGAAAGAACCAGGTACAGAAGTTGCTTAATTATTTAGGTCAACAATGGTAAATAAATCTTTTTATAATCTGCATTACCATTCTCTGGTTAAATTGTTTGTTATATCAGTGATATTTGGGTCTGCCCTTAGTTATTGGTATCTTTATCTATTTCATTTTGTCTTAATTCTCATTTATTTTATTTTTTTATTACCCAATAAAAAATTTATCACTTATGCCTCCATTTCAAATGGATATTTTGGTGTCCCCTTCTTTATATTGCTTTGGTACATAATGGGGATAGCCTGGTCTGATTATAGACTCTATACTTTAAGATATATAGTTTATTTGCTCCTGGGCATTTCAGTGATTTTTGTTTTTTCAACATGGGTTACAACAATAGAAAGATACAAATATATTTTTGCGATTATTAAGAATGTAGTATTTATTGAATTTGTTGTTTCAATTTTGGAAATACTTAGGATTTTTCGTTGGCCTAATAGTCCATATTCTCAATATGCTCCATTGTTTCGGCGCGGTGCGAAAGATTTTTCTATGTATGCTGATGATGTCATATTACGTATAATGTCCTCGCCAACTGGTTTTACAGGAAATCCGAATGATTTAGCGATTTTTGTTGTTATGGTATTGCCGTTTTGTCTATTTTCCAGGAAATTTTATGTACCAATATTCGGTGCTATACTATCATTAATAATCATTATTTCAGCAAGTTCTCGGGGCGTTTTTATAGCCTTTACGATAGGTATGACCGTATATTTTTGTATGAAGTATAAAAAATTATTTTTAATTATAGCTACAGTTATATTATTTTTAATTACAGGTTTAACATATCCCATTCTTGATATATTAAAAAAATCTGAAAATGCCAAGATTTCGGAAATAACATCTTCTTTTGGTGTGCTTGCCACCTATTTGACTGGAAAATCAACGCAAGGAAATTCGATATCTATTAGGCAACAGTTAATTGGGAACGGATTAATCGAATTAAAAATATCTAAAGGATTAGGAGTAGGCGGTGGTGCCAGTATTGCTATTCAACAGGTTAAATACGGGCTTGGCGTAACCAGTATGCATAATTTTTGGGTTGAAATATTAGTTGAAGGCGGTATAATTGGTTTTTTATTATTTTTGGCATGGTACCTCTCGTTGATGTATAAATTATTAACAATTTCAAAAAAGACAAAAAATGATTTTATCAAATATATTAGCAGTTCCCTCTTTTTATCTATGACATTTTTCTCTGTTGGCTGTATTTCTGCCAGCAGTGTGATTTATAATTTAACTATGTGGTTAATGTTTGGGATGGCAATTTCCATAATTTATATTAACAAGAATATTCTGGATTGTAAACGTAAATTATTATAGGTTTAAATAAAATAAATGAAAAAAGTATTAATTGTATTTGGAACCAGGCCAGAAGCGATAAAGATGGCCCCATTAATAAAAGAACTCCAAAAACATACTGATAAATTTAGTACGAAAGTTTGTGTTACGGCGCAGCATCGTCAAATGCTGGATCAAGTGCTAGAGGTATTCAATATAAAGCCTGATTATGATCTGAATATAATGGCCCCCAATCAGGACTTGTATGATATTACCGCTAAAGTGATACTTGGTATGCGCGATGTTTTGAAGCAAGCAAAACCTGATATTGTTTTTGTACATGGTGATACGACAACTTCAATGGCTGCGGCAATTTCTGCTTTTTATCAGCAAGTTAAAATAGCCCATGTGGAAGCCGGGCTTAGGACATATAATCTATCTTCTCCGTGGCCTGAAGAAATGAATCGTCAATTAACAGATAGAATTTCTGATTATTGCTTTGCTCCAACAGAAGTATCAAAAAATAATCTATTATGTGAGAATATAGAAAGTGGTAAAATAATTATTTCAGGGAATACGGTTATAGATGCATTATTGATGGGCGTAGATATTATTGAAGGAGATAAGGAACTGCAGAATAGTATAAAAAATGATATAGCGCAGAAAGGCTACAACGTTATTGCCGCTGGAAACAAAAAAATTATTCTTGTTACAGGACACCGTCGGGAAAACTTCGGGGAAGGGTTCATTAATATTTGCGAAGCATTAAAAAAGATAGCTCTGTATCATAATGATTTTGATATAGTTTATCCGGTACATTTGAACCCCAATGTCCAAATGCCTGTTTATGAGTTGTTAAAAGATATAAAAAATATCTATTTAATTCCACCGCTGGATTATTTGCCGTTTATCTACCTAATGCAGCACTCGTATTTAATATTAACTGATTCGGGCGGTGTTCAGGAAGAAGCACCTTCGTTGGGCAAGCCAGTCCTGGTAATGCGGAATACTACCGAGCGTCCTGAAGCTATAGAGGCAGGAACAGTAAAGCTTGTGGGAACGGATACTACAGCGATAGTCGAAAATGTAAGACAATTAATAGAAAATGAAGCAGTGTATAAAAAAATGACACGATCTCATAATCCGTATGGTGACGGGACTGCATGTAAAAAAATCATCAATGCATTAACAGAAGGGGTCCGTGTAATAAACATATTAGTACTTTGTGAGGATTATCCGAATAACTCCGGTGGGATATCAATGGCTTATGTTAGAACAAGGAATATATTCTATAAAAAAAATGGGATGGATGTTGATGTGTTGAATTTTCGAGCAGAAAATGATTATATTATTGATAATATTCATGTTTTTAATCTATCTTACTATTACAAGAATTCAAAAAAATATGATATTCTTGTCTGTCATGCTTCAAATATAAGGAACCATTATCTTTTTTTAAAAAGAAATCAAAGGAAATTTGGTAAAATTGTATTTTTTTTCCATGGCCATGAAGTGTTAAATGTAAATAAGGTGTATGCGAAACCTTATCCACACTTACACAATGGCCGGATAAAAAGCATTATTCAGGAATGTTACGATAAATTTAAACTGGGAGTTTGGCACTTCTATTTGCCAAAAATATCTTATAAATCAAAATTTGTATTTGTAAGCAAATGGATGTTTGATGAATTTAAAAAGTGGACAAAGATAAAACCAGGGTCGCTTGGCAATGACGTTTATATTATTTATAACAACATCGGTTTCATCTTTGAAGAGGAAGAATATGATAAAGCAGTTGAAAAAATATATGATTTTATAACTATACGCCCGAATTTAGATGGATCAAAGTATGCTATTGACATTGTAAATATTATTGCTAAAAATAACCCTGAGTATAAATTTCTGGTAGTGGGGAAAGGGCGATATTTTGATCATTATGAAAAAGCATCCAATATTATATGGCTTCAGGAATATCTGGCGCATGATAAAATGATTGATGTAATAAATCAATCGAAATGTGCTTTAATGCCAACGAGGACGGACGCACAAGGTGTTTCCATGTGTGAGATGGCGACCATTGGCATACCCTTAATAACGTCTGATATTCCGGTATGCCATGAAGTATTTGAAGGATTTAGTAATGTTGCTTTTATCGATAACGAAAATCCTATGAATGTAAATATCGGTTCTATTCTTGAATCGCTGACTGGTATACCATTAAACAAAAACAGAAAATATTTTTCTGAAAATACAATATCAAGAGAGGTTGAAATGTTTAGAGAATTGATACCCCCCCCCCCCCCCCCTCCCCCCCCCCCCCCCCCCCCCCCCCCCACCCCCCCCCCCCCCCCCCCCACACCCCCCTACATGGTGCGGCGCGGACCACCAACGGTCTGAGATGAGATGCAAGATAGACAGATGGAGACACGATAATACAGAAACGAAGAAGTGAGGTCATGATTAATTCAAATAATAGAACGAGTGCAAACAAGACAAAAAATA
>BNUT01000104.1 GCA_025997555.1 Spirochaetia bacterium
TGTTTTTTACCTGTTCCGAAAGAACGGACTGCCGCTGATCCGGCTCCTGACTCGGCGCTGGAAATACTTCAGATCTGGCGGAACCCCCGGTAAGTTCGGCGATCCGTTTTTGATAGGCGATGATGGCCTGGTCGTAGGACCGTTCCCGCCGTTGGTATTCCTCAATAGTCCTGAGGGATTCCTCATGGCTCCACTGTAAAAGGGAGAGCAATTCTTCTTCTATCTTTTTCTGGGAAATAAGTCCCAGCCGGTAAGAGGCGGCTTCAAATTTTGCGCTCTGGGGGTATTCTGTGGTGATGATCGAAAAAAATTCCCGTGCATAGTCAAGCTGGCCCATGGCATAGAGGCTTTCCCCCAGCCAATACAGGGCGGCGGATTTGCGGGCCGCCGCCTCACTTCCGGGGGCGGGGGCATAAATGCCGTCGGCATAATATTTCAGAAGCATGATTGCCTCATCATAGCGGCCCAAATAGTACAGGGCCCGGCCTTTATGATAGGGCAGCTCCTGCAGCCGCCCGCTTTTGGGAGCCATGATTTCAATTTCATCAATATCTTTGAGGGATGCGGCGTAATCACCGGCGGAAATTTCCGCAAGGACTATCCAGTAGAGGGCTTCCGCCTTGAGTTCCCGATCCACCGCTTCTGCCCTGGCACGGCGCAATTCCGCAACCGACTCCTGCCAGCGGCCTTCCTGATACAGGGCCAGCCCGCTCTGGAGCCGGGTATAGCCCGGCGCACTTTGGGATTGCCTGGTTTGAGGGTAAGCATAATTCGCTAAAAAAAGCAGCAGGAGGACCGAAATTAAAGGGAAGAAGCGAGCCTTTCTAATCATCACAATACTCCTCATTCGATTTTCGGCAGAAAAGCATCTAAACATAAGGATTATATGCCCTTGAGGAGTTTCACAAGGGCTTTTTTATCCCCGGCACTGAAAAAGGCGGAGCCTGCCACCAGAACATCCACGCCGGCGTCACGGGCAGCGGGAGCCGTATCGGCGTTGATCCCCCCGTCTACGGAAATCAAAAAGGAAAGTTTTTTCTGTTCCCGCCTCTGTTTTAAGGCCCGTACCTTTTCAAGGCACTCCCCTATCAGGGTCTGGCCGCCGAAACCGGGATTTACGGTCATCACCAGAACCAGGTCCGCAAAGGGCAGCAGCTCTTCGATAAGGGACACCGGGGTAGATGGGACAATGCTTACCCCGGCTTTTTTCCCCAGATCGCGGATCTGCGTCAGAACCCGGTGGGCGTGGATGGCCGCCTCAACATGGAAGGTGATGTAATCCGCCCCTGCTTCTGCGAATGCAGGGACCAGAGAGCCCGGATCCTCGGTCATCAGATGAACATCGAAGACGGACTTGCTGTGGCACCGCAGGTCCGACACCAGCTTGGGGCCGAAGGTAAGGTTAGGCACAAACCGGCCGTCCATCACATCCAGATGAACCCACTCCGCACCGGAATCGTCAATATCCGCCGCCGCAGCGGCAAAATGGGAAAAATCCGCCGCCAGCACCGACGGGGCAATAATAGTTTCCTTCATGGGATGATCATACCAGAGGCCCCGGCTCCCCTGCAACCGAAGATCACTAAAAAGGACGGGCTCCTGCATTTACTTTTTCTGAAAAAAAATAACCGCAAAGGCGACAAAGGTGCAAAAGGAAGGAAAACGATACGAAACGGGGTATTCCCTTATTCGCCTTCTGCGCCTTTGCGGTTAATCCCCCTACTGCACTGCGTAACTCCACGCCTTGTTGCGTAGGGTATACACCCCCATCTTCTTGCCGTTGGTGTTGTAAGCGTCGTCAAACCCATAATTAAAAGACATCTCATCGGATAGCGATACATTGGCGCCAATGGTTACCGATGTAAGTCCGCTGCAACTGCCAAAGGCCCCCATCCCCATGCTGGTAACGCTTGCAGGTATGATTATCGATTTAAGATCGGTACAGCCGGAAAAGGTCACATTCTCAATACGGGTAACGCTTGCGGGTATGCTTACCGAGGTAAGACCAGTCCAAGCAAATGCCGCCTTCCCCATGCTGGTAACGCTTGTGGGTATGCTTACCGATTTAAGGCTGGTGCATTGCATAAAAGCTCCCTCGCCAATGCTGGTAACGCCTGCGGGTATGCTTATTGATTCAATGCTGGTGCAACCTTGAAAGGCAGTCTCCCCAATGCTGGAAACACCTACGGGTATATTTACCGAGGCAAGGCCAATGCAACCATGAAAAGTATCCTTCTCAATACTGGTAACGCTTGCGGGTATGCTTACCGATTTAAGACCGGTGCATTGTACAAAAGCTCCCTCGCCAATGCTGGTAACACCTGCGGGTATGTTCACCGTAGTAAGGCCGGTGCAGCCGCCAAAGGCCCCCGTTCCAATGATAGTAACGCCAACGGGTATGTTTACCGAGCTGAGGCTGGAACATAATAAAAAGGCCATCTCCCCAATGCTGGTAACGCTTGCGGGTATGCTTACCGATTTAAGGCCGGTGTACTTGAAAAAAGCCTCCTTCCCAATGCTGGTAACCGGCATTCCCCCTATCGTTGCGGGGATACCCACAGCGGCGGCGTTTCCCTTGTACTTGGTGATGGTAACCTGACCGTCCGCCGTTGTTACCTCGAAGTCGCCCTCAGGCGCGGCGACTGTCGCTGCAGCATTAGGGGCGCTCGCGCAGGACGAAATTACCGTAGCGCCGCATACAGAAAGCAACAAAAGAAATAAAACCGTAATGTTCTTCTTCATGTTTTTACTCCATAGAATGTTTGTTCATGCCTTACTTAAAAAGCCCGCTACTGCGCCGCATAACTCCACGCCTTGTTGCGTAAGGTGTACACCCCCGCCTTCTTGCCGTTGGTGTTATAATAGCCGCCAAAGCTGTAATCAAAAGATGTCTCATCAAGCGCTACATTGGCGCCAATGGTTACCGAGGTGAGATTTTCGCAGACCTGAAAGGCAGCCTTCCCAATGCTGGTAACACTTGCAGGGATTCTTACCGATGTAAGGCCGGTAATGGAAAATGCCTCTTCCCCAATGCTGGTAACGCTTTCGGGTATGTTTACCGATGTAAGGTCAAGGCAGTATTGAAAGACCTCCTTCCCAATGCTGGTAAGTCCTGCGGGTATGCTTACCGATTTAAGGTTGGTTAGGGCAAAAGCAGCGGTCCCCATGCTGGTAACGCTTGCGGGTATGATTATCGAGGTAAGACTGACACAGCCGGAAAAGGCCTCTCGCCCAATACTGGTAACCCCTTCAGGTATGCTTACCGAAGCAAGGCCGTTGCAGTCACCAAAGGCCGCCGCCCCAATGCTGGTAACGCCTACGGGTATGTTTACCGATTTTAGGCCGGTGCAACCTTGAAATGCCTGCTGCCCAATACTGGTAAGACCTACGGGTAGGCTTACCGATTTAAGGTCCGTACGGTCGCGAAAAGCCTCCTGCCAAATGCTGATAACAGGCAGTCCCCCTATCGTTGCAGGGATAACCACGGCGGCGGCGTTTCCCTTGTAACCAGTGATGATAACCCTTCTGTCCGCTGGGGAGGGTGCGGGGGTATTTTCCTTCTGCACTGGCGTTAAAGTTAATACCTCAAAATCGCTCTCAGGCGAAGCCATTGTCGCAGAGGCTGTAGGGGCGCTCGCGCACCCCGTTAGCGAAAGCGATGCTGCCAGCAACACCGCGACTATGGCGGAAATACCGCCTTTGAATGTCTTACTCATAAAACATCCTCCTAAAAATATATTTTCTGCAAAGCATACGCCCCGCACTGATAAAGACCCGCATACCACGAGCCGTAAATCACTCAAATTAACCACTAACCACACGAACCGCACGAACTTTTACCTTGAATTCTTTTCCTTTGTTCGTGGTTTTCGTGTGGTTCGTGGTAACCTCCTTCCTCAGGGTATCACCGTGTCCAGTATCGGCCCCCACGGGCCAACCTGCCCTTTGGCATTTTCAAGCCGCAGGCAGAAATACACCGTCTTGCCCCGGTCCGCACTGTCAAAGTCGAACACTTCCTTTTTCTTGCGGGTAAACCGCGAAAAGGGCAAATCCTCGCCCCCAACCGGCGCTTGCAGCAGTTCGCGCTTGCGCCCCGTGGCGGCTTCCACAGACGCCCCGCCTGCGGGCATGATGCCCCAGTAGACGCTAAAGCCGTAATCGCTCGCCTTGTTGTCCGTCACCACATCCCCGACAATTTCGATAACCAACTCGATAAGGTGGTCGCCGAGGGGGCGGTGTTTCGCGGTCACCTGATTTCGGGGCGGCGGCACATC
This sequence comes from Spirochaetia bacterium, assembly GCA_025997555.1. GTDB lineage: Bacteria > Spirochaetota > Spirochaetia > Treponematales > Breznakiellaceae > BNUT01. Next base: position 4,275 of record BNUT01000104.1, read on the forward strand.
GGTGGGCGGGTTGCGCGGGGAAAGTTCCAGCGATGCCAGTTCCGAAGCGGTGCGCGGCGGGCTGTTAAAGTAGTTGTTTTTAAGATACCGCATCTTCGCGGCCAGCTCCTTAAACGCCGCATCGCAGGCCACCGCGTCAACATGGGTGCGGGTTGCCTTGTCCTGCACCTTCTCCAAAGCCGCAGCTGCGGTGGTGATAAGCCCGGTGAACGCGGTCACGTCCGCGGCGGGAATACTCCAGCCGCTTGCGCTCGCCGTCAACACCGCCTTCCATTGCCTTGCCAACGCTAATTGCCCGACTCTCGTGCCGGGCAGCCAATTTGTGCTCATATATACCTCCTGTATAAATTGGACTTGAGATGATATAGAAACAAGTTATTTTGATGTAGAAACAAGCTGCTTCTATATAGCGGTGAGTTGGTTTGATATAGAAACAGGTTATTTCTATTTAGAAACGGGTTGTTTTTATATAGCGGCGAATTATTTTGACGGAGAACGAAGTCGGTTTTATATGAAAAAAAGCCGGAATCAGTTAAAAAGAGCGTGTTACACGGGGGGGGGGGGGGGAAACAGATGCGGTCTTTCATGCTGGGATTATGATAACGTTATTTGTATGACTTGGCAAGCCGTGTCAGCAATTCCGAACCACTGACCACACGGACCCCCAGACTCCGTTTCAAAGCACCACTGTCATTCCGCCGCAACCGGATTCCGCAAAACCCCTATCTTCTCCACCTCAACTTCCACAATGTCGCCGGGACGGATGGGGCTGATACCGCTGGGGGTGCCGGTGGCGATGATATCCCCTTCTTCCAGGGTGAAGTTTTTGGAGATGTAGGCGATCAGGACCGGGATGGAAAAGATCATGTCGGCGGTGTTGCCGGACTGCTTTACCGCGCCGTTTATCCGGGTACAAATTGCCAGGCGCTGGGGGTCCCCGATGTCCTTGTGGCTTACCACCACGGGGCCGATGGGGCCGTAGGTATCGAAGGACTTGCCCCGGAACCAGCCTGAGGGGTCGGATTTCTGGATGTTCCGCTGGCTTACATCGTTAAAGCAGGTATAGCCCAGCACATAATCAAAGGCCTTTTCCGCCGGGATGTGGCGGCCCCGCTTCCCGATAATAATTGCCAGTTCGCATTCCGGGTCCGTGCGGGGATCGTCAAAGTGATAGTCCTTGATAAAGGCGGGAATGACGATGGGTTCACCGGGGCCGATGAGCACATTGGGGGTCTTGGCAAAGAGTACCGGTTCTGTGGGTATTTCGTGGGCCTTATCACCAAAGCTCAAACTTTCCTTTACATGTTCCCGGTAATTAAGTCCCACGGCGATTATTTTCGAGGGCTTAATAGCTATTGTTTTGCCGGTTCCGGCTAAGGGTAAATTGATCATGCTTTTTCCTCCAATATGGGTTCATCTGCGAATGGGCTTGCGGATACAACAGGCATTTTCCCTATCAGGTTTATCTTCCCCTTCCGCCCATCGGCGGTAAAGAGGCTGCCTTGAGGCCAGGTACCTTCCAGAATCAGCATTGAAAGGGGATCTTCCAGCTCTTTCTGAATAGTACGGCGCAGGGGGCGGCCGCCGAATTTGGGGTCCCAGCCTTTTTCGATAAGGAGCTTCCGGGCGGCGGGGAGGATGCGGAGGCCGTAACCCTGTTCCGCAAGGCGCTCCGCCAGTTCTGCGGCCTGCAAGTCGAAGATTGCCTCGATCTGTTTCATGTCCAGGGGATGAAAGACAACCACATCGTCCACCCGATTTAAAAATTCAGGGTTAAAGAGGCGGCGGAGTTCAGAAAGGGCCTGGGACTCGATTTCCGCCATGCTCATAATCCCCTGCCCTGCGCCGAAGCCTAAGCGGGTATCACGGGAAATTTCCCGCACACCGGCGTTGCTGGTCATGATGATCACCGTGTTGCGGAAACTCACCGTATGGCCCAGATTGTCCCTGAGTTCCCCTTCCTCCATTACTTGCAGCAACAGATTGAACACATCCCGGTGGGCCTTTTCGATCTCGTCGAAGAGGACCACCCGGTAGGGGTTCCGCCTGATCTTTTCGGTCAGGACTCCCCCTTCCTCATAACCGATAAAGCCGGGAGGGGCGCCCACGAGCCGGGAAGCGTTGTGCTTCTCCATATAATCCGACATATCGATGCGGACCAGGGCTTCCTCGCTGCCGAAGAGGTATTCGGAAAGCCGCTTGGCAAGGAGGGTCTTGCCCACCCCGGTTGGCCCCAAAAAGATGAAGGAACCCTGGGGCCGTTTGGGGCTTGAGATCCCCGCACGGGAGCGGCGGATCGCGGAGGCGATGCGCCTTACCGCGTCATCCTGGCCGATCACCGACTGGTGGAGTTCCGCTTCGATGTTGAGGAGCCGCCGGGAATCCTGTTCCTCAAGGTGCATCAGGGGAATCCCCGTCACCTCCGCCACGATCCGGCGGATATCGGCTTCGTCCACCAAAGCCCGCTCGGTCCGGGAAGACCGTTCCCAGGAAAGCCTGACCGATTCCAGCTTGTTCCGCAGATTTTGCACCCGGTCCCGGACCTCGGCGGCCCGCTCGTAATCCTGGGCGGTGACCAAGGCGCCTTTCTCTTCAGTAAGCAGCAAAATTTCCGCCTCAATGCCGGAAATTTCCGGGGGCTGGGCGGCCCGTTCCAGCTTCCGCATGGCCCCGGCCTCATCCAGAATATCGATGGCCTTATCCGGCATAAAACGGCCCGTAAGGTAGCGCTGGGCCAGTTTGGCCGCTTGGGCCACCGCATCGGCGGTGTACTGTACCCGGTGATGGTCCTCGTACTTCTTCTGGAGGCCCTTCAAAATCTCCTGGGTATCCTCAAGGTTGGGTTCATCAACAATGATGGACTGGAAGCGCCGCTCCAGGGCGGCGTCCTTTTCAAAGTGTTTGCGGTATTCTGCGAGGGTGGTCGCCCCGATGCACTGGATGTCCCCACGGGAAAGGCCGGGTTTGAACATGTTGGAGGCGTCGATGGTCCCCTCCGCCCCCCCCTGCCCCGATGATCGTGTGAATTTCATCAATAAAAAGGATCACATTCCCTGACTGGGCAATTTCCCGCATGATCTTCTTGATCCGTTCCTCGAATTCGCCCCGGTATTTGGTGCCGGCCACCACGGATCCCAGATCCAGGGAAAGGATGCGGCGGCCCGCAAGGGCGGTGGGGACATCGTCCCCGGTAAGAAACTGGGCAAGCCCCTCCACGATGGCGGTTTTCCCCACACCGGGCTCCCCCACCAGCACGGGGTTGTTTTTGGTCCGCCGGGCAAGGATGCGCACTGCCCGGTTAATCTCTTTTTCGCGGCCCACCACGGGGTCCAGTTTTCCGGCACGGGCAAGCTCGGTAAGATCACGGGAAAATTCGTTTAAAGTGGGGGTAAGCACCGGGTAGGATGCGGGCCTAACCCTCGGCCCATGGGACTTATACTCCTGCTCCCGGTGCAGCACCCAGGGCTGATAGCCCCCATCGGAACTTCCGGCGAAGCTCCCCGCAGGGGGGCGGTATTCCGGTTCGGGGCGGGAACCCCGGTTAAAGGTGGTCTGGACCACCACCCGCAGCATATCCGTGTCTACCGCACGGGTTTTCAGATAGATCTGAACCGTTGAATTCTGTTCCCGCATGGCGGCGAAAAGGAGGTGCTCGGTGCCCAGATAATCACTGCCCATGTTCCGGGCTTCCTCGGTGGCGATTTCCAGCATGGCCTTGGTGCGCTTCGAGGGGGGCACATCCCCATGAACCAGAATGGCGGATACCCGTGGGGTTTCGCCTTCCACGGACAATCTGAAGTTCAGCAAGTCAATACGGAGGAACATCAGAGCCTTACAGGCGATCCCCGCCCCTTCCTTAAGGATAGCGATAATGACATGTTCAGGAAGCAGTTGATCGGCGCTGAAACGGCGGGCCTCCTCCTGTGCAGAGGCGGAAAGAATACGCTGGACCCGTTGGGTTAAACCTTTAAACAAAAGCACTCCTAATGGAGGACAGCCCTCCGGGGGAAGACACCTCTTTCTGGAAGCATAGCAATATTATCAAATCTGTAGAATATCCCCAATACCGATCCCCGCCCGGCTGAACCAGCCTTGGGGAACCTCCAGCGCGTACCGTACCGAACGGCTTGAGTGGACGGGGGATTCATTGAGGGGTTCCATGTCTTTTATTTCGATGATCCTGCCGTCGGAGGCAATAAAGGCGATTGACAGGGGGATAAGGGTATTCTTCATCCAGAAGGACATGATCTGATCCCGGTCGAAGATAAAGAGCATCCCTTTGCCGTCATCCAGGCTTTTCCGGTGCATGAGTCCCTGGGCCCGTTCCGGGTCGGTACGGGCAAGCTCCACCTCCATTAGTACCGGCTCCGCCCCGGCCCGCTGGATACTGAGATCCCGTTTTTCAAATTTGATGGCCCCTTCCTTCCCCGGCGCGCCGTACACCAGACAAGGTATGACCATAAGAATGAAGAAGAATATTGTCCACGGATTTCCACGGATTGAACGGATTTCCACGGATTTTAATTTATCTGCGTAATCCGTGGACCTCTTCTGCTTAAAAACCATCGAGGAATTCCTGCCGACTGCGTATTTCTGCGGATTCAACCGTGGCCGCTTCGTCGATTATTTCATTAAATACCGTCATATCAATGTATTTTACCGTAAGGGGCCGCTCAAGGGCCAGCCGGGTGGTTTCGGTTTCCCAGACCGCCTGCCGGGGGTTTAAGGAATTTGGCTGGCCGTACTTTTCTACAAGGGAAGTAAAAATCGAATAATGATCCACCAGGTCGGTATTCAGGGTAAAGGCCATGATAAAGAGCTCCCCTTCCCGGAGCTGGAAAAAGGCCCGCTTCACAAAGGAGAGGCCGGTGGTCTCTACCAGGCTCTCCTCCCGGGCGGGCAGAAAGGACACATCCCGGTCACCCCGGAAATTGAAGAGAGCGTCTTCCATAAGGACCGTTTTAAGCTCCTCAAGGACCATCCCCAGGTTGATTCCCCGGAAATTCCGGGGTAAGGTATCTTCCATCGGCAAGGCCGCTTCCTGCGCCCGGAGGGGGCCGGAGAAGAAGAAAAGGACACAAAGAAAGAGGGGAAAGGATACAGATTCTCTTATCTTCCTCTGTGTCCTTTGCGGTAAATTTCTTTTTATCATCATCTTCATTGTCATATTATCGGGAATATGTTACCACTTTTTTCAATCTTTTTTCAGGCGGTCAGGAAATAAACGACAAGATATTTGTGACGGATGTTGGGGAAATCAGCATACAGGCCGAGTATTACCGGAAGGTGGAGCGGTTAGCGCGGCAAGAGAAAAAGTAGACACCGGAACCGAAAAC
>BNUT01000105.1 GCA_025997555.1 Spirochaetia bacterium
CATCAGGACATCGGTGGTGGGGATCAATCACTTTACCTGGATGGACAAGGCATCATGGAAGGATATCGACATTTTTCCCTATTACAAAAAATTTGTGGAAAAATACGCCGACTCAGGTTTCCGGGGGGCGGGAGCGGCTACTACCTTTGCCGCCGGGAGCGCCGGGACAGAAGATCCCGACGAAACGGTGCGGCGTAAATATTTCTCTTCGGCTGAACGGGTGAAGATGGATCTGTTCCGCCGCTACGGCCTCATTGCCGCCGCCGGTGACCGGCACCTCGCCGAGTTCTGCCCCCATTCATGGTATCTTGCAAACCCCGCCCAATCGGAAAGCTGGGGCTTTGCCCTTACGCCGGTTTCCTGGCGCATAAGCAACCGCGAAAAATTGATTGCACAGGCGAAGGCTTACCGGGACGGTACGGAAACCATGACCCCTGTGGAATCAGGCGAGGAGGGTCTAAAGATACTCAAGGCGCTGCTGGGACTCGGCAATCTCGTAACAAATGTGAATATGCCCAATCAGGGGCAGATGCCCGATTTACCCCGTGACGCCGTGGTTGAAACCAACGCTTCCTTCTCCTATGACAGCATTCAGCCTTTGGTAAGTGACGGCTTGCCCACAGATGTACGCGCCCTGGTCATGCCCCATACATTGGCGCAAGAAGGCATCATAGAAGCGGTGTTTGAAAAGGATGCAGACCCTATAGGGTCTGTTGAAAAAGCTTTCCGCGTATTCTCCCATGATCTCGCGGTACAGGCCCTTTCCATCAAAGACGCCCGCGCTCTTTTTGACGAGATGTGCGCCAAGACACTTAAAGGTACAAAATGATCGACAGACAGCGCCTGGTAACACGGCATAATCCGGTCTACACAAAACCGCAAAAAGACGCGCCCCTTTCGGTGGGTAACGGCAGGTTCTGCTTTACCGCCGACTGGACCGGCCTACAAACCTTCTACGATGACTATGCTGTTGCCGATGATGCTTTCCCCCTCTGCACCATGTCCGAATGGGGCTGGCATTCTTATGCCGATGCTCCAAAGGATGATTCCCGGCTGCGCCTTATCCCCTTTGACACCCAGGGGAGGCCCGTAAGCTATGCGGTGGATGACGCGGGACAGGAGGAGTTGTTTAAGGGCTTGCGTCAGAATGCCCACAAGTTTCACTTGGGCAGGATCAGCTTTGATCTTAACGGTAAACCCCTTACGCAGGAAAACTGCCGACCCGGCAAACAAACCCTTAATTTATGGGAAGGAATTTTATCATCGGAGTTTACGGTTGATGACCAGCCGGTCCTCACCGAAACTTTTGTTCATCCCCATGAAGATACCCTGCATGTGCGTGTTGTTTCCCCGCTCCTGGCCGCAGGAAAACTGCGCCTGAATATCAGCTTCCCCTACGGCAGCCACAAAAAATCCGCCGCCGATTTTACTTCCCCCGAATTGCATACCACCGCCCTGACCGCAAAAAACGCCATGGGCAATGCCCAGGGCATCATTCTGGATCGGGTGATGGACAGCGTCAAATACCGCGTGACCGTTGGCTTTACCGGTCTGTCCTGTAACGCCGCGCCCGGTCCGCTTCCCGCACATTCCGCAGCATTTACCGCCGACACCGATACTGTGGATCTGGCCTTCCGGTTTGAGCCCCTTCATATCCCGGTTATGAATATTGACAGCAATAGTAATGCTGTTGCAGAGGCATATCCTCCGTCATTTGCCGAAGCGCACAGATCCTGTATTGATTTCTGGAAAAATTACTGGGCCACAGGCGGCGCTATCGACTTTTCCGGTTCTGCCGATAGCCGTGCGGAGGAACTTGAACGGCGCATCGTGCTCTCCCAATATCTCACCGCGATTCAAAGCCGGGGCAGCCTGCCCCCTGCTGAAACGGGGCTTACCTGTAACAGTTGGTACGGCAAGTTTCATCTGGAAATGCACTACTGGCATTCCTTCCATTTTGCCCTTTGGGGTAAACCGGAGGAACTTAAAAAAAGCCTTGCCTGGTATAAAAAAATCCTGCCCGCAGCGCGGAAGCTTGCCGTCTCCCAGGGCTATAAAGGGGCCCGGTGGCCGAAGATGTGCGACCCATCAGGGTATAACACACCGTCCTCAATAGCGGTGCTGTTGATTTGGCAGCAGACCCATCCGATCATGCTTGCGGAATTCTGCTATAGGGCCGCCCCCAACGAAGCCTTTTTACGTGAGTACCGGGATATCATTGTAGAAACCGCCGAGTTTATGCAGAGTTTTGTCCATTGGGTGAGCCCGGACCGCTGCGTGGTGGACGCCCCCTATATTCCCGCCCAGGAACGGCACGACCCGCGCATTGTGCTGAACGCTGCGTATGAAGTGGAGTATTTCCGCTGGGGCCTGAAACAGGCGGATATCTGGCTGGAGCGGCTGGGAGAAGCGCCCCGCTTTAGTGATACTGCGGAAAAGCTGGCCCTTCCCGCACAAAAGGATGGCGTGTATCTGGCGCACGAAAACTGCCCGAATACGTTTACTGAGCTGCCGTTTTATACCGACCATCCTTCGATGCTGGCAATGTACGGCATCCTTAACAGTGACAAAGTTGATCCCGCAATTATGGCGGCTACCCTCGACAAGGTACTAAAGGTGTGGGATATGAAGTCCCTCTGGGGCTGGGACTTCCCCATGATGGCCATGACCGCCTGCCGCCTTGGCCGCTACGACGATGCCCTTAATCTTCTGCTGACTGACAGCCCAAAGAATACCTATCTACCCAACGGCCACAACAAACAAAGCGGCAGTGACGCTCTGCCCCTGTACCTTCCCGGTAACGGCGGCCTCCTGATAGCCGCCGCTATGCTGGCCGCTGGTTACGGTGATAGTAACAAAGGCTTTGCCGTACAAACGGAGGGACTCCATGCATATCTCTGACATACAAATACGCGATCCCTTTGTGGCGCTGGAAAACGGTACTTATTACCTCTTCGGTTCCACCGACAAGGATATCTGGAAAAGCCGCGCCATCGGTTTCGATTTCTATATCAGTGATTCCGGCTTGACCCATTTTGAGGGGCCATTCCCCGCATTCCGTCCCGCCGCAGATTTTTGGTCCGAGACAAATTTTTGGGCCCCTGAAGTGCATCAATGGAAAGGCGCATATTATATGTTTGCCACCTTTAAACCAAAAGAAGGCCGACGCGGTACGGCGGTGCTGAAAAGTGAATCGGGTATCAGGGGGCCATATCAGCCCTGGAGCCTTACCGCCGCAGGCGCGCCGGGACCGGTAACACCCGCCGAATGGGAGTGTCTCGACGGCACCCTTTTTATCGAGCAGGGAAAACCTTACTTGGTTTTCTGCCATGAATGGCAGCAGGTTGGGGATGGACAGATCTGCGCCATGCCCTTGACCGATGATTTACGGCAGGCGGACAAAGCCGCTTCTCCAAAAATTCTTTTCCGCGCCGGTGAAGCGCCCTGGGCCTATCCATTGAAAGGTCGCGCTCCCGGCAGTTATGTTACTGACGGGCCCTTTATGCACCGTACCCAAAATGGAACATTGCTAATGCTGTGGTCGTCCTTTGGTGAGGACGGCAGGTATTGTATCGGCGCGGCCCGTTCACAGGACGGGACCTTGAACGGACCCTGGGTGCAGGAGCCGGAACCCCTATACAGTGCGGACGGCGGCCACGGGATGCTCTTCCATTCAGCGGAGGGAAAACTTTTCCTTGCGGTGCATACCCCGAATAAAACCCCCAACGAGCGGGCGGTATTCATCGAAATGGAAGAAAAAGACGGAACCCTGAATAAAAAAAACGTCATGGCTGTTTGTTGACGTTTTTATGCTAATGTTGTCGTTAATGTGATGGTCCCTCCGGAAAAACGGGTCCAGAATTATTTAGAAATTAAATGTTAAGGAGGATTTATGCAGCAAAGAGATTGGGGAAAAGTCATAAAGGGAAATCTTTCCAGTTATGTCTTTTTACTCCCCTGGTTAATCGGGTTTTTTGTACTCACCTTTTACCCGATGATTTATTCGTTGTATCTGTCGTTCACACAGTACAATGTTTTGCAGCCCCCAAAATGGATCGGGATGCGGAATTTCTTTGTGATGTTCGTGGGGAACGCCGACTATCCAAAGGACACGCGGTTCCTCAATTCACTGCTGGTGACTTTTAAGTTTGTGTTCGTGTCGGTGCCGCTCAAGCTGGCCTTCGCCCTGATGGTTGCCATGCTGATGAACCAGAAACTCAAGCTTATCTCGTTTTACCGTACCATCTACTACATCCCGACCCTGCTCGGCGGTTCGGTGGCGATTGCGGTACTCTGGCGGCGGCTCTTTGCTGCGGACGGTATTGTCAACAACATCCTTCATGCGGCCTTCGGCGTGAACCCACCGGCGTGGATTTCAGATCCCAGCTATGCGCTGTCCACACTGATACTGTTGGCGGTCTGGCAATTCGGATCCCCCATGATTATCTTCCTTGCGGGTTTAAAGCAGATCCCCAATGAATACTACGAGGCGGCGAGCGTTGACGGCGCGGGCAAGGTCCGCCAGTTTTTCAGCATTACCCTGCCCAGTTTGTCGCCGATTATTTTCTTCAACCTTGTCATGCAGATGATCAGCGCCTTCCAGTCATTCACCCAGGCGTTTATTGTTTCAGGCGGTACGGGTGGGCCCATAGACTCGACCATGTTCTACAGCCTCTACCTGTACCTCAAGGGCTTCGCCTTCTATGAGATGGGCTATGCGTCGGCAATGGCGTGGATACTCCTGCTCATCATCGCCATTCTTACCGGATTGACCTTCAAGTTTTCCGGTTCCCTCGTCAGCTACGGAGGTGATTGAAATGAAAAGTATATCGATGCAGCGGCAAACAGGCAAAACTATTTTTGCGGGATTTTCAAATCTCTTTATTATCGCTCTCGGCATCGGGATGCTCTATCCGGTTATCTGGCTGATTGCCGCATCCTTTAAGGCGGGCAACACGATCTTTAGCGACCCCAGCCTGATACCAAAAGCAGTAACCCTGCAAAACTACGTTAAAGGCTGGGACGGCATCGGCATTGTCACCTTCGGGGCGTTCTTCAAAAATTCGTTTTTGATATGTATACTCTGTGTTATATGCAACGCGATCTTCTGCTCGCTCACCGCTTATGCCTTTGCGCGGCTTGAGTTCGTGGGCAAAAAGTTTTGGTTTGCGATTATGATGCTGACCCTGATGCTGCCCGCCCATGTGACCACGATTCCCCGGTATATCATCTTCCGGGGTTTCGGCTGGATCGATACCTATATGCCCCTGATCGTGCCCAAGCTTTTCGCCACAGACGCATTCTTTGTGTTCCTGCTGGTGCAGTTTATCCGGGGGCTGCCGAAAGACCTGGACGAATCGGCGCGTATCGACGGCTGCAGCAAGTTCGGCATCTTTGTGCGGATCATTGTGCCCCTCACGGTGCCGGCGATTATCACCACAGTATTGTTCACGTTCCTGTGGACCTGGGATGATTTCTTTAATCAACTGCTGTATTTGAATTCGCCGGAAAAGTACACGGTTCCCATGGGACTGCGGCTTTTCATTGATTCATCGGGTATGTCCTCATGGGGTTCGATGTTCGCCATGGCGGTCGTTTCCTTGATACCGAGTTTTGTACTGTTCTTCTCATTGCAGAAGTACTTTGTACAGGGTATCGCAACAACGGGTATAAAGGGATAGGAACTGCAAGTTCCATTTATCCCTTACCAATATATTTTTTGGAGGTTCTTTTATGAACAAAATAAGCAAATTTGCTTATGTGGCTCTCGCACTTTTATTGAGTGCGGGAATGGTCTTCGCAGGCGGAAAGACGGACAACAGTTCTTCCGGCGGCGGCGCTTCTTCCGGCGACACCGTTCTTCGTTGGGCGTTCTGGGGCAGTGAAACCCGCGTCAAAATGAGTCAGGCGGCGATTGATGCATTCCAGGCGCAAAACCCCGGCATCAAGGTCAACATTGAAGTATCCGGCGGTTCGGGCGACCACTTTCAGAAAGTGGATACCCAGCTTGCAGGCGGGGCGGCGCCCGACATCATCCAGATGGGCGGCAACTATCCCGACTATATCGCCAAGGGCGTACCGCTTGATTTGACTCCCTATGTGGGCCAAGGGCTTGATACGTCAAAAATCGACGCAGGCCAGATTGCGGCGGGAACTGTCGGCGGAAAGCTGTATGCCGTGTCCACCGGCGCAACGATTCCGGCGCTGGTGTATAACAAAACCCTGCTCGACAAGGCCGGTGTGCCGCTGCCCAAGGTGACCCAGACATGGGCGGAATTCCGCGATTATCTCGTGTCCATAAAGGGAAAGCTGCCCTCCGGCGTGTTTGCCCTGCAGGATTTCGGTTCCACAGCCTCCGGTTCAACCGGCTTCGGCTACTGGCTCCGGGACAACGGTACACCGATTTATGACGATGTGACGGGAACAACTTCGGTGACTGCGGCTGATGCGAAAAAGTTCCTTGACCAGTTCAAGGACTACCGCGATAACGGCCTCATTCCTCCCGCAGCTATCGCGGCAGGTTATGCTGAAACCGGCGCCGATTCATCCTCACTGATTGCGGGTAAAGTCGCCATCGGCTTTATCGTGTCGAACCAGTTTGCCGGTTATCAGAGCAACACCACCGATGAACTGGGCTTGATTGAACTGCCGAATGCGGCAAACAGGAAAGCCCTGTGGCCCCAACTGAGCCAAGTATACACGATTAACAAGGCGAGCAAGAATATCGACGCCGCAGTTAAGTTTGTGAACTTCCTGGCGAACAGCCCGGACGCAGGAAAAATCATCGGCAATGACCGGGGTATTTCTGCTTCTGCAACATTCCGTGAAGGCGCCTCGTCAGTGGCTACCGATGCGGACAAGAAAGTGTTTGCCTACCACGATGTGGCGTCGGCCCACACTTCCCCTGAAACCGCGCATCTGCCCAATGACTCTGAGCTGAACAGCACACTCAACCTGATTTATCAGAATGTGTCCTTTGGCCGTATCAACACCACGCAGGGCGGACAGCAGATTTTTGAACTGCTGGCACGCCTGGCAAAGAAGTAATTAAAAAATAGCCGCCTGAATATCATCTTGTATTGATGTTTTCAGGCGGCGCTTTTCTTTTTTAACGATGAATTAAATACAGGACATCCCCAAATACCGCAAATAGCATAAGGCCGAAAATAAGGACCACACCCACGGTCTGGAATGCGTTGATCGCCCGTGGGTTCAGGGGCTTGCGGCAGATCGCTTCGATCAGGAAAAGGACAATCATACCGCCGTCAAGAACCGGAAGGGGGAGGAGGTTCATCATGCAGAGGGCGATGGAAATAAGGGAGAGGAAATTGGCCATTGAGCGTATCCCCGTGCCGAAGCTCTGGCCGAAGCCTTCTGCGGCGATATCCCCCGCCATATAGGTGATGCGCACCGGGCCGGAAACCGCCTGGGTCAGATCAATGCCCCTGAAAAGCAGGGCCAGGCTCCGCAGCGATACTACAAATGTTTTATAAGTTTCCTGTGTTCCCTTAACCAGTGCGGCGAAAGGATTGAGCGGGGGATTCCGGTACTGCACGATCCCGTAACTGATCCCCAAATCGGCCTCGCCCTTTTCGGTGTAGGCGGGGATAAGAACCGTTTGCGCTGCGGCGCCTTTCCGCTCATAATCAATGGTAAGTTCCTGGGGACTTTGTTCCAGTATTTTGATGAATTCAACCGTATAGAGAATCGCCTCGCCGTTTACCCGAAGGATTTTGTCCCCCGCTTCGAGCCCCGCCGCAGCGGCAGGACCGGTGACGGCGCTTATCACCGGATCGGTCCAAAAATACACCCCGATTTTGCCCGCTCCGGTACTTTTATCAAGGCTGGGCCGCACTTCAATATCCAGCACGGAACCGTCCCGTTCAACCGCAAGGGCAAGATTTTTTTCCGGATTTACCGCAATGTTTTCCTGTATATCGTGGTAATAGGGGGTCTTTTTTCCATTAACGCCGATGATCCGGTCCCCGGTTTTCAATCCCGCCTCATCCGCCGGATACAGATGATCCCCGCTTATCTCCGAGGCCAGAATGATCCGGTTGTCCAGAGTACTTACCTCAAAGCCTGTACCCCAGATGATCGAAAGCACCAGCACCGCGAAGATCAGGTTAAAGAAGGGCCCCCCAAAGACCATGACGATGCGGCGGAAGGGGCTTACCCCGAAATAGGTGCCTGGCACCGGGTCAACCGCTTTTTTACGGTTCTCCCAGGCTTCCTGGAATTCATTCTCCCCCCGCATTTTGCAGTATCCCCCCAGAGGAAACATGCCCAGCCGGTATTCCACGGCCCCCACTTTCTTTTTAAGGATGGGCTTGCCCCAGCCGATGGAAAAGGCCTCCACCTCGATACCCACGAGCCGTGCCGCAAGAAAATGCCCCAGCTCATGGACAAACACCACCACACCCAGGCCGATAAGGCCCAATATGATCTTCACTATAAACATCATTTACCTCTGTTTCTTTTCAATAAATTCTTTTGCCAAATTCCGGGCCGTCCTGTCGGCCTCCAAAATTGATCCCATATCTAAAGTATCGGTATTCCGGCACTTACTCAACACATATTCAACAATTCGGGGGATATCAAGGAAACCCGCCTTTTCCGCAAAAAAGGCCTCCACCGCCGCCTCGTTGGCCCCGTTATACGCGCAGGGGTAAAGCCCGCCGAGCCGGGCCGCCTGGTATGCCAGGGGGAGCATGGGGAATTTTTCTTCATCGGGCTTTTCAAATTCCAGGGTGAGGGCGTCAAAATCCAGAGCCCCGAAGGTTGAGAGCGTGGTTTCCGGCCAAAAGAGGGCCTCATGGATGGGAAGCCGCATGTCAGGCCGGGAAAGCTGGGCGTATACTGCGCCATCCTTCATCCGCACCATGGAATGGACCACGCTTTGGGGATGAACCACCACCTTGATTTTTTCCGGGGGCATATCGAAGAGCCGTGCCGCCTCGATCACCTCAAGGCCCTTGTTCGCCATGGACGCTGAATCGATGGTGATCTTGGGCCCCATCTTCCATGTAGGGTGGGCCAGGGCGTCCTTTGCGGTGACGGCCCCAAGTTCCTTAAGGGATAATTTGCGGAAGGGCCCCCCGGAGGCGGTTAAAAGAATTTCCTCCGCGTTGTCCCTGCCGTGGGCATTGAGCAGATTGAAGATCGCCGAATGTTCCGAGTCCACCGGCAGTATCCGCACCTTTTTCTCCGCCGCCATGCTGAAAATAAGGGGCCCGGCCATGACAACGGTTTCCTTGTTCGCCAGGGCAAGGTCAGACCCGGCCCTGATTGCCGCCAGAGAAGGCTCCAGCCCCGCCGCCCCGGCAATGCCGTTGACGGTGATGTCAGGTTTTGCTTCGGCAATGGCCTCAATAAGCCCGCCCTTCCGGGCCGGTACCAAAACGGCACCGGGGAATTCTTCCCCCAGACGGAGCAGGCCCTCTTGGTCGGTATAACTTGAGAGGAGGACCACCTCAAAATCATCCCTGCCCGCAAGGGTATTTTGGCGGAGCACATCCAGGGTGCTTTTCCC
>BNUT01000106.1 GCA_025997555.1 Spirochaetia bacterium
GCGGAGGATCTCCTCGCCGGGGATTACCGCTCGGTTTTTAAGGGCCAGGGCATTGAATTTGACGAGGCCCGGCATTACGAGATCGGGGATGATGTACGGTCCATCGACTGGAACGCCAGCGCCCGGTTCGGGACTCCCTACGTCAAGATGTACCGGGAAGAGCGGGAACTCACGGTTTTCATCATTTTGGATGCCTCCGCTTCCATGCACACCGGCGGGTCTATGAACCGTGCGATTTGCAATCGCTTTGAGCAGGGGAGTTTTGCCGCCGCTCTGGTGGCTTTTTCTGCGGAAGAGGCGGGGCAGCGGGTGGGGGCTCTCTTTTTTGACCGAGAGATCACCCGGATTTTTCCTCCCAAAAAGGGCAGGCGTCATATTCTGGGTATTTTGGGGACCGCCGTGGGGCTCAGGGTCGGCGGCCAGGGAAGCGCTTTGGGGACGGCACTGGCCGGGGCAGGGCGGCTCCTCAAGCGGCGGAGCCTGGTGGTGGTGATTTCGGATTTTTTTGCAAACGCCATCCATCAAGCAGGCGCCGGTTGGGAAGAGGAGATGGGGGCCTTGGCCCGGAAGCACGATGTGATCGCGGTGAATATCACCGATCCCCTGGACACCGATTTTCCCGATGCGGGGTTTATCCCCGTTGAGGATCCTGAGACGGGAATAAAGTTTCACGCCGCTTCCGGTTTTCCTTCCTTCCGTTCCGCCTGGTCCCAGTGGCATGAAGACCGGGCCAAGTATTGGGAAGATGTCTGCCGCCGCGCCGGGGCCGCCCCTCTTTTCCTTTCTGTTGCCGATGATGCCCCGGCGGTACTGGTCCGCTTTTTCCGGGGGCGTGCATGAGTGGGAAATTCACGTTTTTTTTGCTGATGTTTTCTATCTTCTTACCATCTCATTTTTATCTTGAGGCCCAGCAGGGCAATCCCGGCGGCCCGGCCCGTAGGAGCGGCCAGCCCTACCTGATACCCCAGACCGTTTTTGTAGGAGACAAGGCGCGGCTGGTGGTTCCCCTGGGGACGGCTTTTGTGGGCACTGCGGCCTTTGTGCAGGACAATTCCGCAGAGCTTCCCCAAACCGGGGACATCCGTATCCACCGGCTTGAACTGGAACATCGGGGGGGCGGGGGAACCCAGCTTCTGGTAGATTTTACCGCCTTTGCGCCGGGGGACCTGGAGCTTCCCCCCATTGCGGAGTTGGGAATTTCGGGGCTGAGGGTGAACATCGCCTCGATCCTTGGTTCAGGCAGGGAGGATTTGGTCCTTTCCAACCCTGCGCCGCCTCTGCCTGCACCGGGTACCCTGTTTATCATCTATGGAACCGTGACGGGGATCATCATCCTCATTTTTGTTATCATCGGGGGGCGTATTTGGAGCAAACGGCACCTGGGGGCTTTTCTGGAAAAATGGCGTCGGCGGCGGCTTATCAGGGTGATGGGAAAGATTGAGCGGCGGCTTCGCCTGAACATGGTTAAGGGCGAAAGCGGTTCAGAAAATTATGGTGAAATTTTGGCCCTCTTGTCAGGAGAGTTCAGGACCTTTCTTGGATATTTTTCGGGATTGAACTGCCGGGCCATGACCGCCGGGGAATTTTTCAACCTTTCGCCGCTGGTTCCATCTGCGGGTGAAACCGGTCCGGTCCTGACCGGAGAATATCTGGGAACCCTGTTCCGCCGTTTTGACCGGCTCCGGTTCAGCGGGGAGGGGATTGAAAAGGAAGATGTCTTTGGCATTTTGGATGGGGTAAAGCTTTTTACCGATACCCTGGGCCAAGCTGTGCAAAGTACAGCCGCTGTGCAAACAGCGCCAGTCGACACTTCAGCGCAGGGGGCGCAGCTATGATCGGCTTTGAGCATCCCCTGATGATCCTTTTGGGCGCAGCTTGTATTCCCATTGTTATTTTTCTATCTTCCCGGTTCAAAAATACCTTTACCATGACACTTCCCCTGGGCGCTCCCGGCGGGATTCCCTTTAAGCCGCCTTTTAATGGAGAAATCTTAATCAAGTTATTGAAGATTCTGGAACTCTGCGGTGTTTTTCTCCTCTTTTTGGCCGCTGCGGGGCCGGTGAGTAAATCCTCTGAACGGGTCTGGCTGAACCGGGGGGCGGACATCCTCTTTGTGCTGGATATCAGTCCCAGCATGGCAGGGATCGATATGGACGGCCGCAGCCGCTTCGATGCTGCCAGGGAGCTGGTCCGATCCTTTGCGGAAAACCGGTCCTCCGATGCGGTGGGTCTGGCGGCGGTGGGCTATGATGCGGCCCTGCTGGTGCCCCCCACGGTGGACCGGCGGGCCCTCTTTTCCCGGCTGGAAAACTTGAGGGTGGCGGAACTGGGGGACGGCACCGCCCTGGGGATGGGGCTTGCGGTGGCGGCCTTTCATCTGCAAAATTCCGTTGCTCCCCGCCGGGTTGCAATACTGATCACCGATGGAGAAAACAACGCCGGGGCAATACACCCCGAAACCGCCGCCGCCATGCTGGAGGATCTGGGGGTCTCCCTCTGGGTGGTGGGGGTGGGTAGCGGGGGTGAAATCCCCATCGATTATGTGGACCCCTTTACCCGGATGCGGCGGACTGGTATCTTCGATTCCCGCTTTGATTCGGAAAGCCTGCGGGCTCTGAGCCGGGCCGGGGGCGGAACCTACATCGCCGCCCCTTCCGGGGAGGCCCTGGCGGCGGCCTTTTCCCGGATTGCCGTCGATGAGATGACCGTGAGCCGTTCCGGAAACCTTATCCGGCGGATTCCCCGGCATGTCCCATTGCTCGCCGCCGCCGTGGCAATTTTTGTTGCCCTTGCCCTTGTCCGCCGGTATCTGCTGGGGGCCTGGGTATGATTGAAATGGATAATCCCAAGGCCCTTTTCGGCTTTTTCGTACTGCTTTTTTTTATCATTTTAAGGGCGATAGGGGACCGGAAGTACCGGGGAATTCTTGCCCTTTTTACCGGAGAAGGCAAGCTCTGGTTTCGTTACCGGTGTTCCCGCTGCCTTTTCTGGTTATTCCTTGCCTGTCTGATCATTGCCCTAGCCGGGCCCCACTGGGGAAGTCAAACTATTACCGAATACCGCCGGGGCCTTGACGCGGTGCTGGCCCTGGACGTATCCCACAGCATGGAAGTTCAGGATGTCCCCATATTTCCCTTTTCCCGGCTGGACCGGGGGCTGGAAATCAGCCGCCTTTTAGCGGAAAGTTCCGCCGAAATTCGCCTGGGGGCGGCGATCAGCCGGGGCCGGGGAATCCTGGCGGTGCCCCTTACCGATGATACCGAGGCGATTACCAGTTTCCTCGGCGGCCTGAGCGGTTCCGTCCTTTCCGGTCGGGGGACGAACCTTGAGTCTCTGGTGGACGCCGCCGCTTCCGCGTTCCTGGATTCCTTCCCCAGTCGGCGGGTGATCATCTTTATTACCGATGGGGAAGCCTTAACCGGTTCCCTCTCCGATGCGGTTGACCGGGCCATAGCGGCTGATATCACCTTTGCGGTTATAGGTCTTGGAACCGAAGAAGGGGGACCGGTCCCAACCGTAGACACTGAATCTCCAACGGAACCATTTGTCAGTTACCGGCGGCAAGAGGTCTTACGGAACGCCGCCGAGCGGGGCCGGGGACTCTACATCGACGGAAACCGGGAGGATGCCTCAGCGATCCTGGGGGATTATCTGCGATCCCTGTCCACCGAGTCGCTTGCCGGTGGTAGCCGCCGGGAACCTAAACCCCGATGGGACATCTTTGTTATCCTTGCCCTTGTCAGTCTGGGGGTGTCAAAATGCTGCCTGCTGGAATCCCGGCGGAGGAAAGTAAAGCAATGAGAAAATTCATCAAAATTTTGAGCTTTACCATATTTTTTTCTATTTTGCTGTTTTTGCCGGGCGGCTGTTCCCGGCTGCCGGGGCGGCTTCTCATCATGGAGGGGAATTTTTACCATTCCCAGGGGATGTATACCGAGGCGGTCGCCGCTTACCTTCGGGCGTTGGATCATGAGGAGACGGTAAACGATGATCCGGTAAGACCCTATGCCGAATATGGCCTGGGGTCGGCCTATATTTCACTGGAAGAGGGGGATGCCGCCCTGGGACGCTTTGAGGTTTCTGCGGAGGCACTCAAGGATTTGCCCCCGGAGACCGGCGAGGAATTATCCTACCGGATTCGTTATAATACGGGGATAGTTCTCTTTGAAAAGGGTGATTATGAAGCCTCTGCGGATGCCTTTAGGCAGGCCCTGGAAATTGACGGCAGCCGGATTGAGGCAAAGCGTAATCTGGAATTAAGCCTCCTCTCCCTGTCCCGGCAAGCCTCTTCCGCCGGGGTTTCCACAGGAGGGCAGGAAAGTGAGGGGAACGGGATGCAGGAGCGGAGTTCCGCTTTGTTTGATTATCTGCATCGAAAGGAACAAAACCAATGGAAAAGCCGGGAATGGATAGAAGAAGAGCCCTCCACAGACCCGGATTACTAGGGTCATGATTATGCAAAACGAATATGAAAAATTTTTAACCGAAAAGGCGAACAAGGAAGGATACATGGATTTTCTTGCTTCTTTTCCTTTGCGGTTAATTTTTCTTATGATTTTTGGGCTGTTCCTTTTTGGGCCGCTCCTGTCAGCCCAGGACTTCAGCTCTCCCCGTGTGCTGGTACAAAGCTCCCCCGAATCCCCCACCGAGGGATCATCCTGGACAATAACCATTCTGGTGGATCATCCCCTTCCCTTGGAGGTTCAGGTCCGGCTGCCCCCCCTGCCCCCGGAACTTTCCCTGGAACGGATGAGTTCAGAGCCCCGGCTTATCCAGAAGCCCGCAGGGGAAGCCGAGGGGGTAGCCGCAACCCTGGGGATAGATGAACGTTGGACCGCCGTGGAATACCAATTTTCTCTGCTGGGCGCGGGCCAGGTCGTCCTTGAACCTTTTGAGGTGACCCTCCCCGACGGCCATATCCTTACCGCCCCCATCACCCTGACAGTCCAGGGTATCCCGGTGACGGAATTCAGTCCGCAGCCGGGCTGGAAAAATCCTCCGTCCGTCCTGAGGGTAGGGGAGGCCGCAGAACTGATCCTCACCCTCTCAGGCTGGGAAAGCCAGCGGGCCCTCCCTGAATCGCGGCTCTTTCTTCCAAAAACACCTCCGGGGGCCATTTTTGAGCAGGCGCCCATAATCGAAGGCGATAGGGAACAGGGCATCCTCCTCCGCATCAATGTTATCCCCCTTGGAGAGGGATTTTTTGTGCTCCCCCAAACTCTTGTTGCCTTTGAGGAATTCACCCTGAATGTACCTGCTCTCCGTATTCCCGTAACAGCCGCTGCCCTTAACCCGGTCTCCGCTGTTATATCTGCTACACCTGCGTCTGCCGCCGGTGTCGCTGCCATAGTGATACCTTTCCCTGATATTCAGCCAAAGGCGTTCCGGGAAATTCGGGAGCGGGCAGAGGCGCTTTGGAACGATGGCCGCCGGGCGGAGGCGCTGGCAGAACTGCGGCGGAATGAACGGGACCATTTTGCCGGGCCGGCCCTGGTTCCCCTGCGCCGGGAAGCTGAACAGGTCCTGGGGCTTGATCAGGCCCAGGAAAACGAAAAATGGCGGCCCCGCGTCTTCCTGGGGGCGGGCTTTTTGCTGAGTTTGGGTCTCCTCATATTAAGCGGTATCATAATTAATATCCCTCGCACCGTAACCATCGCCTTCTCACGGGGTTATAAAAGTATTCTTATTATTTTGTTCGTTATTATGGGAGTTTGCCTTTATGGCTTGGGAGATTCTGCACGGCGTTTGTTGCCGGGCTCTGCCCAATATGCCCTGGTTCGGGAAACTGAAGCCCGCCGGGTTCCCGAACCGGACGGGGCGGTAAATGTCCGCTTTAAGGAAGGGGAACGGGCGCGGGTTTCTTCCGGCCACCTAAACTGGGCCTATGCGGAATCCGGTACCGGAGCGGGGTGGGTGCGAATAAGGGATATCATTTTTTACTAAGAGGAAGACCGTGGATTTTGGGGATATTCTGGATCAGTGGGACAATGAAACCGCAAAGCCCCAGGGTAAAAAGTCCGCAAAGAACCGGGAAGCCGCCGCTAAAAGTGCCGGTCATGTCCCCGGACCGGAGAAAGCGGCGCGGCAGGTGATCGCGCCGCAGATCCATCCGCTGACCGCATGGCTTGGGAAGAATGATATTTACGATAAGGACGCGGAGGAACCGGAGCTTCATGGCGGTAAGGCAGCAGAAATATCTCCCGGCGAAAAGCGGCGGCGGCTCCTGCTGCGAAAGCCCGATGCGACGATCGACCTCCACGGCCTCACCCGTGATGAAGCCTGGACCGCTCTGGACGCCTTTTTCCAGGATGCCAAACGCCGGAGCTTTCCCAAGCTGGCAGTCATACACGGCAAGGGGAATCACTCCCAGGGCGGGGCAATCTTAAAACATACGGTCCGGGAATTTAT
Source organism: Spirochaetia bacterium (assembly GCA_025997555.1). Taxonomy (GTDB): domain Bacteria; phylum Spirochaetota; class Spirochaetia; order Treponematales; family Breznakiellaceae; genus BNUT01. The sequence continues at coordinate 6,409 of BNUT01000106.1, forward strand.
CGAACGCTGCCCCTTTGCCGGTGAAAGCGGCTTCTGCGACGCCGCATCAGGGGGCAGCGGAACAACTTGGGTCTTGTTGAAATAAGTGATTATGCGAAATTTCGCTTCGGTTAAACAGTGCGGCATTCACCGTACTAATAAGTAGTTACCGTTCCCGGTAAATAATCCGGCCCCGGCTTAAATCGTAGGGGGAGAGGGCAATCCGTACCCGGTCGCCGGGGACGATGCGGATATAATGCTTGCGCATTTTACCGGACAGGTGGGCAAGTATAAGGTGTCCGTTCTGATTATCAAGCTCAACCCTGAACATGGTGTTGGGGAGAGCTTCCTTAACGACCCCTTCTACTTCAATCGCTTCTTCTTTTGCCACATAAACTCCTGTTATTCATGTTAGCCCTTATTCCCGGCTCTGTCAATCTATGTTATTATCGCCTTTATGAACTATTCCTGCATCCACACCCATACCCTTTTCTGCGATGGTAAAGACGATATCGAAACCTGCTGCCGCAGGGCCTGGGAAAAGGGACTTGTTTCCATCGGTTTCAGCGCCCATGCCCCTATTACCTGCAAAACCGGCTTCAAGTCTGACTGGCATCTGAGGGATGATCGTCTGGATGCGTACCTCGAAGCGGTCCGCGTTGCCCGTGCCCGCTGGGAAGGGAAACTCCCGGTCTATTTGGGGCTGGAAGTGGATTATATACCGGGATTAATAGGTCCTGCCGATGCGGATTATTTAAGTCTCGGCCTGGATTACCTTATCGGTTCGGTACATTACATCCTTCCCCCCAACGGGGCCGAACCCTTTACCGTGGATGGCAGCCGGGAAGATCTGGATCGGGGTATCCGCTCCGGTTTTGGCGGGGATGGGGAAGCCCTGGCGGCATCTTATTGGGACACCGTAGAAGGGATGATTCGGGCCGGGGGTTTCGATGTCCTGGGCCATGTTGACTTAATCAGAAAAAATAATTCGGGCCATCCCTTTTTTAACCCCGCCGGAACGGCCACTCTCAAGCGTGTCGGAGAAATCGCCCAGACCGCAGCTACTGGGGGAATCACCGTGGAAGTCAATACCGGGGGGCTTAACCGGAAAAAAACCGATGATACCTTCCCCTCGGTTCCCTTTTTACGGCTTTTCCGGGAAAGCCATGTCCCGGCGATCATCACCGCCGACGCCCATCAGGCAGAAGACCTGGACGGCCACTACGACGAAGCCCTGGCGGCTCTTTTGGCCGCCGGTTATACCGAAACCGTCCTCTTTGAAGGCCGGAAAGGGGGCGCGGCTCAGTGGAAAAACAGCAAGACAGATGAATTTAACCGAATTGTTTTTATACCAATTATTTAGTTCCGGGACAATGTTTACCTCAAATCTTTATACGATATAAAATTAAATGGTTCGTTTTTTGTAACCCGCATGACAAGGAATTTCATCACCAATAATTTTACGTTGACTTGTCTAATCTCACATACAAATAGGACATTCGCTACTATTTCGTCATGCCATGTGTTCCTCATAAAAGAAATCCGGTGTAATGAAAAAGGACTAATTAGAGTCTGTCCACAAAGCCGGTTACTTTGTGGACAGACTCTAATTAACATGATTCCCTCTCTGTGCTATCATAACAAATAAACCCTATACATGGAGATTAATTATATGAAGAAGAAAATCGTGCTTGCCTATTCGGGTGGGCTGGATACCACGGTGATCATCCCCTGGCTCAAGGAAAACTACGACTGCGACATTGTGGCGGTTTGCATAGACGTGGGCCAGGAGGCGGACTGGAAGACCATCAAACAGCGGGCCCTGGACACGGGGGCCCTTTCCTGTTACGTGGCGGATGTCAAAAAGGAATATGTTGAGGATTATGTGTGGCCCGCACTCAAGGCCAATGCCCTCTACGAGGACAAGTACCTGCTGGGCACCAGTACCGCCCGGCCCCTTATCGCCAAGGTTCTGGTGGACTATGCCCGGAAGGAAAAGGCCGTGGCCATCGCCCATGGGGCTACCGGCAAGGGGAATGATCAGGTACGCTTTGATTTGGGGATCATGGCCTTTGCGCCTGACCTGGAGATTATCGCCCCCTGGCGGACTTGGGACATCAAGAGCCGGGAAGAGGAAATCGAATATCTTGAAAAACGGAATATCCCCGTACCCATGAAAAAAACGGATTCCTACAGCCGGGACGACAACCTCTGGCATATCTCCCACGAGGGCCTGGAACTTGAGGACCCCGCCAACGAACCCAAGTTTGAGGGGATGCTTAAAATGACCGTTCCCCCGGAGAAGGCCCCCGACAAGGCTGAATACGTGGAGATCGAATTTGAGAAGGGCATCCCGGTTTCGGTGAACGGCAAGAAGCTTGACGGGGTGGAACTGATCTACGCCCTGAACAAAATCGGCGGTGCAAACGGGGTGGGCCTGGTGGACCTGGTGGAAAACCGGGTGGTGGGCATGAAGAGCCGCGGCGTCTACGAAACCCCCGGAGGGGCCATCCTCTACTACGCTCACCAGGAACTGGAACATCTCTGCCTTGACCGGCAGACCTACGCCTTCAAGCAGTCGGTATCTGCGAAGATGGGGGAAGTGATCTACGGCGGCCTCTGGTTTACTCCTTTGCGGGAAGCTCTCTCCGCATTCGTTGATTCTACCCAAAAAACCGTCACCGGCAAAGTGCGGCTCAAGCTCTACAAGGGTTCAATCAGCGCCGCCGGGATCACCAGCCCCTACTCGCTGTACAACACCAGCATCGCCAGTTTTACGACAGGCGACCTCTACAACCACGCCGATGCCAGGGGCTTTATCCGGCTCTACGGCCTCCCGGTCTTGGTGCGGGCCCTGATGCAGAAAAACAGTAAAACTGCGGAAAAAGCGGCAAAGAAATAATGAACGTAAACGGGCGGCGCTATAGAACCATTTGGCTCAAGGAAACTGACAACACCGTTGTGCAGATTATCAATCAGTTAGCGCTGCCCCATGGGTTTGAAATTATTGATCTATGCACCGTCGAGGATGTCCGTAGGGCTATCAAGGATATGTATGTGCGGGGTGCAGGTCTTATCGGTGCAACGGCGGCCTACGGCATGTACCTTGCCGCTCTGGAAGCGGCGCGGAGGGAATCGAT
>BNUT01000107.1 GCA_025997555.1 Spirochaetia bacterium
AACAGTGATATGCACTTCAGGAAGGTCGATGGAGATTGCCCCGGCAACCATGCGGCGCTTCAAATTCCGCTCCCCTAGGGCAAAAAGCCGGGTCATTACTTCCCCGTGGGAGCCTTTTCCTTCGGCAGCTAAAAGATCGGCTTCTTCATAGGTGAGCCGGGTAACCCTGACCCATGAACGGAGCACATCCGCCTCGGCGATGGAGAGGTCCTCGTTGAGGACCATCTTGAAGGAAAGTGCCGGGGATCTGTCCGAGAGGCCCAGGGCATAAAGGGGCAGGGCTTCCTCGGCAATCATGCGGTAGACCCCTTCGGGAAGGTAGAAGGTGGCGCCCCGGTTCCTGGCCTCCTGTTCGGCGGGGCTGCCGGGCAAGAGGGATGCGGCGGGGTCCGCCACATGGACCCAGAGGGTTTGCCTGTTCTGTGCATCAGGCCCCTCAAGAGAAACCGCATCATCGGGATCGGCGCTCCACGCGTTGTCCACCGCGTAGGCCGCAAGGTGACACAGGTCAACGCGGTCCTCCTCAGGCGGAGGTTCCAGGGGAATTTTCGCCGAATAAAGGGAAAGTCCGAAGCGGACGGGATGGGGATTGACGAAGGAGGTCCAGAAACCGGTTTCCAGCAGGAGCCGGTGGGCGTCTTCCGGAGTTTCGGAGAGGCCAATATCCTTTAAAGTGCGGCTTTTTTCGGTTTTGCCGTAGGCCAGGGCTTCAACATCCTGCAAAAAACGGCCGTCCGAAGGTAAATCCGGCTTACAGGCCTTGAGCCGGTCCAGAAAAGCGCCCCGATCCTGGGCGCCCTGCTGCTTTTCGGCGCGTTTTTTTTCTTCCGCCTCCACTTCTTCCGCTGGGCGGGCGCTTATTGCGTTAATATCACCGGAAAAATAAAGCCCGTCTTTCAACAGAAGCCATGCACCCCAGGCGCTTTCCACCGAAAAATCGCCCCAGACCAATTCCGCCAGTTCCTTGAGGGGGACAGCGCTGCCCTGTAACAGTTCCCATGCGCCCCGGACTGCCTCATCGCCGGTAACAACCATGTCCCCCAGAGCATTGATGTCCGCAACCGGGCCGGGGTGGAGGAATTCAACATCCTTCTCCCGGACTTTGTACTCCTGCGAAGGGACGGAGATAATCAGTTTGTCATCGGCGTAGGATGTGACCAATGCGGGACGATTTTTGTAGACAACGAGGCTTTTAAGTGCGATCATTAAATAAAGTTTAACATATTGATCGGGGGCACGTCATGTTTACAAATGGAAAAATGAAGGCGCTCACATTGAGCTACGACGACGGGGTGGAGCAGGATCGGCGGCTGGTAGCAATTCTCAACCGTTACGCGATTAAGGCAACCTTCAATATAAACAGCGGTATCCAGACCGGGGCAAGCAGCTTCCAGAAAGGGACGGTGCAGGTCCGGCGGATGAATGTCGCGGGCCTTCCGGAACTCTATCGGGGCCACGAGATCGCCGTCCATTCCCTGACCCATCCGCACCTGGAAAACCTGGACGACGACGCGATCCGCAATGAGCTTGCGCAGGACAAGATCAACCTGGAACGGATCTTCGGCCAAAAGGTCTGCGGGATGGCCTACCCCTTCGGTACTTTTAATGACCATGTCATTTCAATAGCCAAAGACTGCGGCCTCCGCTACGCCCGCGGAGTGGTAAGTACCCACGATTTCGGTATCCCGCAGAAACTTCTGGAGTTCCAGCCCACCTGCCACCACAAGGACCCTTTGCTCCTGGAACTGGCGGAAAAATTTATCAAATCAAAACCCGCAGAACCGGAACTTTTCTATCTTTGGGGCCACAGTTATGAATTCGATGTGGATAACAACTGGCAGGTGATCGAGGAATTCTGCAAGCTCATTGCCAACCGGGATGACATCGCCTACTGCACCAATGGGGAGGCGTTTTTTGGGTGAAGGCACAGGCCCAATAATACCGCCTGCTCCGGTCCTCTATTTTAAGTTCTTTGATTTTCTCAAAGTGCCTGGTATTATGGGTCACCAATGTTTGGCCCCATGTTAATGCGTAAATCAAAATCATCTATTACTATTCCTGTTTTCTAGGTGTATTAGGATACAAATATTTGCATGAAACATCAAGCAAAATTCATTATGTTGTCTCCGCCCCTTTGTAAACCTGTTTGATTTCTGATAATATCGGTTTTGGAGTATCAGATGATCGTAATGAAATTCGGGGGGAGTTCCGTGGCCGATGCGGAACGGATCCGCCATGTTGCCGAAATCGTAAAAAATCAACTTGAACGGAAGCCCGTACTGGTGCTCTCCGCCATGGGGGACACCACGGATCATCTGCTGGAAGCCGCCGACGAGGCCCTCACGGACGGGGTCGTATCGGTTGACCGGATCAAAGAGCTCCACCTTAAAACGATACGGGATCTTAAACTGAATGCGGAGGTCCAAAAGGGTATTTTGCCCCTGCTGGATGAACTTTCACAGCTCCTTGCGGGGATTTCCCTGATTCGGGAGCTGACGAAGCGGACCAAGGATTACCTGGTGTCCTTTGGGGAACGGCTTTCAGTGCGGATTGCTGCGGCGTACTTCAATATGCTGGGAATCAAGGCCCAGGCTTTCGACGCCTGGGATGTGGGCTTTGTTTCCGATTCAAACTACGGTTTCGCGGAGCTGACAAAAGAGAGCTGGGACCGGATCCCCCAAAAGCTTATTCCCCTGACCGAGACGGGACTGCTGCCGGTGGTGACCGGCTTCATTGCCCGTGAGGCGAATGGCAATATCACCACCCTGGGCCGGGGCGGCTCGGACCTCTCGGCCACGATGATCGCCGCTGCCTGCAAGGCGGAGGAGGCCCAGGTCTGGAAGGATGTAGACGGTATCCTCACCGCGGACCCCCGGCTGGTCAAGGATGCCAAGCCGGTAGGGACCGTGACCTACGAGGAGGCTACGGAGCTGGCCTATTTTGGGGCCCAGGTGCTCCACCCACGGGCCATGCAGCCCTGTATCAAGACCGGCATCCCGGTGCTGGTAAAAAATTCCTACAATCCCCAGTCGCCGGGTACCCGGATCATTTCCACTTTGGAGAAAAAGCACCTCCCTGTGCGGGCCATCACCTCCCGCAAAAACGTGACCCTGGTGGACATTGTTTCCACCCGGATGCTGGGGCAATACGGCTTTCTGGAAGAGGTTTTTGCCGCCTTCGCCCGGCATAAGCTTTCGGTTGACATGGTGGCCACCAGCGAAGTGTCGATCTCCCTGACCCTGGATGCGGTTCACGATTTGACGGATCTGAAAAAGGACCTGTCCCAAATCGCCAAGGTTGATATCCGGGCGGGCAAGGCCATTGTTACCATTATCGGGGATGTGCGCCGCTCCTCGGAAATTTTGGCACGGGCTTTCCGCACCTGCCAGCTTATCGGGGTGCCGGTACAGATGGTGTCTCAGGGGGCCAGCAAGGTGAACATCAGTTTTATCGTGAACGACACCGAGGCGCCGGAAACGGTAAAGGCCCTGCACATGGATTTTTTTGATTCCTTGAAGCTGCCTACCGGGCGGCAGGCGGCAGGCGCCATTTCACGGAGTAAATCGTGAACATATTGATAGCCGGTTACGGCAAAATGGGAAGGATCATCGAAACCCTGGCGATTGAGCGGGGTCACCGGATTGCCGCGGCGGTGGACCCCTTTTATATAGAAGAAAAGACCGCCTCGTTCGCCCCGGTGTTCAAGACCATTGCGGATTTGGACCGGGCGGGGGGCGCGGCGGCCCTGTCCATTGATGTGGCGGTGGAATTTACCCGGCCGGATACAGCGGCGGCGAACATTAAGGCCCTGGCGGAACGGCGGATACCCGTAGTTGTGGGCACCACGGGCTGGCTGGATCTGCTTGATGAAGTAAGCGCTGTGGTAAACAAGGCCGGTTCTTCCCTCCTTTGGGCATCGAATTTTTCCCTTGGGGTAAATCTTTTCTACCGGATTGCGGAATTTGCCGCTAAACTGGCGGACCCTTTCCCCGAATACGACGTGGGCGGCTTCGAGGTCCACCACAATAAAAAAGTTGACGGCCCATCGGGGACGGCGAAAACTCTTGCCGAAAAGGTGTTGGCCCAAATGAAGCGGAAAAAAATTGCGGTTTACGATAAATTGGACCGGCCCCCCGCGCCGGATGAGCTCCACTACGCCAGTCTGCGGGTGGGTTCCGTGCCCGGCATCCACACCCTCACTTTCGATTCCCCGGCGGATACCATTGAGATCACCCATACCGCACGGGGCCGGGAGGGGCTTGCATCGGGGGCGCTTACCGCCGCACAGTGGCTGGTGGATAGCCCCGGCGGAAAAGTGCGGCAGGGGGTTTTTACCATGGATGATGTTTTGGAGAGTATACTATGAAAGAATTACGGGGGGCTTTTACGGCCCTTATCACCCCCATGCACGACAACGGGGACGTGGACTACGAAGGGTTTAGGCGGCTCATCAATTTCCAGATGGAAGAGGGCATAGACGGGCTGGTTCCCCTGGGCACCACCGGTGAAACCCCCACCCTGGAAGAGGATGAGGAAGAAAGGCTGATCAAAATTGCCGTGGAAACCGTAAAGGGCAAAATCCCCCTTATCATCGGGACCGGTTCCAATGATACCAAACACATGGTGATCTATACCCAACGGGCAAGGGATCTGGGGGCGGATGCCGCCCTGGTGGTGACCCCCTACTACAACAAACCCAACGACGAGGGGCTTATCCGCCACTTCGAAGCCGCCGCCGCAGTGGGCATCCCGGTGATCATCTACAACATCGCCTCCCGCACCGGGCGGAACATCAGCGCATCCCTTATTGAGCGGCTTTCCCGCATCCCCGGCATTATCGGGGTAAAGGAGGCCAGTGGGGACCTGAACCAGATGGGGGACATCATTGCAGGCGCGGCAAAAAAACGGAAGGCCGAGGGCAGGCCCTTTACGGTCCTCTCCGGGGATGACGGGCTCACCTTACCCCTGATCAGTCTGGGGGGGGACGGAATCATTTCGGTAATTTCCAACCTGGTCCCCGGCAAGGTCGCCGCCCTGGCCAAAGCCGCGCTTGCCGGGAATTTCGCTGCCGCACGGCAGATTCATTACGATCTGCTTCCCCTGATAAAGGCGGCCTTTATCGAAACCAACCCCGTCCCCATCAAGGCGGCCCTGAACCTCGCGGGTCTCCCTGCCGGTCCCGCCCGGCTGCCACTGGGCAAACCGGACCCGGCAAATGTTGCGCCATTACGGGCGGCCATGGAAGGGCTGGGGATTAAATTAAAATAGAAAAAATCGCAAAGTCGAATGAGTAATCTAAGGAGTACAGATATGGCAAAGATTCCGGTTGGTATTTTAGGCGCAACGGGCATGGTGGGGCAGCAGTACATTGCCCTGCTGGCGAATCATCCCTGGTTTGAAGTGAAGTACACGGCGGCCTCCCCCCGGAGCGCCGGGAAAAAATATAAGGACGCAGTCGCCGGGCGCTGGAACGCCTCAGGCGGTGATTATCAGAAAGAAGTTGGGGAACTCATCGTGGGGGATGCCAACGATCTGTCCCAGGCAGCGGCGGCCTCCAAAGCGGGTGACTGCGCATTCGTGTTTTCCGCCCTGGAAATGGGGAAGGATGAAACCCGCGCCCTTGAGGAAGCCTACGCCGCCGCGGGCATCCCGGTGATCTCCAACGCTTCCGCCCACCGCTGGACCGCCGATGTGCCGGTGCTCATTGCGGAGGTAAACCCCGACCACGCAGACATCATTCCCGCCCAACGGAAAAAGCGGGGCTGGGACAGGGGCTTCATCGCCGTAAAACCCAACTGTTCGATCCAGAGCTACATGACCCCCGTCTATGCCCTTGTCAAAGCGGGCTACCCCGTGGAGCGGCTCATCGTGACCACCCTCCAGGCGGTCAGCGGTGCGGGCTACCCTGGGGTGCCCAGCCTGGACATGATCGACAACATCGTCCCCTATATCGGGGGTGAAGAAGAAAAGTCCGAACAGGAGCCCCTCAAAATTCTGGGCAGCATCTGTGACGGGGCCTTTGAGAACGCCGCCCTGCCGAAGATCTCCGCCCACTGCAACCGGGTGCCTGTCACCGACGGCCACACCGCCTGCGTCAGCCTGGAATTCGGCTCAAAGAAGCCTTCAATTGATGAGATCAAAAAAATTTGGGCCAGCTTCAAAAGTCTGCCCCAGGAGCTGGACCTGCCCATGGCCCCGAAACAGCCCATCATCATCCGGGAAGAAAATGATCGGCCCCAGCCCCGGAAGGACCGGGACGCGGACAAGGCCATGGCGGTGGTTGTCGGGCGAATACGGCCCTGCAATGTCTTTGACATCCGCTTTACCGCCCTCTCCCACAACACCGTCCGGGGAGCAGCCGGCGGCGGCATCCTCAACGCGGAACTTTTGAAGCACAAGGGTTATATCTAATTAATATTATTGGCGATTTTCTGCAAATACTGTTTACCATCCTCATTGTTATGGACCCCATAGGGATTATTCCGCAGTTCCTGTCAATTACCGGCCGGTTCGATAAAAAAACACGGGACGCAATCATTATGAAATCCCTGCTTATTGCGGCCGCAGTACTTCTGGTTTTTCTTCTGGTTGGAAAATTCCTCCTCAGCTTTTTCGGTATCATGCCCGGCGCTTTTTATATTTCAGGGGGAATTCTCTTCTTTCTTATCGCCTTTGAAATGATCTACAGCAAGCCGGGAAACCGCCGTACACCAGAGGAAGATGATCCTGCGGCGGGTAGTTCCGTTGCCCTCTTTCCCCTGGCGATACCGCTTATTGCGGGGCCCGGATTATTGACCGTTATCATAATGTACATGTCAAACGGCAACAACTGGATTTCTTCCTTTTTGCTTTTATTTCCCGCGATTATACTGGGGCTGGTATGTACCTTTCTGGTACTCAGGGGCAGCGGCTTTATATTGCGCATTCTGGGCGCCACGGGAATCGCCGTAATGGAAAAAATTATGGGCCTTATCCTTGCGGGTTTTGCAGTTCAGTTTATCTACAACGGATTGACGGCCCTCGGCATTATAGGCGCACAGTAAAAATGACAAACAGAGGGCATTTATGATTTTTTACAAGATGCAGGGCGCGGGCAATGATTTCATCATCATCAATAATATGAAACAGGAAATTCCGCCGGAAAAATATTCGGGACTGGCGAAGCGGCTCTGCACCAGAAAATTGTCCATAGGTGCCGACGGTCTTATGGTAGTGGAGAAACCGCAGAAAGGCGGCGCCATCATGATGCGCCTGTTCAATGCCGACGGCAGTGAGGCGGAAATGTGTGGCAACGGAGCACGGTGTATCAGCAGATACGTTTACGAGGAAGGGATCGACCGGGAGCACATCACCATAGAGACCATCGCCGGTGATGTGGTTTCTGAGCGGCTGTCAAAGCGGAGTTACAAAATCAAACTGCAGCGGGCGGGCGTAATAAAAGAAGGGCGTACCGTGGAAGTTGCGGGCAAAAAATATGAGTATACCTATATTGAATTGGGAAATCCCGGCATACCCCATATTGTGGTAGAAATGCCGGGGCTTAAGGACCCGGACAAAGAAAAGCTGCGGGTTCTGGGGCGGCAGTTGCGGTATCATGCGGATTTTCCCAAGGGAACCAATGTCAATTTTTACGAAACCCTGGACAGTAACAGTGTTCTTCTTCTGACCTATGAACGGGGGGTGGAAGATTTTACCTTTGCCTGCGGCACCGGTTCGGGCTCAACCGCACTCAGCTTGAAGCTTGGGGGCAAATTGCAGGGAAACAGTTTGAAACTCAATGTTCCCGGCGGATTGCTCATTGTGGATCTAAAACAGACAGAAGGGGGCGAATACGATCTCTACCTGACCGGTGACACTAATTTTATTGCAAAAGGCGAAGTGCTGGATGAGGACCTTGGGTCCTTTTAAAATTCTTTATTTCAGGAGGATATAATGGCGCTTAAAAAAATAGAAAAACTGCACCTTGGGTTTTATCCCACACCAATGGTGAAACTCGACAGTATCAGTAAGGAGACGGGGGTCAATTTTTATATCAAACGGGATGACCTTTGCGGCATCTGTTTTGGGGGCAACAAGGTACGCAAGCTTGAATACCTGCTGGCCCATGCTAAGGCCGAAGGCTGCGACACGGTGATCACCACAGGCGGAGCCCAGAGCAACCATGCGACACTGACCGCCGCCTGCTGCCGGAAACTCGGCCTTGATGTGGTGCTGGTGCTCAAAAAGCGAGGCGTAACAGATAAAAAGGGAAACCTCCTCCTTGATGATATCCTGAACGTAGAAGTTGTGTTTGTGGATACCGATGATTACCACGATGTCTATGCCGAAGCGGACCGCATAATAGAAAAACTAAAGGCCAAAGGAAAAAAGCCTTACATGATTCCAGTGGGCGGCTCCGTGCCCCTCGGCGCGCTTGGATACTACGATGCGGTTAACGAAATTGCGGCCCAGGCGAAGGAGATGCATTTTTCTGTTGATCACATCGTCTGCTGTTCCGGTTCGGGAGGCACCCACGGCGGCATTATATTGGGGGCAAAGGCCCAGGGCGGCATCAAGGTAACGGGCATTGTGGTATCCGTGGAAGATGATTTCCAGAAGGAGATATGCCGCATCGCAAATGGGGCCGCAGAGCTTATCGGTATGAAGCCGGATATCCGGCCGGAAGATGTGGCGCTCAAGGAGTACATCGGCCCCGGTTATGCCAAGCCTTCCGAAGAAGGATCCGCTGCTATCAGGTTGATGGCCGAACGGGAGGGGATATTTCTCGATCCCGTATACACGGGCAAAACCTTTGCGGGCTTTCTTGATCTATGTAAAAAGGGTTACTTTGCACCGGGAGAAAACGTTGTTTTCATCCATACCGGGGGAACACCCGCGCTCTTTGCGATTCCTGTATGATCAATGTAACGGACCTTTTATGTATGCAATCTGAAACAGGAGAGGAACATGTCAGCGTTAGAAACAAATAAAAAATCGTTCTGGAAAGCATACCGCTTTCCCCTCGTACTCCTTGGAGCCATCATTCTTGGTTCCATCATCGGCCTTATCTTCGGCAAGGACGCTATGGCGCTCCAGCCTCTGGGGGACATCTTTCTGAATCTGATGTTTACCATCGTGGTGCCCCTGGTATTTGTAGTTATTTCCAGCGCCGTTGGTAACATGATGAATATGCGCCGCCTGGGCAAAATTCTGGGCAGTATGCTTGGAACCTTTGTGGTTACCGGGCTCATCGCAGCTGTCATCATGATTGTGATAGTTACGGTTTTCCCCCCCGCAAAGGGGGCCAATATACCCATGCAATCAGCGGAAGGTTTCGAGCCGGTCAGCTTACCCACGGCGATTGTCAACGCATTAACCGTGGGGGATTTTAAGGATCTGCTTTCCCGGCGCAGCATGATG
>BNUT01000108.1 GCA_025997555.1 Spirochaetia bacterium
CACCCTGTTCTACGATGACATTTACCCTGGCATTCCCACCGCTTCCCGAATCATCATCTTCGGCGATTTCTTCAGTTTCCTTATAGATGGTGATTATGGTATCCAGCCGACTTTCCGTCCATACTGCAAGCTGTCCGCCATCGGGGCCTATGGTCACTTTGTACCAGTCAATATCCTGGGAGCCGCCAAAAACGGTCTCTGTCCGGCTATCGGTTGTAATAAGGGTAGCTTCTTCCTGGGTATCATTGGGTTCGTTGGTATCCTCCGGTATAGCTTCGATGGTGGCTGTAAATCCGTATTGGCCTACATCGCTGCTGCCAAGGCCTTTCACCCGTGCAATATAGGTTTTGCCTACTTCAACGTTCCGCTCGATCCTGGCATTAACACCTTCACCGTCGTCATCATTGGAGCTTAGTTCCGATGATGAGCCGCCCTCGTACAGATACATATAGGTATCTATGCTGTCGCCGGTCGTTTCCAATACCAGAACGCCGACCCGGTCGGGGGTGATGCTGAACCAGTCGTTATCATTCTGGTCATGTATGGTACGGGCAATTTCCGGCCCGCCGATGGTTACCGCAAGAGGGTTTTCCCTGCTGTCCGGTTCATAGCGGTCACGGCGTACGTTGGATGAAGAACCGGAAATTTGAATCATGTCTGCGATAAAGTCGGTGACCGTAAGATCCGTATTCCATGAATTGATAAGGGTTTCATCATCGCTTTTAACAAGCCGGGTATATATGCGGAGGGTCTCTCCCGCTTCAAGCAGGGAACCCCGCAGTACATAGGCCGCTGCGGCCTGGGGGTCCGCATCGGGGCTGATTATCGTGAGGGGGTCGCCGATAAGAGCCCCGGAAAGCTGCTGGGTCCAATAGGAGCCGAGGCTGGTATCAGTATCATCCAGATAAAACCCCCCCACCCTGATCCGTGAATCCGGGGGGAGTTTCAGCAGTTCAGGCTGTATAGACCGGGCCAGATCTGCGACAGCCAAGTCCAGCTGATCCAGGGAAGAGGCTTCTCTTTCTACGGAAACGCCGCTGGTTATATCAGTCCCGGCCTGGGCGGAAAGGGGCAGGGCAATACCGAAGGATAGGAGTACCATGGCAATATATAGCATAAAATGTTTCATAATTATATTATAACATGAACCTTGACAGAGGGAAAGGGGGGCGTATGAAAAAAACCGGATTATTGCTGTTTTTATTGCTGACCGCAGCTATCTGTATGGCACAGTCAGGGGGTAGGCGTTTTGCCCTTGTTATCGGCAACAGTACCTACGCCAAGGTAGAGGCTCTGGTAAACCCCGCCAATGACGCTTCCGATGTTGCGGCCAAACTGCGCGCCCTGGGTTATGAGGTTGATCTGCACCTCAATGCGGGAAATGCTGAAACCGGCAGGGCCGTCACCGAATATACCCGGCTTCTTGCGGGAAATTCTGCTAACGAGGGCTTTTTCTGGTTTGCGGGCCACGGGGTTCAGATAAACGGTGAAAATTATCTTTTGCCCGTGGACATTGACGCCGATGACGACATCTCCGTGATGTACGGCTCCTATCCCCTCAACCGCCTTCTCGATTCCCTGGAACACAATGCCCAAAATAAAATAAATGTCGTTGTCATAGACGCATGCCGGGACAATCCCTTTAAAAATATGAGCGGAGGCAGCCGCAGCCTTACCCGCGGCCTTGTTACGGTAGAACATGCGCCCCAGGACCTCTTTATGATGTTTTCTACCGCCCCAGGCGCCGTTGCGGCGGATGGCGAGAAGGGCAGGCGTAACAGCCCCTTTGCCGAAGCTTTTCTTAAATTTATGGATTCCCCGGAAATACTGCCGGTGGTGGCTTCCCATATTACTCGTGAAACTATGACCCTTACCGGGGGGAAACAGCGGCCTTTCCAAAACGGCAGCATTGTGAGCGAAGTGTATTATTCCCTAAACCCCGCCCCTGCCGCCGGTTATTCCGTAGCTGCGGCCCCGGCCAGGGTTTCTCCGGTATCCCTTGCCATTATCCCGGCGGGGACCTTTACCATGGGCAGCCGCCCCGGTTCTGAACCTTACCGTGGCCGGGATGAGGTTCAGCACGAGGTTTCACTGCAAAGTTTTTTAATGGATGCCTATGAAGTCACCCAAAAATCGTACCGTGAAATTATGGGCATTAACCCCAGTTCCTTTCAGGGCGATACGTTGCCGGTGGAACAGGTTTCCTGGTTTGACGCGATCAATTACTGCAATAAACGCAGTATTGCTGAGGGCCTTGATCCGGCCTATACAATTAACGGAGAAAACGTAAGCTGGGACCGTTCCGCCAATGGCTACCGGCTCCCCACAGAGGCTGAATGGGAATATGCCTGCCGGGCCGGAAGCTCCGCCCCCTTCTTTACCGGGAATACCATTTCCACCGGTCAGGCCAATTACAATGGCACCGTCAACGTCTGGCAGTATGGACCTCAGAGTTCTTTCCGGGAACGCACAACCGCAGTGGGCAGCTTTCTCCCCAACACCTGGGGCCTTTATGACATGCACGGCAATGTCTACGAATGGTGCTGGGACTGGTTCGGCGATTATCCTGATGTGCCGTCTACGGGTACTAAAAAAGTTGTCCGGGGCGGCAGTTGGTATCAGAGTGTTATCTATATGCGGGCCGCCTACCGTGATTCCAGCGCCCCTGTTACAAGACGGAACACTCACGGTTTCAGGGTTGCCAGAAACGGAGAATAGAAAGGGAAGCGATCTGGTGGAGGGGTATGAGGGGAAGGTGGTTAAGCTTGCTTAACTTTAAGTTTAATATAAAGGAGTAACAAATGGCTGAATTTTTTAATCCCTATACGGCGCCCAAAGGGCCGATCAAAATGAGCGGCGGCGAAGAGTACCTTCCTGCGGCGAAGCCCGGCGCGGTGGTGCAGAAAGGCGAATTTGTCTTTGCCGCAATCGGCCTTGACCACGGTCATATCAACGCCATGGTGAAGGAACTGTGCAATGTGGGCGGCGTCTGCAAGTGGGTGTACGACCCGGACAATGCAAAGGTGGAACGGTTCCTGAAGGGAAACCCGGAAACAAAAGCGGCCCGCAGCGAAGCGGAAATTTACGATGATAAAACCGTAAAAATGGTCGCCGGGGCCTGTATCACATCCCAGCGGGCCGATCTGGGCCTGCGGGTGTTAAGCGCCGGTAAGGATTACTTTACCGACAAAGCGCCGTTAACATCACTTGAGCAGCTTGCTGCGGTAAAGGCAAAGGTGAAAGAAACCGGCCTTAAATACATGTGCTACTTCGGCGAGCGCATCCATTCGGAAAGCGCCAACTTTGCCGGATATCTTGTACAGTCCGGGGCAATCGGCAGGGTGATTCAGGTTTTGGGCCTCGGCCCCCATTATCTGCTGGAAGAAACACGGCCCGCGTGGTTTTTCGATAGGGAATATTTCGGCGGTATCCTCTGCGACATCGGCAGCCATCAGATTGAGCAGTTTCTGTTTTTTTCCGGCAACGAAGACGGCAAGGTGGCGCGCTCAAACATTGCGAACTTTGCCCATCCCAAGTATCCCACCTTTGAAGACTACGGTGATGCCATGACCATTGGGGAAAACGGCGCGGTGCATTATTTCCGGGTAGACTGGTTTAACCCGCCCCAGGCGGTAAATATTCAGGGGGGCGGGCAGATCATCCTTGGCACCAAAGGCTTTATCGACCGTCGGCGGATTTTTGATCCCGCCACCGGCAAGAGCCGGGGCGAATTGTTCATGGCAAACGACAAGGGCGAAACGGGTTTTGAAATTGCCGGTAAAGTAGGTTTCCCCTTCTTCGGAGAACTGGTGCTGGACGTGCTGAACCGCACTGAAAAAGCCATGACCCAGGAGCATTTGTTCAAGGCCGCAGAACTCGCCGTGACGGCGCAGGATCAGGCGGTTAAAATTGCCGATTGCACAAAGGGGAATTGATTAATGGAATCAACCAACCCCGCCGCAGAGCGGACGGGGTATGGACCCTTCGCAGACAATCAAAGTTTTTTACTCCTTATCGACACCCTTACCGGCGTGGTGGGCAGTTTTTTAACGAAGAATTTCAGCGGAAACCTGCCCAAGGTGGCGCAGATTACGGAGCCAAAGAATATCAAACCTTGACCACCATCCCCCGGCAGGTCTATCATCATATATGCTATTTTGGAAGAAAAAAAAGACACCCCCTGTTGAGAGCTTTGCCGGGGCTGAGAAGCGCAGGGCCGCGCGGTATACCACGATAGCCGGCATCCGTATTAATGGAATGGAAGGTGATGCGGTGGTAAGGGATATAAACAAAGGCGGGTTCCGCATCGCAAGCAGGACCTTTGTGGCAATAAACCCCCAAGAACAGTACGCCATGCAGATAATACCCGATACCGCCTCCGGTGTAGGCCCCTTTGAACTGCATGTTGAGGTCCGCTGGATACGTCATACTGAATCCCTTTTTGCGGCGGGGTTTGTCATTGTTTCACCCCCCATGAATGAATCCCTGCAGCGATATGTGAATTATCTGAAAAAGCTGGACCGCCGTAAGCAGGCCGGTTAAAAAATGCCCCTGTCATGGAACGAGATACGCACCAGAGCCTCCGCCTTCATTCTTGAATGGAAGGACAGCGAAACGACCTCTGGCCATCCTGTGCGGGAAAAGGCCGAGGCCCAAACTTTTGAAACAGAGTTCCTCAAAATCTTCGGCGTAGACCGCAAAAAAGTTGCCCTTTTTGAACATGAAGTCCACTTTGAAGGCGGCAATGACCGTGGTTACATCGACCTGTTCTGGCCCGGCCATATCATCATCGAAATGAAAACCCCCGGCAAGGATTTGGACAAAGCCTTTGAACAGGCAAAAGCCTACGCCTTAACGCTGCCGCAAAAAGAGATACCCAAAGCCATACTCACCAGCGACTTTCTCAATTTTCAGTATTATGATCTTGAGGACAATGCGAAAAAATACGAATTCCCCCTTGAAGAATTAACCGCTTATCTGGAGCTGTTCAGCAGCATTGCCGGATACACCACCGTTGAATTCAGGCATTTTGATCCGGTGAACATTATCGCCGCCGAGCGCATGGGGAAACTGCACAACTACCTTAAAGCCTCCAATTACGAAGGCCATCCACTTGAGATGTATCTGGTACGCCTACTGTTTTGTTTCTTTGCCGATGCCAGCGGCATCTTCCCGGAAAAAAACACCTTTACTCATTACATTGCCAACCGCACCAATGCGGATGGTTCCGATCTTGCCCTGCACCTGGGCCTTATCTTCGACACCCTCAACAAGCCGCCTGAAGCACGGCTGAAAAATCTCGACGATGACTTGAAAAAGTTTCCCTACGTCAATGGCGGCCTTTTTGCGGAACGCCTTGAAACCGCAGCCTTTGATTCAAAAACACGGGAAACCCTGCTCTGGTGCTGTGCCCTTGACTGGTCGAAAATCTCCCCCGCCATTTTCGGAGCCATGTTCCAAAGCGTGATGAACGATGACGAGCGTCACGATATCGGCGCCCATTACACCAGCGAAGACAACATCATGAAACTTATCTGGCCCCTGTTCCTTGACGACCTGCAAAACGAGCTGGACAAAATAAAAGCCCCCGGTTCCGGTAGTGGCGGCACACGCAGACACCGCCTGCTGGAGTTTCACGATAAACTATGCCGCCTCAAATTTCTTGACCCCGCCTGCGGCTGCGGCAACTTCCTCGTTATCAGTTACCGTGAACTGCGGAAACTTGAAATGGCGGTTATCAAAGAACTGCTGGGCTTTGAAAAGGGCCTTGGCATTGAAATGATGGTCCGGGTCAACGTGGACCAATTTTACGGCATCGAGATAGAGGAGTTCCCCGCCCGCATCGCCCAGACCGCCATGTGGCTTATGGACCACCTGATGAACAACGAAGTGTCCGGCATGTTCGGCGCCTATATCGTCCGCATCCCCCTCACCACTTCGCCGTCTATCACCATCGGAAACGCCCTCACCGCTGATTGGGAAACCATCGTCTCCAAAGATGAGTTGAGTTATATTTTGGGGAATCCGCCGTTTTTGGGTTACAGTGTGATGAACCGTGAACAAAAGGCGGAAGTAGAAAAAGTTTTTGACGGAATGAAAAATTGCGGCATCCTTGATTATGTAACCGCCTGGTATAAAAAGGCCGCCCTTTACATGCAGGGGACCAACATTGAAACCGCCTTTGTCTCGACAAACAGTATTTGTCAGGGTGAACAGGTCCCCGCCCTCTGGCCCGAATTGATGAACAGGTTTGGTATAAAAATCAACTTTGCCCATCAGACTTTTAAATGGAGCAATGAAGCGCGGGGGAAGGCCGCCGTTTACTGCGTTATCATCGGTTTTGGGTTAAGTGACCGGAATACGAAAAAGCTCTACCATTATGCAACGGTAACCGGTCAGCCCGCCGAAACCATAGCGGTACAGATTAATCCGTATCTTATTGACGCACCCACTATATTTATTGAGAAACGTACTGAACCACTTTGCAATGTACCGTCAATGTTAAAAGGGAGTTCTCCAACGGATGATGGTAATTTTTTCCTGGATGAAGATGAAAAGAATAGTCTTATCAAAGAGGATAAAAGTCTTAAAGAAGTCATACGTCCATTTATCGGAGCTTATGAATACATAAACAATATTCCCCGGTATTGTATTTGGTTAAAGGATGCCGCTCCCTCAAAATACAATCATTCAAAAGAAATAATGAACCGTATCAAAAAAGTAAGACAGTTTCGTGAAAAAAGCAAACGGGAAGCAACACTAAAATATGCGGAATTCCCATCGCTCTTTAGTGAAATACGGCAACCTTCTTCAAGCTATATTTTATTTCCGCGGCATTCATCCGAACAAAGAAAATATATACCTATCGGTTTTCTCAAAAGTAATGTAATCGCAGGTGATTCAACTTCGATCATACCCAATGCTACTCTTTATGAATTTGGCGTTTTAACTTCGACGATGCACATGGCCTGGATGCGTTATGTTTGTGGCAGGATTAAGAGTGATTACCGCTATTCCGGGACCATTGTTTACAATAATTTCCCCTGGCCTAAGCCAACTGATAAGCAGAGGGAAGCCATAGAAACAGCGGCACAGGAAGTATTGAATGCCCGCAGATTATTCTCCGAATCTTCTTTGGCAGATCTCTATAACGAAAACGCCATGCCGCCTGAATTGACAAAGGCCCATCAGAGGCTTGATAAGGCTGTGGAAAGGGCTTATAGGAAGAGCTTTTTGGATGATGCTGCACGGGTTGCGTATTTGTTTGAGTTGTATCAAAAGATGAGCGGGGAGTTGTTTGTCGGCGAGAAGAAGAAGGGGAGAGGGAGGGGGAAATGAGGAGGGGAGCAGAAGTTGATGTTGACATATCTCAAAAGTTGTGATAAAATCTTTGAAGATGATGAGTAAGGAAGTTACTCTTATTAAAGGAGGGCATAATGGAAATAAAAGTCATTAAACTCGTTGATTTGTTAATCAATACTGAAAATTATAGATTTGAGCCGGTTTCAAGTCAGAAAGAAGCTATAGATTTGATGATTGAGGATCAGAATGAAAAATTATATAAACTCGCCGAAGATATTATAATTCATGGCTTAAATCCAAACGATGCTATACAAGTTTCACCATCAAGACATGAAAAAAATAAGTATAATATTCTAGAAGGAAATCGTAGGGTTGTTAGCTTGAAATTGCTAAATAATCCAGATTTAATAGAAAACTCTAAATATCGGACATTGAAAAATAGATTCAAAAAATTAATAGAAATAAACAAGAACAGAATTCTCAAAGAAGTAAATTGTATTATTTATGATGATCCTACTGAAGCGGACAAGTGGATCAAACTAAAACATACTGGACAAAGCGATGGTATTGGAACAGTTGATTGGGATGCGAAACAAATTCAGCGTTTTGATGAAAAAGTAGAAGGAAAATCGTCAGCCTCGTTACAGGTAATAAAAATCCTGGAAAAAAGTAATTTAGTACCGGAAACAGTAAAAAACAAAATAGCTAATCTGAAAATAACTAATCTTGATAGATTAATATCTGATCCAAACGTAAGAGATTTTTTGGGAATAGAGATAGAGAAAGGTATTGTTCAGTCAGATGTTGATGAAAGTGAGGTCATAAAAGGACTGACTCAAGTAGCTATGGATTTACTTAGGCCTGATTTTAGGGTTAAGGAAATTTATACAAAAGAAGACAGAAAAGATTATATTAATCAATTTCCTAAACAGAGTATGCCAAAACTATCTCAAAAAGCCGAAAAAACGTGGGTTTTCACTTCTTCCAGTTCAAGAGCAACTTCTAAGCAAAAGCCAAAACAGTCATCAAATCCACTTGATAGAAAGCATCTGATTCCAAAAAAATGTATTTTGCAAATAAATAATCCAAGGGTTAATGCAATATATTCAGAATTGCAAAAAATTGATATAATCCATGCCAATGCCGTGGCAGTGTTATTGAGAGTATTTGTCGAATTAAGTTTGGATTGCTTTATTGAGACCAATAAATTAACAAATGTAAATATAGATTCAAAATTAATTAAGAAGGTACTAGAAGTAGCAAGTTATTTAGAAAATAATAAACTTGCTGACAAACATATTTGTAAAGGCATCAAGAGTGCCGTAAACAATCCAAATGATTTATTTGGTACGGATACATTGAATGCTTATGTGCATAACGCTAAATTCTCACCAATATCAAATAATTTAATAATCACATGGGATAATATCCAAGTTTTTATAGAAAAAGTCTGGGAGAATATCAAATAGTTATGGATAATTATTCCCCTCTGAGGTATCCTGGTGGAAAGGGTAAAATTTCTACAGTATTTAAGCGCATTATTAAAGAGAATTCGCTATTTGATGGGACTTATATTGAACTCTATGCAGGTGGGGCTGGCGTCGCTTTATCGTTATTATTTAATGAATATGTTTCAAATATAGTGATAAATGATTTTGATTCTTCAATATATTCATTTTGGTATTCGGTTATTAATGATACTGAAAACCTATGTAAAACCATATTTGATTCACCCGTAAACATTGATATGTGGAATAAACAAAAAAATATTCAAAAGGATATAGGGTCATTTGATGTTTTAGATGTTGCATTTTCCACTTTCTTTTTGAATCGAACTAATTATTCAGGAATTTTACGAGGTGGAGTAATTGGTGGTAAAAATCAACAAGGCAAATATAAAATAGACGCTAGGTATAATAAAAATGAATTAATAAATAGAATACAGCGCATTTCTGAATATAGTGCAATAACCCTTGGATTATTTATTTGCAAAATACATTTTTTTGGAATCAGATGCTTTCTATCAAGTGGATTTGATGACTGTTTTGGCTTTTGCT
>BNUT01000109.1 GCA_025997555.1 Spirochaetia bacterium
CCACCCCCCACGAACAAAAGAGGGAAATTGGGTTCCTGCTGTTCGTGTGGTCCGTGTGGTTCGTGGTTAAATTCTTCCATATAACACCCAACCGTGAAGGCGCAGAAGGGGAGGGCGGCAGGGAGCGGAAACGCCAAAAAGTTACAAATTTTCGGAAAAAAAAATAAAAAAAAGCTTGACATCGGACAAAATTGGGCTATACTTTAGGGTAATCGTGTATTTAAAGGTAGAGAGGCAGTTTGATAACCGTTGGTTATTTGCCTCTTGCTGTTTTAAGGAGGAGATATGAAAAAGCTCATTGCTGTTTCAATCTTGTTGAGTGTAATTTCAGTTTCTGCATTTGCACAATTCTCGGCGACGTTTACCGGAAGGTTTGCGCCGGACTTGTTGCAGGTAGTTCTCCCTACGGGTGACTTTGCGGATAATACAAAGGCCAACTATAAGGGTGGGGGGACCTTTAACTTTTTTAATACCAGCAACCAGTGGGGAACCGCGGAATGGCGCCTGAATATGACCATTAAAGATCCGGAAAAAATGTATGAAACTTATTACCAGCTCAAACTTGATAGTATTTTTGGGTCTCTTATGGCCGGTAATGCCGCTTCAGTAACGCTTGATAACATTTGGGCAGGTGTTTCTACCGGTGACTGGTATGCTTGGGGAAGGGTTGGTAAGCTCTGGGCCTACCTTGGTAATACTACCCCTAATCGGGGCAAAACCAATGGCGGCCGTTTTACCGGAGGTTTTTCCGATTGGGGAGGGAGTTCATCCTCTGTAAACCGGTCAGCTTACAACAATTGGGCTAGTGGAAGCTTGAATGTAGGGAAGAATGATAACTTTGGTGTCCAGGTTAATACAAGCATGACAGATGTAACTCTTAGCGCCTGGGATATCAACAACCTGTCGAAAGGGCCTGAAAACAGGAGTTTGGCTTACGCCTGGATACAGGCGGATTTGAGCCCCATTTTTATAGATTTCGCCGGCGGTACCAATCTTGCCACCAGTTTTGGCGCTTTGGACAAGACTTTTACCCAAGGTCAGGGGAGTGTTCGTATATCGGGTGACAAGATCGCCGATGCCGTATCATTTGATGCGGTTTATAAAATCGCCGGTGGTGACCCGAATACGGATCCAAACGATCAAGCTGATAACAGCCAAAATGACGGCCCTCAACCTGACGGCAGGGGCGTATGGAGTAATGCCTTTGGTGTATACGGCCATATTACCGCCATAAAGGACTTTGGAATCAGCTTTGGTTATTCCGGGGTTTTTAAGTTGCAGGAAGATACGGAAGTCAATAATGATACGGTGACATTCGCTCATCCCTTTTATAGCGGTATTGATCTCCGCCTCTATTTCACCGGTGTAGAAAACCTCGGTATTTCCTTCAACAACAACGTCAGTTTTGCCTCTGTCAAGGGCGATGGCGGAAGGGACAAGGTGGTTTATGGTTTTGATGGCGCAACTCCTTTGAATGACGACGACTTTTCACAGGCTTATTTTGCCTGGTATAGCGGGCTTGGGGTCAGCTACAAGTTTACCGATACATTAACCGGTTATGTTAATCTTATAGAAAAGCTCTATAAACTTGACAATACTAATGCTACCGGTAAGGACTCTTCATTCCTGTGGAATGGTGACCGTGTTGCACTTTCTGTGGCCTATACAGCGAATAGCCATGTGATACTTGAAGGCGGTGTAGCCTTAGATATTGTTTCGACTACTACTACACCGGTAGTCGGTGACGCTTCTACGAAGGGTAATATTGCCTTTAGTATTCCCCTCCGCGTAAGGTGGTCATTCTAGTCTAGCGCCGTTTAAGCAAAACGCGTAAGCAGTTAAAGGCTGTCCGGGGTAACCCGGACAGCTTTTTTTTTGTCCAACTGAAAAAGAAGAGGAAATTTAACCACGAACCACACCAACCCCACGAACAAAAGAGGGGAATTGGGTTCGTGCTGTTCGTGAGGTTCGTGGTTGAATTTGGAATCGCCGACAAAAATATCTTGACCGGCGGCTTTTTTTGGAATAAGTTATAAATGTAAAGGTATGAAAAAAACTAATAGTATAGTAGTCCTGCGAGGTTGTTTGACTATTTTAGCTGAATTGTGCGGCATTGCCGGTTTTTTTCTTGCCGTTTATATTTTTTTAAGGGGGCGTTAAAAGATGGATACACTTCTTTTGGTTGCTTTTGGGCTTGTTGCCCTTGGATCTGTCCTTCGTTTGATTTTATTTTTTACCCATCCAAAGTCTAATTCGTAAACAGGGAAGAAGAGGAAATTTAACCACGAACCACACCAACCCCACGAACAAAAGAGGGGAATCGGGTTCGTGGTTGAATTTGGAATCGCTGGCAAAAATATCTTGACCGGCGGCTGTTTTTGGAATAAGTTATAAATGTAAAGGTATGAAAAAGGGAAAGGCGCGAAAGAAACGGGGTAAACGGGCTGCCTGGTTTACGGCGGTTACCAGTTTCATTATGGCCTTGGTAGCATTAATATCAGCCATTGCCACCTTGATAATGGCGATGAAGTAGGGGGTCTTTGTATGACACTTTCAAAAGACACGTTGAAGAATTTTTCTTTGGGTTGCCTCATGTTTTCCACCGTGGTTTTTGCGATTCTGTTTTTCCTCAAATAGCCTGAAAAGCGGCGTTCTAATCTGTGCCGCTTAAGCGGGAAACAGGCCACTTGGGTTGTGGCAATTACCGGACTGGTCACGGCCTTTGCAGCCTTAATATCGGCCGTTGCCACTTTAATAATGGCGGTGAAGTAGGAGGTTTTGTATGACACTTTCAAATAATAAGCTTATGAATTTCGCACTGGTGTGTTTCATGTTTTCCACGGTAGTTTTTGCGATTCTGTTTTTCCTCAAATAAGGCCGGAACGGCAAGGGGAATATTGCGGTATTTAGGGGCCGCCCGGCGAACAAGTCGGGCGGTTTTTTTTGTCCGGCTGAAAAAGAAGAGGAGATTTAACCACGAACCACACCAACCCCACGAACAAAAGAGGGGAATTGGGTAGTCTGGGTTCGTGGTTGAATTTGGAATCGCTGGCAAAAATATCTTGACCGGCGGCTTTTTTTTGGGCGTTTGACTGTGCGGCGGTCATGGGGTATAGTTTGAGGCGGGAGAAAATGAAATGGCAGAATACACCGTATTATTAACATGGGACGATGAGGCGAAGGTGTGGGTAGCCGAAAATGACGATATACCCATAGCCCTTGAATCCGGTTCTTTTGACACGCTCATTGAACGCGTGCGCCATGCAACGCCTGAAATACTTGTCGAAAACGGCAAAAGTGCTGAGGCGTACCTAAACTTTATCACCCATCGCCGCGCAAAGGCCTACGCCTGATGGCGGAATACGAAAAGCGGGTGCAGTTTTAGACGACACGGAAAAGGCGATCATGATATATGGTATAGTCCAATAAATAATCACACGTTTCCGGTGGATAGTGAAATTAAATCGCGGCACATGGCAAATAAGATAATGAAACAAGCTGGCATTGAGTATCATTTTTAAGAGGGGAAAAGAATAATTAACCACGAACCACACCAACCCCACGAACAAAAAGAAAGAAATCAAAGCAAAATTGCCTACCAGAACAGAAACCGCAGGCAAATAAATACGGGAAATGGCGCCCTATAAATCCTGAAAAAATCTTGAAAAAGTGTACTTTTTTATGATATAATTTGTTATAAAAGTATAAGGAAGGTTTGTTTGAAAAAGTTAATAATTATTTTCTTCACCCTGGTTTCTGTTTTTTTGAATTTTTCCTGTAAAACGACGGACCCCAGAATACTCTATCCCGACATGGTTGCCGACATTGAGCCCGTTACGGTGGGAACAATAGAGGCGGAATTCAAGACCATTCTGGGGAAATTGAACAAGCTTGAAGTTGAGGTTGTTTTTCAACCCCGTTATAATGTGGTGGTCCTTAACTTTCGGACTCAAGGCATCAGCTATAGCCAGTTCTGGAGTCAGGAAGGCCGGGAGCTTTTTATCAAAGCAATTGAATTTTACAATGCCGATTATGCTGCACAAAAGCTGGACAGGAAGTTTTCCAAAACCCGGCGGGCCTACGGAAAATTTACGGGGAAACTGGAATGGTACATGTTTAAATTTACGCAGGTAGGTCTTTCTTTCCCGCTCTTTGAGTTGGGTTACAGTTTTCAGGGTACCAGGGGCAAAGAAACTCCCTATTTTACCGCATCCCAGGGTTCGGCAAAGAACGAATCATCCACCGGGAGCGATGACAGCGGGATAGATTCAATGGCTGTATTTATGTACTTTACCCGCGAACAGGCATCCGCCCTGGCCAGGCTCTTTGATCAGGCCGGTCTGCTTGAATTTATCCGCGATATGCAGCCCCAGATTGATAATTATGATGGAGTTTCTCCCGATAATGAGCAGCCCAAAGCTGCCGATTATGGTGAAGCGGAGTGGTAACAGGCGGCGCTCATGGGCGGTTTTCTACGATGGTTCCGCCCCCTACCACCACATCCCCGTCATAGAGGACCGCCGCCTGACCGGGGGTGATGGCCCTTTGGGGTTCATCAAATTCCACCCGGAGCGTGCCTTCGCCGGTCTGCTCCGCCGTAGCCCACTGTTCCTGCTGCTGGTAGCGGGTCTTAACCTTTACCCGTATGGGCTTTTCGATGCGGTCACAGGCAATAAGATTGAGTGCCTCCGCCGTGAAAATTTT
Source organism: Spirochaetia bacterium (assembly GCA_025997555.1). Lineage (GTDB taxonomy): Bacteria > Spirochaetota > Spirochaetia > Treponematales > Breznakiellaceae > BNUT01. Next base: position 4,705 of record BNUT01000109.1, read on the forward strand.
TGAGTAAAGGCTGCTGTCAGGTCCCAGCGTGATGGTGTTGTCGGCGACGGATTTTGCCGCCACGTATAATGGTTCATTCCGGGCGATTCCCAGACCCCGGCGCTGGCCGATGGTGTAGCGGACTATCCCCCGGTGGGCGCCCAGCAATTTTCCCGTCTGATAGTCAATGATGTTTCCTGATGGGTATTGCTTCCCCGTCCAGGTTTCCATGAACCGGCCGTAGTCGCCGTCGGGAACAAAGCAGATGTCCTGGCTGTCCTTTTTTTGGGCGTTGATAAATCCCCCTTCTTCCGCAAGTTCCCGCACTTGGCCCTTGGTCATGTCCCCCAGGGGGAACCGGGTCCGCTCAAGCTGTTCCTGAGTCAGGCAGTAAAGCACATAGCTCTGATCTTTTTTGGCGTCCGCCGCTTTTTTCAACAGCCAGCGGCCGCTTGCCCCGTCCTTTTCGATACGGGCGTAGTGGCCGGTTACCATCAAATCAAAATCAAGCTGCTGAGCCCGGTACAGCAGCCGTTCAAATTTGATGTACCGGTTACAGTCGATACAGGGATTGGGAGTTCCTCCCTTCTCGTAGATGTCGATGAAGCGGCGGATCACCTCGTCCCGGAACGGTTCGGTAAAATTAAGCACATAGTGGGGCATGTTGAGCCGGTACGCCACATTCCGGGCATCGTTCACGTCTTCGAGCGAGCAACAGCCCCGGTGTATGGGGACAATGTCATCGCCGGTGTAGAGCTTAAGGGTAATCCCGATGCAGTCATAGCCTGAGTTCAGCATCAGCGCGGCGGCGACGGAACTGTCCACCCCGCCTGACATCGCTATCACCGCTTTGTTGTTCAGGCGAGCTTCTCCATAAAGGCGTTGATATCTGCCTCGCAGGAACGCATGGCCAGGATCGTTTTTTCGATAAGCATGTCCAGTTCCCAGCCCAGCATTGCCGCGCCTTTCTCGATCACCTCGCGGGAGCAACCGGCGGCAAAGTTGGCAGCCTTGTATTTTTTCTTAACCGATTTTACTTCCATATCCATTACGCTTTTTGAGGGCCGGATAATCGCCGCCGCCCAGATAAGCCCGGTGAGTTCGTCCGCCGCATAGAGCACTTTTTCCATTTCATGCTCCGGCTTTACATCCACCGTAAGCTCATAGCCGTGGCTGCATACCCCGTGGATAAGGGCCTCATCTGCGCCGCCGGAGCGCAGCAGTTCCGGGGCCTTGATACAGTGCTGGTCCGGGTATTCCTCAAAATCAATGTCGTGGAGAAGCCCCACGATGCCCCAAAACTCCGCCTCGTCCCCGTGACCCAGGTCATTGGCGTACCAGCGCATCACCCCCTCAACGGTAAGGGCATGCTGAAGATGAAAGGGGTCCTTATTGTACTGCCTGAGAAGTTCCCAGGCAGTATCTCGTGAAAGGGAAGATTGTAATGCACTCATGGGGATATTTTATCAAAAATGAAATAAAGAGTCCACGGATTCCACAGATTGGACTTGTTCGATAACTTCAGTTATCGAACAAATCTATTACTTTTTTACAAATTTTCCAGATTGAAGGGGGTCTCCTGGTACACGTAGTTAAGCCAGTTGGAGAAAAAAAGATGAGCATGGGCCCGCCAGCGGACCACCGGTTCCTGAGCAGGGTCATCCCCAGGGTAGTAGTTTTTGGGGATGGCGATGGGGAGTCCCTTGGCAAGATCCCGCTTGTATTCCTTGTCCAGGGTCAGGGGATCATATTCCAGGTGGCCGGTGACGTAGATTTCCCGGCCTTCCCGTGCGGTGGCCAGGAACACCCCGGTTTCTGCGGTTTCCGACTGGATCGTCAGGGCGGGGCAGACGGCGATGGCGTCCCGGTCGCTGGAGGTATGCCGGGACTGGGGGGCAAGGAATTCATCGTCAAAACCCCGGAACAGGGTGGCATGGCGCTCGTTTATCCGGTGGGGGAAGATGCCGAAGAGTTTTTGCTTTAAGGGCTGTTTCTCTATGCCGTAACGGCGGTAAAGCCCGGCCTGTGCGCCCCAGCAAATGTGCAGCACGGACCAGACGTTTTTTACAGAATAGTCGATAACCTCCGCCAATTCATCCCAGTAGTCCACTTCCTCAAAGGGAAGGGTTTCCACCGGCGCCCCGGTGATGATAAGCCCGTCAAAACGCTGATCCAGTATCTTGTGGGAATCGATGTAAAATTTTTCCAGATGCCCCGGCGGGGCGTTCCGGGATTCGTGGCTCCCCATCCGCAAAAAGGTGATATCAACCTGTAAAGGACTGTTACCCAGGAGCCGCAGAATCTGGATCTCCGTGTCCACCGTGGTGGGCATCAGGTTCACAATCGCCACCTTGAGGGGCCGGATATCCTGGTGTTCCGCCCGGTCGGGGGTGATGATAAAAACATTTTCTTCGCAGAGGGCCCTATAGGCGGGCAGGGCCCTGGGTATCTTTATGGGCATGGGTTCATAATGCAGAAATAGCGCAAAAAAAACAAGGTAATGCTGAAGCAGTTCCAAAATATCAAATTTTGGAACCAGCTCAGGTTTTTGTGTTTATTTTTCGGACTTCCTTGACTTTCTTCATTTATAAGGTACACTGGTTAGAAGTATCATATAGAAAGCTTATAACACGGAGGAAAATGTGAAAAAATTACTGGTTTTGTTAAGTATTGCCCTGCTGCTGGGGGCGAATTTTGTTTCCTGTAGTAAAAAAGATGCTCCTGCGGTCGCAACAGCGGAGCCTGTAAAAGAACTCACCCACGATGAACTGGTTGCCGGGGCAAAGGCCGAAGGCAAGGTGGTGGTTTATTCAATCACTTCCCGTATTTCCAGCGCGGCGGAATCCTTTGAAAAACTCTACGGCGTAAAGGTTGAATATTCAAACCTTAAAGACGGGGAACTGATCGAAAAGGTGACCAAGGAAGTGGGGGGCAAAATCGACGGCGCGGATTTCGTCATCTCCCAGGATTCCGGCCGGGTCTACGGCCAGCTTATCGCCACGGGCTACCTGGTCAATTATGTGCCCCAGTCCATGGTCAACGTGATCCCCAGGCAATACCAGGACCCGCTGATCTTCCAGATGATCAACAAGGTCTTTATCTTTAACAGTGAAAAAACCCAAACCCCGGTCATCAAAAATGTGTGGGAAGCGACGGACCCCAAATGGAAGGGGCTGATTCAGTTTAAGGACCCCAATGGTGAAGGGGTCAACATGAATTTCCTTACCATGATAACCTCCCCGGAATGGAGCGCCAAGCTGGAAAAGGCCTACGAAAACCTCTACGGCAAAAAACTGGTCCTTACCACCAAGAACGCCGGGTATGAATGGATTAAGCTTTTCTATGCCAACGGCCTGGTTCTGGGCAACAGCGATACCACCATTTCCGAAAACATCGGTATCAAGGGCCAGCCCCAGACCACCATGGGGCTCTTTGTCTTTTCCAAGATGCGGTTTGACGCATCCAAAAACCTGGCCCTCCAGGCCATCACCGATGTTGAGCCCTTCTCAGGCTTTCTCTATCCCGCCTTTGTGCATCTGACTGCCAACGCCAAGCATCCCAATGCGGCCAAGCTCTTTATCGAGTACCTGCTGACCCAGGAAGGCTTTGCGCCCTGGGCAAAGGATGTGGGCTCCTATTCGACCAATCCGGGCATCCCGGTTAACACCGATGATTACCCCCTGTCCTTCTGGGAACCCCGGCTGGTTCCGGAGGATCCCCAGTACCTCTTTGAACACCGGGCGGAAGTGGAAGAATTCGTTAATAACATCGCGTACAAAAAATAGTATGCGCAATTAAAACTGCGCATACTATCCCGTTATGCGGCATTAAAACGCCGCATAACGACCGATTCACGCCATTGTTAACGGCGCGAACCTGGGGGAGATGGGGCGGGGCGCCGTATTCGGCGGCCCCAAAAGGAGGGATTTGCGTATGACCATCGGCAATCAGGTACGGGCTTTTATGAAAAAGCCCCATAATGTTATCCTCCTGGTTTTGGGGATATTACTGGTATTTCTGACCCTGTTTCCCCTGTTGTCCCTGATACGGGATACCTTTATTGTCCACCCTTCGGAGGTAATGTCCGTCCGGGGGGCCGGGATCGGGGACTTTACCTCGTTTCACTGGAAAAAGGTGTTTTTGGACGGGGAAACCAGCCTGAATATGTTTTACCGGCCCTTCCTCAATACCATTGTTTCTTCCCTGTGGAGCTGTTTCGTGGCTATCGCCCTGGGGGGCGCGGTGGCCTGGCTCGTAACCCGTAGTGACATTTCCTGGAAATCTTTTATCTCGATGGTGTTTATTTTCCCCTATATTATGCCTTCCTGGACCATCGCCATGGCCTGGCGGAATTTTTTCCGCAACCGGCTGATCGGGGGCGCTCAGGGGCTTTTTACCGCCCTTACGGGGATAGAAACCGCCGACTGGTTTGCCTACGGCATGTTCCCCATCGTCATTGTCCAGGGGATACATTACGCCCCTTTTGCCTATATTTTGATCGGGGGCATACTGCGGAACATGGACGCCAATCTTGAAGAGGCGGCGGTGATCCTCAAGGCCAGCCGCTTCAAGATACTCTCCCGGATAACCCTTCCCATTGTGATGCCCGCGGTACTTTCAACTTTCCTGCTGGTGTTTTCAAGCTGCATGA
>BNUT01000110.1 GCA_025997555.1 Spirochaetia bacterium
TTCCAGTGTCACCTATATCGCGGTGTACCGGCTCCTGAACGAGCTTTTCAACAATAAATTCGGGGTGGAGACCACCATCGTGGACACCTCAGACCCGGAGGCGGTAAAAAAGGCGGTACATCCCAATACCGCTCTTATCCACATCGAGACGCCGGGGAACCCAACCCTGACCATTTCTGACATCAGGGCCATTGCGGACATTGCCCACGCCGCCGGGGCGCTCCTCTCGGTGGATAATACCTTTGCTTCCCCCTATAACCAGCGTCCCCTGGACCTGGGCGCGGACTTTTCCGTGGAGAGCCTTACCAAGTACATCAACGGCCACGGGGATTCCATGGGGGCGCCATCATCGGCAGGAAGGAACACCTCGATATTATCCGCAGCCAGGCCCAGGTGAACCTTGGGGGCGTGATCAGCCCCTTCAACGCCTGGCTTATCATGCGGGGCTCCGTGACCCTGTCCCTGCGGATGCGGCAACATAACGAAAATGCCCAAAAAATTGCCGAATACCTGGAAAGTTTGCCCATAGTCCGCTTCGTAAGCTACCCCGGTCTCAAAAGTCACCGGGGCCATGCGGTTGCCGTTTCCCAGATGTCGCCGGGTTTCGGCGGGGTTCTGGCCTTCGGCCTCAACGCGGATCATGATGCCCATAACCGCTTCGTCAGCCGCCTACGGGTGATCACCTCGGCGGTGTCCCTGGGGCACGACGAAAGCCTTATCGTGTTTTTGGGCGAAAAGGATGAGCGCCAATACCTGTACCCGCCGGAATTTCACGGCGGCTTTTTCCGTTTCAGCGTGGGCCTTGAGGATGCGGAGGATCTTATTGCCGATATCGACCAGGCCTTAAAACAATAGAAGGATAAATTGACGCAGGGGCCGGGAACCGGTATAGTAGGGAAACGCGGCGGGTAGGCCAGTGGTTAAGCCACGAGTTTTGGGAACTCGATGTCGGGGGTTCAAATCCCCCCCCGCCGAAAAATTTCTGTCAGCCCCGGAAAGGATGTTAATACCGGTTCAAGGTCTTTGTCAGCATAAATCCGGATAACATAGAGGGATTTTACAAAGGATTGCACCGTTTCCGCCGTAAAGGCGCTGGAACTTTCCGCAAAATAACATTCCTCGTTCCGCACGTAGAGTCCTGTTTCCAGAGAAAAGGGTTCGGGCACATCAATAATGATTCCATCGCCGGGTATTGTTTTGCCCAGGGATTCGCTCAAGATTCGGGCAAGGGCATTTTCATGGGCGGATCGGGCTTTTATGTCCAGCAGGGATAAATGATCCCCTTCGTTATAGGGAAATTCCGCTATCAGACAGTATAAAGCGCCCTCCCGGACCCTGGCCGCCAGAGAAAAGAGGGAGGATTTGTCGGCCCGGCTTTCCATCAGGGCAAAAAGACTTTGATCATCAAGGTTATAGAGCTCTTCCGGGGCAATGATCCCGGTTTCCAGCCCCCGGATCAGGGCTTTTTTGATCATCGAGGTGGCTGAACGGACCGAATGGTGCCAGTAGACCGTGCGGTACATCAGGTATTTTGAAAAAAGGATCGATTCTACACTGGGAATTCCACGGGAATCAATATCGACTCCCCGTTCTTTGTGGGGATAGAGCCGGGAAAGGATAAAATCCACGTCCTGGGCGCCGTAGGGGACCCCGCAGTACCGGGCGTCCCGGTTAAGATAGTCCAGTTTGTCCGGGTCCAGTACCCCGGAAAGGAGTTTGCGGTAAAAAAGAAGCTCCACGCTGCCCCGTGCGGGGAGGGAAGTGTCCACAATGGCGGCGGTAAAGGCGGGGTCCGCCCCGGCTTTACCTATCAAGCCCTTCAGGGGCTCCGCGAGGATACTTTTTCCGGTCAGGGATTCGTGACTAGCCAGGGGCAGTTCCTTGAGGGAGTGGGTATAGGGGAAATGTCCCAGATCGTGGAGCAGGCAGGCGCAGAGGAAAGACCGCGCCCCGCCGGGGCTGAGCCAGTCACCGGCCCCCCGTTCGACAAGGTTGATGAGCAGCCGCCTGCCAAGATGGTATACCCCGATGGAGTGGCTGGCCCGGGTGTGGGTGGCGCCGGGATACACGCAGCTGACCGGGCCGAGCTGTAGAATACGGGAAAGCCGCATAAAGGGAGCTGATTTGGTTAAGGCCGCAAGAGCCGGGGTCAGATAAATATGCCCCCACAGCACATCCCGAATGGGATCGGTGTAACCCTCTTCCAGAGCTTTGTAAATTGCGTCACCCATAAGGCATAATACCGGGGGGGATGCTTAGATTCAACCCTGATAAAGCCTTACTATTTTTGACATCTTAATGAGAATGTGCTATATTTTAGAGTATGAATCCCCGCTTAATCCTTGTTTTTACCCTCATCGGGGGGCTGCTTGGTCCCACCGTTCTTGGTTCACAGGAAGATTCGGGGCCGGTAAATCAGGATCGGAGCACGATTCCTGAAGTTTTGATGCGCCCCCAGCGGGGGGAAGCTCCCCGGTATCCCATAGATGTGGTCATCGGCGCTTTGGACCAAGGGGATGTTCCCGAAGGGGCCTATCGGTTTGCACGGGAAGTATTGGCGGCCTTTGTCGCAGGAACTCAGAATGCACCGGTTTTGTCCGCTATGAACAGCGTATCACGGGAGGCGCTGTTTTCGGGCCTTAAAGAGATTGGTTCCCGCAAATTCAGGCTGGGAAGCGGCCGGGAGGAAGCGGATGGGACGATTTCTTTTCTGGTCCGTTTTATGGGCCGGGAGCAGGGAATTGCCGGGGAATTGTATATCCGAAGGGAAACCGTGGACCGGGGTTCCGATGCTCAAGTTTCCCAGGGAGAAATAAATCCTGAAGAAGTGAAGGAAGAGGAATTTGCCGCCGAGCCTGCAGCTCCCCCGCAAGCCCCCTCCTGGCAGCTTGACGATCTGATTTTTGAGGATACATTAAGTTTGGGTGAGATCCGGGAAGGTTCTTCTTTTGATCTTCCCCCTTATGAACGTTTTTTCTAGGGACAATTGTCCGGGATAAAACATGGCGACACCGATTAAGAATATCGAAAAGGATTTTTTTCTCAAGGTGCTCTATGATCAGGGGCTTCCCCTCAAGTATTTGGGGGATCATAGCGAGTATACCATGACCCTGGATAAACCCGTCAGGGACGAGCTCTTCATTAAGCCCCGGCAGCCGGTTAACAACTTAACAACCAAAAGCAAAATGGATTTGATGTTTGAGTTTCAGCAGCAGGTGATCACCTTCCCTATTGAGGTAAAATCCCTCAAAGATGGGTATATTATTGCGGATGCGCCGAAATTTCTTTACCGGAACCTGGCCCGGTCCTATTCCCGGATAAACGCCCCTCCGGACCTTGATGTGGAGTTTATCTTTTTGGGGGAACGGTATAATCTGGCCTTCCCCTGGGTGTCTGAATATGAAGAAGAGGAGATTGGGGAGGTTGTCCGGAATATGGATCCCCGGAATCTTTCCGGCCTTATCGACCAGATCGGGACATGGGTCCAGGGCTGCGCCGATGGCTATAAATTTGTCATTTTTAAAAATGTAAAGCCCGCTTCAGTGGAGGAGCGGGTCATTGCCAAAACGGGTAAGGCCCTGTATTTGTCTTCAACCCAGGAGGACTTTCCCGATTCTGATCCCCACCCCAAAAAGCGGCTTATCACCAAAGAGACGTTCAAGCGCTACCTTGAAAGCACCGGGGTGAATCCGGCTCATGCGGATAAAGCCGCTGCCCGGTTTGTCGATGGAAAATTCCACAAGGGTATTTTTTCCGACCTTTGGGTTCCCATTCTTTTTCAGGAATATGTGATTGGCTATATTCATACCTGGATCAGCGACAAGGACAAGAAGCCCTTCGATTATACGGCGGTGGATACCCTCTTTCAGTTTGCGGCGATTCTGGCCTATTCATTCCACATAAACGGTTTTTTTGAAAAGGGCAAGATCAAGTCTACTTCCTTTGAAGGTAAGGTGATTGATATCAGCGCATCGGGAATGCTCTTTGCCCATCCCCATTCCGCCCTTGACTCGTCGTTGATGCCTGACACTGAGCTGACGATTAAATTTTTTGTCCCCAAGCGGATCGTCAATACCAATGCCAGGATCATCCGCCGGTACCGGGATAATTCCCATAACTACTTCGGCTGCCGTTTTCTGGATATGACCCCTGAGGACATGCGCTTTCTTTTTGAATTTCTCTACGGTAAACCCCTGACCGATAAGGACGCAGGCTTCCTTTCAGGTCATGTGTAAAAGAATTTTAACCGCGAAGGTGAAGAAGGCGAAAAAGTAAAGCGAATTTCCCCCCTTCTGCGCCTTTGCGGTAAATTTTTTTCTTACCGTTCCAGTTTGCGGTACACATAGCGGTGGGGACTGTCCGCCCCGGCGCCGAGTCTTTCCTTCCGCCATTCGGCGTATTCGGACCAGTTCCCGTCGTACCAGATCACTTCCCCGTCCTCAAAGGCCAGAATGTGGGTGACGATCCGGTCCAGGAACCAGCGGTCGTGGCTGATTACCAGGCTGACACCGGCAAAGGTGTCCAGCGCTTCCTCTAAGGCCCGCAGGGTGTTCACGTCCAGGTCGTTGGTGGGCTCGTCCAAAAGCAGCACATTGGCCCCTTCTTTGAGCATGAGGGCCAGGTTGAGCCGGTTCCGCTCCCCCCCGGAAAGGACCCCGACTTTTTTCGACTGATCCGCGCCGGAAAAGTTGTACCAACTGCAATAGGCCCGTGAGTTCACTTCCTTGGTCCCGCCCAGCTTGATAAGGTCCAGCCCGCCGGAGAGCTGTTCCCAGACGGTTTTGTCATTATCAAGGTTCCCCCGCATCTGGTCCGCATAGGCCAGCTTGACGCTGTCCCCCAAACGCAGGGTTCCGTTGCCGGGCTTTTCCTCCCCGGTGATGATCTTGAAGAGGGTGGACTTCCCCGCGCCGTTCGGCCCGATGATGCCCACGCAGGCCCCCGGAGGGACGGTAAATTCGAGGTTTTCAAAGAGGATTTTTTCACCAAAGGCCTTGGAAAGTCCCGTTGCTTCGATGACAAGCTGCCCCAGCCGGGGCCCGGCCGGGATGGTGATCCGGTTTTCGCGGACTTTCTCCCGTTCATCATCCTGATAAAGTTTTTCGTACTGGGTGATCCGGGCCTTGCTCTTGGCGTGGCGGCCCTTGGGGCTCATCCGTATCCATTCAAGTTCGCTGGCCAACTGCTTCCGCCGCTCGCTTTCGCCCTTTTCTTCCTGGGCCAGCCGCTTCTCCTTCTGTTCCAGCCAGCCGGAGTAGTTGCCCTTCCAGGGGATGCCCTCGCCCCGGTCCAGTTCCAGAATCCAGCCCGCCACATTGTCCAGAAAGTAGCGGTCATGGGTGACGGCGATCACGGTGCCCGCATATTCCCGCAGGTGCCGCTCCAGCCAGGCCACGGTTTCCGCGTCCAGGTGGTTGGTGGGCTCGTCCAGCAACAGGATGTCGGGCTTTTTGAGGAGCAGCCGGCACAGGGCCACCCGGCGGCGTTCCCCGCCGGAAAGATGGTCCACAACCTCGTCCCCGGCAGGACAGCGGAGGGCGTCCATGGCCAGTTCCAAACGGCTGTCCAGATTCCAGCCGTCGGCGGCTTCGATCTTTTCCTGAAGCTCCGCCTGCTTTGCCCCCAGCTTGTCGTAATCCGCATCGGGGGCGCCGAAGGCTTCGCTCACGGTGTCAAATTCTTTTAATAAATCCACCAAATCCTGGACGCCTTCGGACACCGTCTCCTTGACGGTCTTCCCCGGCTCAAGATGGGGCTCCTGCTCCAGAAATCCGATGGTAAAACCGGGGCTAATCGAAGCCTCCCCGGCAAATTCCGTGTCCGCCCCGGCCAGTATCTTCAACAAACTGGACTTCCCCGATCCGTTGAGACCGATCACCCCGATCTTGGCCCCGTAAAAATAGGAGAGGCTGATATCCTTGAGTACCTGTTTGGTCCCGTGCTTTTTGGAAACCCGGTACATGGAATAGATTACTTTTTTATCATCAACGGTAGCTGCCATGGGGGAAGTATAGTGAATTAAGGGCGGAGGGTGAAGGGGCGCACTGTTGCCAGATTGCCGGTGATTGACAGAAATGTAAGGATCAGTTTGTATGGAAAGAACTTACTTTGACCCTGCGGGGAATGGTGGATTAAATGGAATTGCCCTGGAAAAAAAGCCGCCCCGCCATGATACTGGCGGCAGCGGAAGGCAGACGTTTTCGGTTCTTTCTCTGTTGCTTTGCAACCTTTACAACTGTGGCGTTCTCCTTTGTGTCGCCCCAAATCATACGCTACACCATTGACTCGGTGATTGGCGCCTCGCCGCTTCAGGCCCCTGCATTTGTGCTACGCCTCGTGGACAGTATTGGCGGCACCGCTTTCTTACGGCAGAACATCTGGATATGTGCGGTCCTTACCCTTGGGGCCGCCCTGCTGTCGGGGCTTTCCAACATGATACGGCGGTATACCAGCATCGAAATAGGCGAAACCATTGCATGGCGGCTTCGGAACAGCCTCTATGAACACATTCAGAAGCTGCCCTATGACTGGCATGTGAGCTGTCAAACAGGCGACATCATACAGCGCTGTACATCTGACGTGGATAACATACGCAACTTTATCCAGAACCACCTGAGCGAATTGATGCGTACCTTTTGTGTGTTCGTCCTCGCCCTTGTCATGATGTTCTCCATGGATATCTTCATGTCCCTGGTGGCCCTTATCCTTATCCCTTTTATTGTGCTTTTTTCTATTTTCTTTTTTAGAGGCGTAGAAAAACAATTTGCCAAAGCCGATGCGGCTGACGGCGCCATGCAGGCCTGCGCGCAGGAAAACTACACCGGTGTCAGGGTGGTGCGGGCCTTCGGCAGGGAATCCTACGAGATGAGCCGTTTCTCCGAACGGACCAAAACCTATGCGGACATCTGGGGCCATATCGGAAAACTGCTGGGGGTATTCTGGGGCGCGGGGGACATGCTGAGCGGCCTCCAGTTGGCGATCATTGTAACTGCGGGTATTTACCGCAGCGTTAATGGGGACCTGACCCCCGGTACTTTTCTCGCCTTTTACACCTACTGTAACTGGATGATCTGGCCCGTGCGCCAGTTGGGACGTATACTCTCTGAATTTTCAAAGACCCTGGTTTCGGCGGGAAGGGTGCGGGAAGTTTTACAGAACGAAAGTGAAGCCGATCCGCCTGATGCGCTTCATCCTGAAATAAAGGGCGAGATCAGTTTTAACAACGTTACCTTTGCCTACGGAACGAGCGAGCCGGTACTCAAGAATATCAGCTTTACGGTGAAGCCCGGCCAAACCCTTGCCATCTTGGGAAGCACCGGATCGGGCAAATCATCCTTGGTGCATCTTATTTCCAGGCTCTACGATGTGAATGAGGGTGCGGGCTCCATTACCATTGACGGTATTGATATACGCCGTATCGCACGGGGCCATCTGCGTAAAAACATCGGCCTCTGCCTGCAGGAGCCCTTCCTCTTTTCCAAGACCATCAGGGAAAACATTGCCGCCGCAAAACCTGAAATGGAGATCGGGGAAGTGAAAAATGCCGCCGCCACAGCCCATGTGGATGATACTATCGAAGAATTCGGCGAGGGCTACGAAACCGTCATCGGCGAGCGGGGTGTTACCCTTTCGGGGGGGCAGAAACAGCGGGTCGCCATTGCGCGTATGCTGGCGTCCAATCCGCCGGTGATGATATTCGACGACAGTCTTTCCGCGGTGGACACCGAAACCGATGCAAAGATACGCGCCGCATTACGGAAGCGCGTAAAGAACGCCGCAGTGATCATCATCTCTCACCGTATTTCAAGCCTCATGCAGGCCGACGAGATCCTTGTTCTCCAGGATGGCACGGTTGAGGAGATTGGTTCCCATCAGGAGCTTCTGGCCCGGCAGGGAAGTTACCGCCGCATCTTTGATATTCAAAGCGGCAACCGGGAGGACTTTTAATGTCAGATTACGAAGACTTTGATTACAATAAACCCATGTCATTGAGCATCTGGGGCAAGATGCTCCCCTTTATTTCGCCCCAGAAAAAGTATCTGATACAATGCGCGTCCCTTATGCTCGCGGCGGCGGCAATAGACGTGGTACTGCCATTGCTTTTAGGGTATGCCATTAAACACAACATTGAACCCCGTAGCGCCGAGGGCGCATGGAAACTCATTGCGGCCGCAGCAATTCTACCGGTAGTGCAAGGTGTTATTGTGCGCTTCTTTGTGGCCCTGGGCATCAAGGCTGAAGTTGGCATAAGCCGCGCCTTAAGGAATTCGGTTTTTTTTCGCCTGCAAAAGCTGAGCCTCTCCTATTACAACAAGACCCCCGTGGGTTACATGATGGCCCGTACTAATTCCGACACCGGGCGCATTGGCGATCTGGTGGCCTGGGGGCTCATTGATTTTTCGTGGTCCGCCTTTTACTGCGTGGGGGTTATCATCTCCATGTTCATGGTGCACTGGCAGCTTGCCCTTATCGTCTGCGCCACCATTCCGCCCCTGGCGCTTCTCACCGCTTTTTTTCAGAAGAAAATTCTCAATGTGAACCGCATCGTCCGCAAACTCAACTCCAAAATGACCGGCGCCATGAACGAGGGCATCACCGGCGCGCGGACCGTAAAGGTGCTGGTAACAGAAAAGCAGAGCCTTGGCGAATATGCGGGTATTACCGGCGATTACCGCCGCCACGCCAACCATCTGGCCAGGCTGCGTTCCATCTTCATACCCATAGTGCTTTTCATCGGTTCCCTTGCAACAGCAATTGTGTTGGGGTACGGCGGTTATGAGATAATCTTCCTTGGGGCCGACCTGAGCATACTGGCAATTTTTCTGCAATACGCCGGGGGCTTCTTCGATCCCATACAGAACATCGCCAACATACTCACCGAGTTTGTCTCTACCCAGGCAAACGTGGAACGGGTAAGCGGCCTGCTTGAACAGGTGCCGGGCATTACCGACACGCCGGAAGTGATCGAAAAATACGGCGACACCTTTAATCCCAAAAAGGAAAACTGGGAGCCCATTGCAGGGGATGTTGAATTCAAAGATGTGACTTTCCGTTATCCAGACGGCACGGAAAACATCCTTGAACATTTTAACCTTCATGTAAAGGCCGGTTCATATATTGCCATTGTGGGCGAAACCGGCGCAGGAAAATCAACCCTGGTAAACCTGGTCTGCCGCTTCTTTGAACCCACCGCAGGAAACATACTCGTTGACGGCCGGGATTACCGCGAGCGGAGCCAGCTCTGGCTGCACGG
>BNUT01000111.1 GCA_025997555.1 Spirochaetia bacterium
CGAGAAAGGGACGGAAGTGTTAATGACCGTTGAATTTGTTGCAGTAAAATCACCTTCTGCGCTTGTTGATAAAAAAATCAATGATGCAATAAAGGCAAGGGGCTGGACGAGGGATCAATGTACTTACGAAATTGCGTCTTCTACATACTACACGTTTTTTAAATTAGGTGGCGTTAAAGATGTTAATGGAGTGTCTAGTGTCATATCTTCTCTTTTGACAATGGATAAGGGAGCAACCAGAAAAACCAGCATCCAATTATGCCCTTCAACCAATGCTATGATTTACTTCGAAGCTAAACCAAGAAAGAAAGCCGTTGCCGGGTGGATGAGTCTAGATCTTCTGGAGTTTGAAATAGCAGCGGAATTTATAATAACCAATCCTGCCGAAAAAGCAAAGGGTGGAAACTCCGATAAGTACCAGGTACGTGTAAAGCTGTAAGGAGGCAAATTATGGCACAAGATAAAAAGACCTACACAGAACCGACGATAGATTTTCTTCACTCACGGTTTGAAAACACAAAAGGAGTTTTGGTATGATAACTGCATTTGAAAAGGGTGTAAGCGATAAAATCGGCTTTTACGTTTACCGCCTCATTGATCCTCGAAATGGCAATACCTTCTATGTGGGCAAAGGGAAAGGTGACCGCGTGTTCGCCCATGTTGCGGGTTCGCTCGGTTCCACCGATGATGAAGATGAAGTCTCTCTCAAGATAAAAACCATCAGGGAAATTAAGGCGGCAAAACTGGATGTCATTCACGTTATCCACCGCCACGGCATGGAAGAAAAAACCGCGCTTGAAGTTGAGGCTGCGCTCATTGATGCATACCCGGGACTTTGCAACGAACAAGGTGGTTTCGGTAGCGCCGATCGGGGGCCGGTGAATGCAGTTGAAATCAATAAAGCCTACAGCGCTCCAATGATTAATGAGCTTCCCAAGGGAAATCTCATTATCAAAATCAAGCAGGAACAGATCGACATGTTCAGTTCGTATCCCGACCCGATATATGAGGCTGTCCGTTGTTTCTGGAGAATCAGTGAATTCAGGGACGAAGCCACAGTTGGCCGCCTTGTGTTCGCAGTACAAAGCGGCATTATAAAAAGTGTATACGAAACCGAGGCTTGGTATCCGGGAACTAAAGAAAATGCTAAATATTTTAACGGTGGGATTTCCGACAATCCTAGCCGCAGGGGTTTTGTCGGTAAAAAAATTGCCGAATCATCAAAATATGAGGGGAAGCTTATTCCTGACAAATACCGCCTTCAAGGGATGGCTTATCCGGTGCTCAATACCTAAATAGAAGTGCGTAAAGGAGATAAACTATGGCATTATTCGGCAAAAAAGAAGGCGGATTGATAGATGTTATCCGCTGCGATGAGGAAACATACCTCATCTACAAGTGGCGGCCCGCGGGTAATGCGGCTGACATGGAGGATTAGGTGAGGTTTAAAAATACCTTGATGGCGTTTTCTATTGAATGTCCACCGGCCCAAAATTTGCATTACACCATTCCTGGGCTTCCTGTTCCCGTTCCGTATCTGCAGCCATTGCTTTATAAGCCTCTTCTAATGCAGTCCGGGGGGACCGGGAACGGACAAGGGATGAAATATATTCGTTCAATTTACCCTGGGCAAGCATCGCCATGGTATTATACACATCTTCTTCAAGGGAAAGGGTCACTTCTTTTAACATTACAGGGCCTCCTAACAGGGAACAGCAACAGTTTGTTGCAAGGTAATCATACCTATCAGTATACGATAAAAGACATCGCATAACAAGGAGAGTGTAACATGGCGCTTTTTCATCAATTTCAGATCTTTGTTAAAGGAACCGGCAAATTCATAGTCGAGCATATACTACAGCCCCAGTATTTTGTCCAAATCCTCAATGGAGTGATGCCAGACCGCCGGAATCTCCCCGCGCAGCATGGCATCCCCTTCCTCAAAGGCGGCAAGAGTCTCCTCGTTGGGTTCTTTGTAGACAGCGCAGAGGGGGCACTCGTCCCCGTCTGTTCTCAGGGGGGTGTCCGCTGGTGTAAAGGTAAGAATCGTCCTTCCCACAGGCACTTCGCGGGGAACCTCAATAGTAAGCCGGCGGCTGGCTGGAATGTCCACGGTTTGTTGAATCGTAATCATACCGTACAGTGTACGGCAAAAATAGCAATCTAACAAGGAGCGTACTATGGCGCTATTCGGTAAAAAAGAAGGCGGACGTTATATGCCGAGTGTTTGCAGTGAAGGCCGGATAAAACGGAACCGGAAAGCGCGGCTAGGCCTGCGCTTGAGCGGCAATTTTTTCCCGAACCATCTCGCCGATAATTTGAGCAGGCAGTTTGTTGGTGAACAGAGCCCGGTTCATAATATAATCGGCGGATACTCGATCCAGTACATCAAGCAGTTCCTTCTGGCGGGTAAAAATACCGCCTTTTTTGGCGGGGTCCACCTTGGGCGGGTTTTTGGTGTAGTATTCGTCAAGCGCGTCATATTCTTCATCGGTCATGTCGATTCCATTTGCAAAGTCAGCCATCGTTTTCCCCTATTCGTCCAGCAAGCCAAAAAAAATATTCCGGCACTTCATTGCATGGAATACCTTAACCTTTTTTTCATTAAGCCGGTTGTACATAATTTCAAGCAAATTACCGGCACGATCAAAGCCCAGAACGATATATCTGTTTTCCCCATCTTCAACGGGGCCTTCATACCTGGGATGGACGACAGCCCACCGTATATTTTCTTCGCTTATACCATGCTTGAAGGCCGATGGTATACAAATAATCTCCGGCTCCATGCTCCCCAATATACTATAAAACGGCGGACAATACAACAGACCGGAGGAACACCAACAGTTTATTGTACGGTAATCATACCATTCAATATATAGCAAAACGCTTTTTGCGTCAACCACACATATAGGAGTGATTTATGGCATTATTCGGTAAAAAAGAAGGCGGATTGATGGACGTAATCCGCTGTGATGAGGAATCATACCTCATCTGGAAGTGGCGGCCTGCGGGTGCGGATGGCGCGGACACCAAGAAAGAAAACGCTATCCGCTGGGGTTCGAGTCTCCGGGTAAAAGACGGCGAGGTTGCGGTATTCGTCTACAAGCAAAAAGACGGCGCGATGCAGGACTTTATCGAAGGTCCCTTCGATGAGACCATCAAGACGGCGAACTTCCCCGTACTGTCGTCTATTGTGGGCGCGGCCTTTGGCGGCGGTTCCCCCTTTCAGGCGGAAGTCTACTTTATCAATCTTGCGGGGATCATCCAGGTAAAATTCGGCGTGCCCTACTTTGACGTGTTCGATCCGCGCTTCCTTGACTTTGCCGTTCCCGTGGCGGTGCGAGGAACCATCAGTTTCAAGCTGGGCGATTACAAGGCGTTTATAAAACTGCACCGGCTTATCAACTTTGATCTTGAGGCGTTCAAAAAACAGATTCAGGATGCGGTGATAAAATACGTCAAGGGCGTTGTTACCAATATCCCTTCCGACAACGGCATCCCCGTTATGCAGCTTGAACGGAAGCTGTTACAGATAAACGAGATTATCGAAGGCTACATCAAGCCGCGCCTTTCCAATGACTTCGGCGTTTTGGTTTCCACCGTGGACCTTTCCGCGATTGAGGCGGACAAGGAAAGCGAAGGCTACCATTCGCTGATGAAGGTAACAAAGAATGTTGTTGCCGACACGACCGTTGCTCAGGCGTCCGTCAACATTCAGAATATGCAGGACACGCAGGCTATCAACGCCGAGAATATGGCGGCGAGCCTTGCTATACAGCGGGAGGAGGCGCAAAGGGCGCAGAGGCTGCAAACCGAAGGGGCGAATCTTGCCGCTCACCAGCTTGATCAGCAGACGAAAGTCGGTTTGGCGGGGGCGCAGGCTCTGGGGCAGATGGGCGCGAACGGCGCGATGAACATGAACGCAGGGGGCGGCATGAACCCTGCGGGCATGATGACCGGTATGGCCATGGGCGGCGCGTTGGGCGGACAGATGGCCGGTATGATGGGCAACATGATGCAGGGGATAAACCAGCAAATGCCCGGACAAACGCCTCCGCCCATACCCGGCGGAGCGCCGCCCCCGATACCCGGAGCGCCCGCTCAAAATGTATCGTTTAGTGTGTCCGTGAATGGGCAGACCTACGGCCCCTACGACATGAACGCGCTGGCGCAAATGACACAGGCTGGGCAGCTTAACGCGCAGAGCATGGTTTGGCGGCAGGGAATGCCCGGCTGGCAAGCGGCGGGGACCGTACCGGAACTCGGCGCTCTTTTTGCCGGAGCCGCTGCGCCTCCTCCTCCGCCCCCGCCCGCGCCATAAGGAGACACTATGTACGACGAAAAAAGTTTTTATTCCATGGACCGCCTGATCGAGTTCGGCATGGGAATGGCGGTAGCACAGCAGATGGTTCAGTCAATGAATCAAACCATGCAGAACATGCACATCCCCGGTGCGGGAAACCCCATACCGCAGACAGTTCAGGCGGCGCGTTTTTATTATGCCGTGCTTGACGGCAAACAGGCGGGTCCCTTTTCCGAAACGGAAATTGCCCGGCTCATCAATGATAAAAAGGTATCGAAAGAAACCCTGGTTTGGTATCCGGGGCTTTCGAACTGGAAAACGGCGGAAAACATCCCCGAAATTTTACGGCTGGTGGCATTAACGCCCCCGGCCTTTGGAGGTACACCATGAAAGTTAACGTAGTATTACTGCTCATTGCCTTTGCCATAGCGGTCCTTGCAGCCTTTGGTTTTTATGCGGGAAATGATGGCGAAATCTACCGATGGGTGATAACCATCGGTTCCGGGGTTGGGCTCTTTGTAACGATGGGGGGTATTTTTGCCCTTTCGTCGGCAAACGGCGGTACGGTGAATATCAAGGTAACATCGGTATTATTTTTTATCGCCCTGCTGATAGAACATCTGGTATTCAATTTTACCGCTGTCCGGCTTGCGCCATATATCATCATTACCGGTATACTGCTTCTGGTGTATGTGCTTGTGGTTTATGGGATTTACCGGGCGCTCAAATAAATGAAAGGTTTATTTAGATCAATAGGTAACCGCAAAGACGCATGGCGCTGAATTGGATAACCGCCCCCTACTGAGGGGCGGTTTTTTTGAGGACTGCCGGGAATTGGCTGCCGTTAAAATACCGGCGCATCCCATAAAGTATCATGAAAGAGCCGGGTACCCCGGTACTAATGGATCGTTTATGAAAACAAAACTCAGCTTCGCTGTCCAGGCGGCCATTAGCGCTACGGGCTACCCGGATGAGTTTTAGGAACGCGGTATGAGCGAAATGCAGTATAACACCCACCTGGCTGCCGAATTCTTTGTCATGTCCGCCCTGCACCGGCTTGGCGTAAACGCCCTCCTGACCCTGGGTAACAAAAAAGCGGTGGACATCGTGGTAGAAAAAGGCGCGGACACCCTCACCGTGGAGGTAAAGGGTCTTGCCTCCGCGGGCAGTTTCCCCATCGGGAGTTATACCGCCAAGGCGCAGGACAAAAACCATTACTATGTCTTTGTGTCGTTTTTAGGAAAGATAGGCGACCCGGTCTGCCTGCCGGACGTGTATATCGTCCCGGCAAAAGATCTGGACGGCAAGGGATTGGTTCAGCATAACAAGGTGAACAACGTCCTTTATTCCGAGCTGGAAAAACATACAAACCGCTACAAAAACAACTGGGCGGTATTTACTAAGAAGGAGGCTTCAAAATGAAGCAACATAAAATTTTCCGCGTTTTAGCCGGAGCGCTGGTGCTGCCGGTAATGGTTCTGTTCTTTGGCGCGTGCAGCGGCAAGACCCAGACATCTTCCGGCGGCGATTCGGCGGCGGAACTGAAAGAGGCTGCGGGAGCGGCAAAAGATGCCGTGAAAAGCACGGCCAATGCGGCCGCAGGCAAACCGGCGGAGGCGAGCGACTTTGTCTATAGCCTCAACAAGGCGAAAAACGGCGTGATAATCAGCGACGTCCGGGATGACGCCAAGTTCGGGGCGCACCTGGTGGTGCCGGCGGAAATCGAAGGCTTCCCCGTGGTGGCGTTTCTGGCTAATTCCCGTCTCAACCTTGGCGACTTCAACGCACAAAAGAATAAACGGCCGCCGCTGGAATCGGTGGTACTCCCCGATAGCATCACCTATATGGGGAACTGGATCACCCCCAGGGAGTATGATGAGTATGCGACACATGAGGACTATGGGCTTGGGGGCAAGTATGGCAACCACTCTTTTAACGGATGCGAATCGCTCAAGCGCATTGTCTTTCCCAAAAACGTGAAAATGGTGCCCCCTATCTGGGTGACTATGACTAACAGTATAAAAAATCTGAAATCGATCGACATTACCTGGCCGGAAACGCTGGAAATCTGGAAATATGGAACGGTTTTCGAAACGACGACTCGATTACCGAACTCGTTATTCCCAACGGGGTAAAAATTATTAACAGTAACAGCTTTAATAACATGAAAAGCCTGACCACCGTAACCATCCCGGACAGCGTTGAGGTAATTCTGAACGAAGCATTTAACGATTGCCCGCAGCTAAGCACCGTCAATATGCCCGCACATGCCATTACCTATGGACCGCAGTCGTTTATTAACTGCCCCAAACTCGGCATAGCCGCCCAGAAAGCCATCAAGGACACAGGCTACACCGGCAGCTTCAAGTAAACCGTAGCGGGACTGTATATGCGCCCCAGCTTCGCTGGGGACGCGGCAGCGGCTAAAAGATTTGGGCTATTTTATTCGGTAAAAAAGTGAGCGGATTGATGGACGCAATCCGCTCACTTTTTATAGTGGAACTTGCAGGAGATTACGGTGATAAGCTCGCCGGATACCGTGTATACCAACCGATGTTCCCCAGTAATACGGCGGGACCAATATCCGGCCATGTCATGTTTGAGCGGTTCAGGTTTGCCGGTACCGCGAAAAGGGTCGCGCATGATTTCATTCAGAAGGGTATTAATTTTGTCGAAGATTTTTTTATCTTCCACCGCCCACCGCTGGTAATCGGCAAGGGCGCTCTGGTGAAAAAGGACATTCACAGCGGCATATCAGGAATAGAAACTGAAACGAGGTTTTTCCCCTTGCGGATGTCCTCGACAGCTTGCAACAGATGAGCCTTGTTAGCCGGGTCGCTGAACAGATAGGCGGTTTCATCGAAGGGTTCCTCCGGCAAAACTTCCTGAACAGTAATCTTAACCTCTTGGTTGGGATAGGCACTTTGCAGCGCCGCAATGAACGGGTTTATATTCCGGGTGTTCAGTTTATAAGTTGAAAGCATATAATTTTCCTTAATATGAGGATGATTTATGGTTATAACATACTGAAATATCCTGAATAATACAATAGGAGGCAGATAAATGGCATTATTCGGTAAAAAAGAGGACGTATTATTGGATGCTTGACAAGGCCCCAAACCCATGAGATAATAAATCATTAAAAAATGACCTTATGAAGGGCCAATTTTAATAGTTTTCATCGGGAGACTCAATGGCCGAGTTTCAATAAAATAAAAAACACCTGCCTTCTGAATATTGAAAGAAATTCTGCGCAGTAGCCTGTTTCGAGGAGGAAATCATATGTTGATTGGCATACATCCGGTGATCAGTCCGGAGCTTCTGGACGCCCTGTTCCGCATGGGTCATGGGGATGAGATTGTCCTGGCCGATGCCTTTTTTCCCGGAGATACCTTTAACTCACGGGTAATCCGGGCAGACGGCATCCGCATTCCCGTGCTGCTGGAGGGCATTCTCAAACTTATCAACCTGGATTACGCGGTCCCCCATCCGGTGAGCATGATGGATGCCATACCCGGGGACACACTGGACCCGGCGGTGGAAACTTCCTACCGTGCGGTGATAGACCGGCTCTGGCCCGGTACTCCCGCCACGGAGCGGATCGAGCGGTTTGCCTTTTATGAGCGGGCAAAAAAGGCCTATGCGGTGGTAATGAGCGGCGAGACCGTTAAATACGGCAATATCATCCTTAAAAAGGGTGTTATTCCGGTATAATTGACTTGTTCGATAACTTCAGTTATCGAACAACTCTAATAAAGATCGGCATCCGGCGGGGTGCGGGAATCTCTGTGCAAAACATTTTCTCACTTTCCGCTGTCAAACACTATCTTACCCAGATCCGAATCGCTTAAGTTTATCGTGGCGCGGTAAGCGGCAAGCGCGGTCTTTTCCCGTTCCAGTTCGTTGAAATGGTAGAGGGTTTCCCCTTCGCTGTCCACTTCAACTTCGGGCTGGGAGTAGGTTCCCATCTCTTTGATGATTTTGTCCTGGGCAAGGTTGAGTTTTTTGGGGCGGCATTCGGGAACCGGGCTGTCGATGTCCCGGTTTTGAATTCCCCGGATTTTTGACCAAATTTTCTGGAAGCCGGTCTTGCGGAGATTTCCCAGTTTGATGTCCTCGTTTTCTTTCTGCTCCCGCCTGAACCGGAGGGCGGGGATGAGCCAGAAGAGGACGGAGAAGGCCAACGGCACCAGCCCTAAGCCAACGGTAAGGATTGGCAGGGGATTATCGGTAATCGCCGTGAGCAGCACATAGGCCACCTTGTAAAGGTAGGAATAGGCGGCTCCGGCTGCCATCACCAAATTGCCCGTGGCGGCATCCACGGCCATACGGACCTGACCTGTGGCGGCGGACTGGTACAAAAAGTAGCCCCCGAAAAGCAAATTCACCGAGTTGATGATGCCGAACCAGACATTCATCTTTTTTTCATTGACGGAGAATTTTTTAAGCCTCCGCAAGGGGGCGCTGGCCCCGGCAAAGGAATGGTCGGCCCGGTCCTGCCGCTTGAGGAGTTCATCGAAGCGGTACAGGATGGTCCCGTCCTCAGTTGCTTCCGGGGAACCGCCGAACTCGGAACAGCAGGCCATGATCCCGGCCTCGGCAACAGAGGGGCCCTGCCCGGTGAGGGCCATGTATTCGGGAAGGGAGATGACCCCCTTGTTTGCCTGGATATAGGCGATGACCGCCTTCTTTTCTGCGGTTCCGGCCTCCCGGTTGGGATCGGTTTCCCCAAAGACAAAGGAGAAGATCGCCTTGTAGAGGGGCCGGCCCTTTGGGCGGCTTCGGCCCAGCTGCTGAAAATCGCCGTAATACCGGCGATCCATGGATTTGGTGAGTTCCGAATAAAACCAGATTCTGATGATGAAGTTAAGGATGCCGGAAACGAGCCCAAGGCCGTCGCCATGGGAACGGCTGCTTGAA
>BNUT01000112.1 GCA_025997555.1 Spirochaetia bacterium
CTTGGCATATTCCACAATATGTACAATTACTTGTTATCCATCTTACATTGCCTCTTTTCCGTAATATTTTTTGTAAAAGATTCATATCATGCATACCGCCTTGTATAATTTTTCTAACTATTATTTTATATAATAGTTAGAAAAATTATACAAGGCGGTATGCATGATATGAATCTTTTACAAAAAATATTACGGAAAAGAGGCAATGTAAGATGGATAACAAGTAATTGTACATATTGTGGAATATGCCAAGATAGATGCCGGTTCAAGGCAATTATGGTGGATAAAACAAATAAAAAACGCATAATGGATTATGAAAAATGTTATGGATGTAAAAGGTGTGTAAGAAAATGTCCTGGGAAGGCACTTGTACAAATAAAGAATTAGTTATAGACTTTATAAATATGGTATGCACCTACGGTGCACAATTATATAGGAATGAGGGCATTGCCCCCAAACCCCCGACCGCCTACGGCGGCATATATTAAGGCGGATTGATAGTCCCTGAACTAAAATTTGGAGGTTATGGGCTTAGGTCTGGAAGGATTAAGAGTGGGTATGGAACTGTTGGAAATAATTATGGAAAGGCCAATGTCGGAATTATGGCATAAAAAATCATTTTATAAAACATGGGGGAATATATAGAATAATGGGGTACGGGCGTACTGCATATAACATACGCTATACGCTGCGCCGCAGTAGCGGCTTGGCCTACGAAAAAACGCAGTCGGCCTTTGGCCTTAGTGCGTTTTTTCTCCGGCACATTTTTGCGGTTGCTGGAAACCTTCGGTTTCCTTTATCGCAACCGCAAAAACGTCGTATAGCTTTCACGTTAAACGCAATTTGTCCTAAACCAGTTTGTATAAAAAAGTATACACTTGACAAAAATACCCAAATGTTAAACAATGGGGATTGAAGAAAGGAGCATATTTTGGCTAAAAGCAAGGAAAAACAGTATATTTATATTGTTCAGGCAACACTTGAACCCGCCAAATGTAAAATTGGTAAAACGAATGACCTGGAAAGACGTTTAAAAGAATATAATAGTATGACGGGTATTTCCAAAGATAACATTTACCAGTATCTATTCACTTGTGAAGTAAAGAATATGACACAGGTGGAGAACGATATAAAAGAAAAATACTCTACCCTTCGTGAAGAAAAAAGCAAGGAAATATATTTTTATAATTCCTATTTGTTCAACCAGTATGTCATTTTTATAAAAAACCATAATATGTTTCTTAAAGAGATTTTCATTAAAACTGAACCCAAAAAACAAATAGTTAAAATAATAAAGAAGACAACTCCATCTCTTGAAGAACGGGAAATTAGTCGCAAAGATGTAATGCAAAAGGCAAAAAAAATAAAAAACGATGAATTTTATACCCGTTATGAAGATGTTGAAAAAGAATTGTCAATGTATAATAAGAGTGTTTGGAAAAATAAAACGGTTTTTTGCAACTGCGATGACGCTGTTGGTGATACTGAAAAAAGTACATCAGCATTTTCTCTTTATTTTATAAATAATTTCAAAGAACTTAAATTAAAAAAGTTAATATGTACTCATTATAGCGGTGTTGTTGATTTATTCAATCAAGGTGCAAAAGGATATATATTTACAAAAGATGGTTTCCATGAATTTAAAGAATATCCTGATGGTTATAATGGCAGTTTCGATCACCCTTTATCATTAAAAATTCTTAAAGAAGAAACGGATATAGTTTGTACTAATCCGCCATTTTCGCGAGCAGCAGATTATTGGAAAACGACCATTGAAAGCGGTAAAAAATTTCTCATTATTTCAAATATTACAAATGTTAAAAACAAAGCCTATATGCATTATTTCATAGAAAATAAAGTATGGGCAGGCTATAATAGAGTAGATTGTTTTCTAAATCCCAAAAAAGAACTTGTGGAAGCAGCAGGTCATTGGTACACAAATATTCCTATAATAAACAGACCAAAATATGAATACTTAAAAATAGTTTCCTTGAACAAAATACCAGAAAAATATAAAAAATATGATGATAAAAAAATACTAATAGTAAATGATGGATATATTCCTGATGGGTACAAAAAACCCTTTGCAGTATCGCCTCGCATTATCTTGAATGGTTTATTAGAAAAAGGATATAATATGACGCAAGATAGAGAATATGTTCCATATATAAACGGTAAAAGATGTTTTGGAATGGTTTTGGTTCAAAAAATATAAAGTACGGACAAACTGCGTTTAACATACGCTATACGCTGCGCCGCAGTAGCGGCTTGGCCTACGAAAAAACGCAGTCGGCCTGCGGCCTTAGTGCATTTTTTCTCCGGCACATTTTTGCGGTTGCTGGAAACCTGCGGTTTCCTTTATCGCAACCGCAAAAACGTCGTATAGCTTTCACGTTATGTGCAATTACTTTTGAATTGGTTGACAAAATTATTAAAAAGCATTATAATAAAAAATATGAATAAGTTTTTTAAATCAATGGTTAAAATGTTAAGTAGAAAAACAATAGGTATCATTGTATTTATTGTTTTATTGTATTTTTGCTTGTGGGTTTATACAATAAAATATGTTCCAAATAATTTTAAAGAAACTTATAATAAAAGTATAGTTTTTGATTTAGATGAAGATCAATATAAAATTATTTGGTATACTTTAACAAAAAATAAAAATTATAGATTTAAATGGTATCCATTCATTTTTGATATTATATTGAGAGACAATGGGAATAATCTAGATATGAATGCAGCGGAAACAGTTATTAGTAGTTTAGGCTATAGGGATTTAAATAATGCCCATCCGAGATATTATTCATTGATGAGATATATAAATTATGATAATAATTGGAAAAAATGTATAAGCATATTGCTTTCTGATGGATATTATGGAAATGGCATATCTAATTTAGAAGACGCCATGGAATATTATTACAGTAAAGACTCAAAAAATATTAACGAAAGAGAACTAATAGCCATAATTCTATTATTATTTGGTCCAAAAAAATATGAAATAGGAAGTAATTATTCAGAAATAAAGATCGAAGAAGTATTCAATGAATATAGAAAATAAATATATAAAAGCAAAAGTAACTGCACATAACATACGCTATACGCTGCGCCGCAGTAGCGGCTTGGCCTACAGAAAAACGCAGTCGGCCTGCGGCCTTTGTGCGTTTTTCTGTAGGCACATTTTTGCAGTTGCTGGAAACCTACGGTTTCCTTTATCGCAACTGCAAAAACGTCGTATAGCTTTCACGTTATGTGCAATTGTGCCTAAACGTGGTTTAAGAATAAATAATATTGTTAAAACAATTGACACTATATGAAATTTATGGTATTGTATGATAAAGGAATGTAAGTTATGAACAGAGAACAAACGGTGGCTATAATTAAGAATGAACAGTTGGGTTATTATAGTTGGTTTGATGATATTAGTGCTACATCGGCCAATAAAATTGTTATATTACAAAAAAACGATCAATGGGTCGTTTATTCTACAGGTGAACGAGGTGGAATAGAAGGGATACAGTCCTTTTATTCTGAAGATATTGCATTAGATTCATTCATTCGTCGTCTAAGAGCGATGAATAGGTTTATGGCAAGATGCAGATGAATCGCAGGAGGAAATAATAAAAATAGTTAATAATAATCCAATTATTATGGATGAAAAAAATTAATTATTTTTAAGAATATAAAATGAAATTGTATCTCTTAAGACTTGGAAATGGGAAAACTACTCGCTTTTGTGATCCTTATATTCCTCAGAAAAATCCTTGGTGGAATGAGGAATTGAGTGTTGGAATTTTTGAACAGGCACACGTACTTCCTATTATTTATCATGTCGAGAATAGGAATAAGCCAAAAGAATATATGTTTAGCTCGCATGGTCTACTGTTTTCTGGACGGCTTATGCAAATTCTAAAAATGATGTGTGAGAATATACATGTGTTCCCCGCACAAATGTATTTAAAGGGAGTCGAACGAATATTCGATGAATATTACACTATTATATTTCCTCACTATGAGGTGCTTAATATAGGAAAATCTATACTTACCTAGTCAGATGTGATTCCAAATTTTATTTTTTCAATAGAAACGGTTGTTGTATCAAAACAGAAACTTGTTGGTGTTCCACACGAAGATGCTATTTTTCATCTAAAAGAACAGCCAACTATTCTTTTATCTACTGAAATTGCAAAGATCGCCATAGAAGAAGTGACTAAAGATGTTGCATTTATCGAAGTGGAAATAGCGGAATAGTGGGGTATAATGTATGGGAAAAATATATAAAAGGGCCGTTGAATTATTAATGGAATAAAATAATGGGGTACGGCACAACTGCACATAACATACGCTATACGCTGCGCCGCAGTAGCGGCTTGGCCTACGAAAAAACGCAGTCGGCCTTAGGCCTTTGTGCGTTTTTTCTCCGGCACATTTTTGCAGTTGCTGGAAACCTGCGGTTTCCTTTATCGCAACTGCAAAAACGTCGTATAGCTTTCACGTTAGGCGAAATACGCCCCGAACATTGTTGCAAAAATATATTTAAAAGGTATTGACAAAAACAATGGTGTATTATATTATATACATTAGGTGGCTTTTATGGCAAAAATACCGCATTTAGTACAGTACCAAGGCTCAAAAAGGAACCTTGCCCCGAAAATCCTAGAGTATATGCCTAGGAAATTTACACGCCTTTTGGAGCCTTTTGCAGGTTCGGCGGCTATTTCTATTGCCTGTACAATGGAAAACCGAGCAGAAAAATTTATAATAAATGATTTAAATAAGCCTTTGGTAGAATTATTAAAGATAGTTGTTGAAGAACCAAAATATGCTGTACGTAAATATAAAGAAATTTGGTCTGACCAACATTATGACAGTATTGAACATTATTATCAAATACGAGAAAAATTTAATATAACCAATGATCCTTTGTTTTTTTTGTATTTATTGGCACGATGTGTAAAGGGTTCTGTGAGATATAATGCAGATGGGTATTTTAACCAAAGCCCTGATAAAAGAAGAAAGGGAACATGCCCATCTACAATGGAAAAAAATATTTTTGATGTTTCTACTTTATTAAAAGGAAAAGTAGAGTTTTATTCATTGGATTATAAATCAATCATTGAAATGGCTTTACCTGGAGATATAATATATATGGACCCGCCTTATCAGGGGGTTTGTGGGGAAAGGGATTCTAGATATTATTCAGGTATTAGTCATGATGAATTTGTAGAGGTGTTGAAAAAATTAGTAGAAGATAATATTGCATTTATTGTAAGTTATGATGGGAAATGTGGTAATAAAAATTATGGAAAAGAAATGCCAATAACTAATGGTATTAAACACATACAACTCAATGCAGGAAGATCAACACAAGCGACATTTCTTGGCAAAAATGAAATCACATATGAATCATTGTATGTGAGTACAAATTTGTTAAAATCTTCATTTTTTAAAAGGGATTATAATGGAAACGAATTATTCTCAAGAGTTTCTTGATTTATTACATTCTGTTACTGCAAAACGTCCAAAAACCGTTATCGACCATATACTGAAATATGGATTTATAACTACTGAAGATTTAAAAGAAAAATATGGCTATAATCATCCTCCAAGAGCGGTAAGAGATGTAAAAGAATATGGAATACCAATTGAAATGTATCGGGTAGAAGGTTCAGATGGCAGGAAAATAGCGGCATATAAATTTGGAACATTTTCTCCTGAAATGCTACATAGAATTTCAGGTAGGACTGCCTTATCAAAAAAAATTAAAGAGGAATTAATCACAATATATGGGACAAAATGTTTTATTTATAACGAAATTATGGATGAAAATGATTTACAGATAGATCATAGAGTACCATTTGAAGTAGGTGGTGATTTTGTTGCCGAACAAGAACCTGAATATTATATGTTGTTATCACCATCGGCAAATAGATTAAAATCGTGGGCATGTGAAAAATGCATGAACTGGAATAATCAGAAAGACAAAAATATTTGTTTAACTTGTTATTGGGCATATCCAGAGAATTATGAACATATAGCAATGGTTCAAATAAGAAGGCTAGACATAATATTTAAAGATGATGAAGTTTCTGTTTATGATGCATTAAAAAAACAGGCTGCTAATGAAAACAAAGAAATACAGGAAATTGTTAAAAAATTAATAGAAAAAAATATGAGATAAAACGGGGCGTACTTCGCCTAACATACGCTATACGCTGCGCCGCAGTAGCGGCTTGACCTACGAAAAACCCCAGTCGGCGCAGTAGCGCCTTTGTGGGGTTTTTCTCCGGTACATTTTTGTGCCCCTGGAAACCTTCGGTTTCCTTATTCGGGGCACAAAAACGTCGTATAGCTTTCACGTTATGTGCCATTTTGCCTAAGATTTTAGTAATAATATAAAATATGGACAATTGTTATAAAAAAGTAGACACTTTTCTCGAAAAACCCTACTTGCCATTCACTAAAAAATATGGTACTATGTTTATAAAGGTTAATTATGGGCAAAATTTTAAACAAATATTCAGATAAAGCCGATGCCATAATCAATAATGGCTCTTGTTATGATTTTGTAAAAACCATACCGGATCAATCGGTGAAATTAGTTGTTACCTCACCGCCCTACAACATAGGGAAAAAGTATGAGAAAAAATCAAATCTGGATGAATACTATAATACACAGGAACAAATAATTGATGAGTGTGTACGCATTCTCGCTGATGATGGAAGTATATGTTGGCAGGTTGGAAATTTTGTTACAAATTCTGAGATAGTCCCTTTGGATATTTTATTATATCCTATTTTTCAAAAAAACAATTTAAAATTGCGCAATAGAATTATATGGCAATTTGGTCATGGTTTACACGCATCAAAAAGATTTTCTGGAAGATATGAAACCATTTTATGGTTTACAAAAACGAATAATTTTATTTTTAATTTAGATCCTGTAAGGATACCTCAAAAATATCCAAACAAACGTTATTTTAAAGGGCCGAGAATAGGCGAATTTTCTTGCAATCCTTTGGGAAAGAATCCAGGTGATATATGGGACATTCCCAATGTGAAAAACAATCATGTGGAAAAAACTATTCATCCGTGTCAATTTCCAATTGAATTAGTTGAAAGGCTGGTTCTCTCATTAACAAATGAATATGATCTGGTGTTTGATCCTTTCTTAGGGGTTGGCTCGACATCGGCAGCGGCGGTAAAAAACAAACGCCGTGGAATGGGGTGTGAAACTATGGAAGAATATTATACCATTGCCGTGGAAAGGACAAAATTAGCAATGGATAGAAAATTAAAGACCCGGCCTATGAACAAACCTATATATGATCCAAAAAATCCAAAAATTAATTTGGAATATGATTTAGGAGAAGTGACAGAACAATTAGTCTTGTTTAATAAAACGCCAATATATGAAGGAATGGCAAAATGAAAATAGTTGAAAAGTATTCACACTTAAATGGCCTCGAATTTTTATTGGTTCATAATCCAGAATTATGGCATGAAATTGAAAATGTTATAATGACAGTTGATGCAGAAAAATGTAAAACAAAAGTCTCAAAAGAAAAAACAATGAAGGGGACTTTATTGTATAGTCCTATTGAGATGAATGAAATGTTTAAACAGGAGTTATCAAAATATCACTGGCAAGAAAGCAGGGTTAGCTATTGGGTAACAAGGGACGAAAATTTAATCAGAAAAACACTAACCATGCCAGCCGATTTGCAAAAGCAGGAAATTGAAGCTCAAGGGGAAATAGCAATAAGAAGCTATAATCAGACTGATTTTGTAAAAAGCCGTGTGGCTATCGAAGTTCAGTTTGGTAAATATGCGTTTGTTGCATATGATCTTTTTGTAAAACATTTAGCATTTTATATTGGTAATTATATTGACGTGGGAATTGAAATATTACCTATGAAAACATTACAATCACAAATGAGTTCAGGTCCTTCATATTATGAAGGTGAATTATATAATGTTGTTAGACAAGGTAGGGGAATACCTGCCGTTCCTCTTGTAATCATTGGAATTGAACCGTAAATAATAAAGTTCTAATAAATTATATAAAAATAATGGGGTACGGCAAAACGGCACATAACATACGCTATACGAAATGGGGGTTGAAATTTTTGTATAATATTATATAAAATTGTATTGACAAAAAGAATCTAAATAAATAGGATATAAAAGGAGGAGATAAATGCATAAAAATTCTTTTAAGATGGTATGTTTTTTGTTTGTTTCATGGTCTTTATTGATTAATTGTACCAATAAAAACAAGGAAGAAACGGCACATCTTCAGCCGGAAATTCAAAATGAAATTCAAGAGAAAGATGATAATACACCCCTAAGTGTTGAAACTGTTTCTGAAGATGATGCATGGAAACTTAAATCATTGTATTTTGTGCCGCAGGAAAATATTGAAATACCCGGTGAAGATTCATCAACTAAAATAGTTGAGAAATTTTTGCAATATTTACAATCGACTGATGCTTTCTATTTTGGAGACGATCTTGAATATTTAGCAAAATGTAGTGCTGATATTGATCCGATGGAGGAGATTACATGGTTTGCATCATACAGAATAAATGACAATATGCCAACAATTTATAACTGGCTTTATGTTCTGAAATTTAAAGAGGATCATATTAAAGTATGCCGGGTGTACTCAAATCCTACGCAACAAAATAAGTACTATGTAGAAGACGATCTTGGTTATAAGTTGAGACAATTTCCAATATTATCAAATCTTGATGGACAGTTTTATCCAACGGCATGGCTTTATGATGTCAATGGAGATGGATTTGATGAAGTAATAGCTGTTCATGATCATCCAAATGATGATACAAAATATTCAACTATTGAACTTAGAATTGTGGGGTATGACCGGAATAAAGAAAGATTTGTTACCTATTTGGACATTGAAACAATAATATTGAATGAGGAAACAGGTCCTGAGCCGATTCAATATGTACAAGATCAAGGTATTTGGGGGTTTAAATGTTTGGTAAACGAATCTGCATGGAGTTTTTTTACATGGGATATGGATTTGAAGAAATATGTTGAAAAAGAATTAGTAGGATAATAGAGCTTGTAAATATTTCTGTGTAAACAGCCGCATCATAGGGGAAGGCGGTCCCCATAGATGATAGCGAATTGATTGAGAGCAGCACCCCAATCCCGTATCGGCATTGTCCATTTTTTAGAGATCCGT
>BNUT01000113.1 GCA_025997555.1 Spirochaetia bacterium
GAGAAATACAAGACAATGCAGATGAAATAAAGAAAGAAAAAAAAAAAGAGAGAAAAAAAAAAAAAATATAAAAAAAGATAAAGTGATGAAGAGAAGAAGCAAAAAAAAGGAAGGAGAGGGTGGAAAAGAGGAATGAGTAGAATAAAATTAGTGTTTGAGAATGGGGGGGGGGGGAGGGGGGGGGGGGGGGGGGGGGGGGGGTAAATACAAACCGCCAGAATATCATTGTTTTTCATGGCAAAACACATCTTGAAAATGACTATACCCCAATGGGGTTATGATGTCAACATTTTTCATCACTTTTGGCAGCCAAGACCAGATAGAAACACGGTTTCAAAGGGGCTGGTCCTGGGGCTTTAAAATCGGTATACTGGTATCATGTTCGTGCTGTGGGACAAGCGGGGTTTTAATTGCACCCTGCTCATCATTATTTATTCATTATTCATCACCCTGTCCCTCTCCGCGCAAACAATGCCGGACATTGCTTCACGAGCGGCGGTGCTTATGGATGCGGAAACCGGGGCGGTGCTTTTCACAAAAAATCCCGATGAACCAATTCCCCCGGCGTCACTGACAAAACTGATGACCATACACCTCGCCTTACAGGAAGTTAATGCGGGTCGGGCTTCTCTTGACGAAATTGTAGAGCTTCCCGCCGAAAGCTGGGAGATTAATCAGCCCCCTCGCTCAAGCCTGATGCATTTGGCGGAGGGGCAAATCGTGAGCCTCCGTGAACTGATCCTTGGGATGGCCATACCATCGGGGAACGATGCCGCCGTAGCGGTAGCCCTGCGGTTCAGCCCTACGGTGCAGGACTTTGTGGACCGCATGAACGCCGAAGCCAATCGGCTGGGCCTGAAAGAAACCCGGTTTGTGGAACCTTCGGGGATTGATGAAAACAATATGACCACCGCCATGGAATTCGCCTCCTTTTGCAGGGAGTATATAAAACTCCATCCCGACAGTCTCCGGGATTTTCTTTCGGTCATGGAATTTGCCTATCCCCGCGCAGACAATGTGGCGCCGGCATTACGGAGTACGGTGGCCACTTGGCGGCAGGGCAACCACAATCCCCTGCTCACCAGTTTTAGGGGGACCGACGGGCTCAAGACCGGCTACATTGACGAAGCAGGTTACAATATCGCCCTCACGGCGGAACGGCAGAACACCCGGTTTATCGCAGTGATCCTTGGTGCCGGCGCAGCCCGGCACCGTGACGCAGACGGACAAAAACTCCTCTCCTGGGCTTTTGAAAACTTCAAAACACTTCGTCCTGTTTTTGGCGAAATCGAGAGCATCCGCTTATGGAAGGGCAAGGCAAAATTCGCAGAGCTTGTTCCCGGTGAAGCGACGGAGTTCACTGCCCCCTCAGATCGGGGCGGCAAGCTCTGGCTCTCCACGGAAATAGTCGATCCCCTCATTGCTCCCCTCCCCGCCAATTACCGGGTGGGAAATCTCATCATCTCCGATGAACAGGGAGAACTGCGGCGCATACCCCTCATGACCGCGCAGGAATACGAAGAGGGAAATTTCTTTAAGCGGGTTTGGGACAGCATACGGCTGTTTTTGAAAAAACGGTCCCGCTAATCCGGTAACCAATTTGGCATTGTGTCGTCAAGTGCCAATTATGTTTTTAATGAATATGATCATATTGAATTAAATTTCACATTTGACGGAAATGACAAGCTTGTTTTTATAGAATTGATTGGTGGAACATAACAATAAAAAATGCTAAAATTATCTGCTACGATTTTTATCATTGACATTTTATTACCGGGATGGAAGGATGATAAACATGGAAGGCAAAAAGAAGATACGTTACGGAATTATCGGCGGCGGTTTTCGTGCCGAATTTTATTTGAAGGCGGCCTGGGAGCTTCCTGAGCTTTTTGAGGTATGCGGAGTGGTTACCCACTATCCCGAACGAAATGCCAAATTGCTGGGTCTTCTGAAACTCAGAAACTATGATTCGGCGGAAGCCCTTGTGCAGGCCCATGGGATGGATTTTTTGGTAGTTTGTACCAGTCGTGGTCCGGGAAAGCCTGATCCCATGGAAGATCTGGTCAAGCTGGGAATCCCCCTTCTCCTGGAAACCCCCGCCGCCTTTGACCTTGAAGGGCTAAACCGTATTTATGAAATCTGTAAGGGCAAAGAAGTTCAGGTGGCGGAACAGCTCCATGCCCAGCCTGAAACCGCAGCCCGAATCGCCCTGTCCCATAATAAGATCCTGGGAACTGTGACCCAGGTGGAACTTGATTTTCAGCATACCTATCACTTTATGGATGTGCTGCGCCGCATCTTCGATCTGAAATTTGACAATGCCGAAATCCTGGCCAAAAATTTTCATTTCCCCGCAGTGGAAGGTTATGCCCGCACCGGGGTGGCGGCCCAGGAAAAAATCCTCAACGAAAAGCGGCAGCTTGCCCTGTTGGACTTCGGCGGAAAGCTCTGTGTGTATGATTATGCCGACAGTCAGGTCCGCTCCTATGTGCGGAGTGAACATATCAACATCCGGGGGGAGCGAGGTGAAATTAATGACCGCACCGTGCGCTGGCTTGAAACCAACAAGGACTTCCGCACCTATACCTACGAGCGTCTCTATTCCGGGGCTCAAACCAATCTGGAAGGATTTTTCTTCCGGGGGCTCATGGGTGGCGGGGAATGGCTTTACACCAATCCTTATCCCCATACCTATATGTCCGATGAAGAGATCGCCATCGCCACGATCCTGGAGGAGATGGCCCTTTATGTCCGCGAAGGAATCGATTTTTGCAGTATTCCTGACGCCTGCCAGGGCCAGTATATTTCACTAATGATGGAAAAATCCGCTGTTGAGGGGAAGCCGGTCATCACCGAGAACCAGATTTGGGCAAAAAACTGATGTAGTAATACTGTTGACAGTATTACTGTTTTTTTATTTTACTGCCCTCCAACTCTCGCCCTCTGAAGTCTGGAGCATGGCCTCTATTAACGCCATGGCGGCCCGGCCCGCTTCGCCGTTCACCAGGGGCTCCCGGTTTTCATTGATGGCGTCTATCATGTCCCGGTACTGAGCTGCATGGGCTTTGGTATCCAGGCTCATGGGGTCCGCCGAAGCTGCAGTGTTGTCTTCCTTGTCTCCCAGGAGAGCGTCCAGTTCAGGGATGGGGCCGTTTTTGGCGTGGTAGAATTCCAGCTTATCGTTTTTGATGGAAACTGTGGCGTTTTCGGTATAGATATTGAGTTCCGTCATGAGGCCCGGATAAGCAATGGTGGTGGCTTCTATGCTGCCGATGGCGCCGCCCTTAAAACGGAGCAGGGCCAGGCCCGTATCTTCCACTTCGATGTCCCGATGGAGCAGGGTGCGGCAGACCGACTGGACCGCCTCAACTCCCCCCATGAGGTATTGGAGCAGATCTATGTTGTGGATGGCCTGGGTCATGAGCACCCCGCCCTGGTTGGATTTGAGCTTCCGCCAGCCCCCGCCGCTTTCGTAGTAGTCGCTTCCCCGGTACCAGAGCGTCTTGGTGGTCCCCATGAGGGGCTTTCCCAGCCTTGATCGTTCCCCTTTTTCAGCGAGCAAATTCCGCAGGACCTGAATAATCGGATCGAAACGGTGCTGGCTTACTACGCCGAGTTTTACCCCACGGGAATGGCAATAAGAAATCATTTTATCCGCCTGGGCTGTGGACACATCCATAGGTTTTTCCATGAGGATATGTTTTCCCTTTTCCGCAGCCGCCATGGCCGCCTCAAAATGGAGCGCCGGGGGCAGGCAGATGGAAACCAGGTCTACGCCACCCCAATCCAGCATTTCCCGAAAGCCGGGGAAAGAGGGGCAGCCGTACTCGCCCCCCAGTTTTTGGGCTTGGGCGGTATTGGGGTCGGCCACGGCCGCCAGACCGGCCCCTTCCACCTCCTGCAGCACCTTCGCATGGAAGCTGCCGATATTTCCGCACCCCACAATTCCTACACGAATTGATTCCATAATACAGACAGTATAACATATCATCAGATATGTGTAGTATCCCACGGATAGGGTATCAAATCTCCGCTCATAATGAAAAATTTTCTCAAAAATCCCCCCCATTTTCTCCGAATGTGTTAAAGTGGGAGAATCATAAGGTCAATGATCCTGTTTGTGGGTCAAAATTTCTTTTAGAGGAGTAGGAAAGATGAAACGTTTTATTCTTTTTCTGGCCGTATTTGGTATGGCGGTGTCGATGTATGCACAGACTCAGCTGCCGCCCTACCGGTTTGCCAATGGAACTTGGGGGTTTAGCGGGGCAAGGCTGCTTCAGGGTGACGCTAAGGCCATGCTTGCCAAGGTTAATTTTCAGGCGCCTCAAAGCGGCCCCATGCTTTACGAGTTCAATGTCCGCTACGAGGGCGGCGCCGAGGACGGTCATGGCGGCTTTGGTTTGCATATTTTTGGGGATTCATCCTATAACGGCCCTTCCTGGGGCAGCGGGAATTCCTACCTCCTCTGGCTTAACTATGATGAAAATTCCACAAGCCGCGATATTCCCAAGGGGCTGAGCGCCCAGGTGTACCGAAGTTATTCACATAGCCGGATGGAACTGGTACAAAGTGTGGATCTGAATCAGTATGCGAATTATTTGAATGATCTTTCCCAGCCCGTCTCCTTCAAAATCATCGCCAACGGCAACACCGGCGAAGTCCGGGTATACGATCCAACTGATCCCAATACCTATTACTTTTTCAATGTTGCCCAAAGGGATATCCCGATAAAAGGGAACTGGGTCACCCTGCGGACCAACGGCATTAAGCTGTCCTTTGCCCTGGAGCCATAAACTTATTTACCGGCGAAGAGACTTGAACTCTTACACACTCGCGTGCAATAGATTTTGAGGGAGTCCCCCGCATCAATCTTTATTGATAATCACATAAAGAATTAGGTCAATCACTCTTGGTCAAAATCCATCATGATTGACCTGTTTTTTTTCATAGGCAGGAAATTAAAAATGTGTCCAATTTGAATGTTCTGACTTATTATGACAATATATCAAATCTTGTTTTTATCCGGCGACTTTTTTCTTGTTCCATTCTGGCATCAGCGATTCCGGCTCTTTGTCAAGGACTTGAGCCAAGGCCGCCGCCCCCGCTTCCAGCACCTGTTCCAGCAAGGGCATCTCTGCGGTGCCGAAGTCCGAGAGAACCCAGTCTACAATGCCTTCGCCTGATCCTTCATGGCCGCCCTGGCCGGGACGGCGGCTGTCGGGTCGTCCGATGCCGATGCGGAGCCGCCAGAAATCCGCAGTGCCGAAACAGGCCTTCATGGACCGCAGGCCGTTGTGACCACCGAGGCCCCCGGAAAATTTCAGCGCCACTGTGCCCAATGGCAATTCCAGTTCGTCATGGATCACCAAAATCGCTTCGGGTTTTATTTTGAAAAAGGAAGCCGCCGCGAAAACCGATTCCCCGGAAAGGTTCATAAAAGTTTCGGGCATAAGGAAATGGCAGCCATCGCGGGCCGCATACAGGCCCTTGTACTTTTTCTGCCAGTTAAGGGATGAGTAAAAGGGAAGATGTTCCGCCAAAAGCCGACCCGCGTTGTGCCGGTTCCGCTCGTATTCGCGGCCAGGGTTTCCCAGAAAAACCATCAGTTCAACCACGTTTGCCAAACTCCTTTTTTCATATTAGAGTATAACCATAATGGATATCGTTGTCACCGAAAAAGCAATCGCACCGCTGCACCGGGAACTCCGCTTCGAGGCCGGGGAAAAGGCGGAAACACTTATCCCCGGAAAAAAGAGCGGTGTCATACGCCCCTTTGGGGCGTTTGCCGATAGGAAGGATTCAGTGGGCGCTATCGCGCCCGGCGTCATCAATATTGGCTCCTGGGCCTTCGATGAACTCCTTGCCCGCTTAAATTTAGAAGAAAGGGAGTGCGCGGAATTTTTCAGCAGACCCCTGTACATCCACTGCGGGGGCTGGCAATCCTGGTCGGCGGGCTGGGAACTGGGGACCAAGGAAACCCTGCCCCGGCGGGTGCTGATCCTTCCGGAACTTCTCAAATTAACCAACCGGGACGGGGACAGGCCAAAACCGGGCTGGAACGCCGGGCACTTCATCATGTATATCCGTTCGGGGGATACATACCTCTGTATCGCTTCTGTGGAAGACGGCTTGCCGCCAATAAGTTACCGTATCAATGGGAAGCGGCGGATGGTCGGCGCAGAGGTGTTTTGTCCGGGAAAACAATGGCGGCCCGGTGAAACCATGGCGGAACTTCATA
Organism: Spirochaetia bacterium; assembly: GCA_025997555.1. GTDB lineage: Bacteria > Spirochaetota > Spirochaetia > Treponematales > Breznakiellaceae > BNUT01. The sequence continues at coordinate 6,239 of BNUT01000113.1, forward strand.
TATTTGCCGCAAAGGGGTACTTCAATTTTAAGGATACTATCGCCGCCATTTACCAAGAGAATGAAACATTCAGAAACCTTGAATTTTTGTACCCTGAAGGGATGGATAATTTCCGCAATGCCGGGGCGGTTCCCGGAGGTTACGAGTCCTGGTACAATCACTACACTAATATTAACGAGGCGCTGATCCTGGAGGACCTTGAGGGACTGGGAAAAAACGGGAACCTGATCAAACTCCGCTACCCGGACCGCAGGCTGCCCGCGATCTTTCAAATTGACGACGGCTGGGAAAGGGCCGTGGGTGAATGGGAGATTGATGCGAGCCGCTTCCCCAATGGGCTTGCACCGCTTGCAAAAAAAATTGAAGAAGCGGGGTATATCCCCGGCCTCTGGTTTGCGCCATTCATCGTGACCCGGCGGTCCCGCATTTTTACCGAAAAAAATGAGTGGCTTCTGCGGGACCAAAAGGGTCGGCCCGTATCCGCCGGGTTCAACCACCTCTGGGACGGACAGTATTACTGTCTGGACCTTTCCCGCAGTGAGGTACTTGAGTACCTCCGCAGCCTTATTGATCGAGCCATCGACGAATGGGGTTTCCGCTACCTCAAACTGGACTTCCTCTACGCAGGGCTTTTCGCAGGGACCTTTGCCGAAAGCGGCGCGCCCCACGAACATTACCGCAAAGCCTGCACCATACTAACGGCCCGCAGTAAAACTGTTGCCGACCTTCCCGTGGCCTACCTCGGCTGCGGTGCGCCCCTGGGACCGTCCTACCGGTACTTTCCCCTCTCCCGCATCGGCGCGGACACCCGCGAAGAATGGGACTGGAACCTGGCAAAATTCATAGGCCACGTGGGCCGTCCCGGCGCGTACCTCAATCTCAAGGATACCATAGGCCGCTCATTTATGAACGGTACGGTGTATATCAACGATCCTGACGTGATCTTCCTCCGTAGTAATAATTGCAAGCTTAACGAGAATGAGAAGGAATTAATCGGCTTGGTAAATTTTCTGCTGGCAGGACAAATCATGTTTTCCGATGATCCCCTCAAGCTCACCGAAAACGACCTGGCCCTGACAAGGCGGTTTTCGAATTTCTACGATAAACTTGCCGGGGATGAGTACGGTGCGGTGATGCTGGAACACGATGTATACCGCCTGGAAAGCCGGTCAGGAAAAACAACGGGGCTGATCAATCTGCGGAATAAACCTTTCAGGCTTACCGCTCAAAACGCAGTATTACTGTCGGTCCTGTCGAATGGCACAGCCCTGACGGATCACCGGTGTCAAATAAAACCTAATGCAATCACCTTCACCCCACACAGTATTACTATAACTCAGATCGCCTGGTGATGATCCTGGAAATCAGCCCGTATTTGGCGGCCTCTTCGGCGTTCATCCAGTAGTCGCGGTCGGTGTCTTTTTCAACCTGATCGAAGGGTGCGCCGGTTTCATCGGCGATAAGGCGGTTGATCTTGGCCCGCAGTTTTTCCAGTTCACGGGCGTGGATTTCGATGTCCGTGGCCACGCCCCGGATGCCCGACAGGGGCTGGTGGATCAGGTAGTGGCTGTTGGGGAGCCCTACCCGCCTTTCCTTGGGGCTGGCGAGTTGGATGATCGCCGCAGCGCTGGCAACCAGGCCCATGCCGATGGTCCAGACCGGGGGCTTTACAAAGCGGATCATGTCGAAGATCGCGTAGCCCGCATCGGCGTCTCCTCCAGGGGAATCAATGAAGATCCTGATGGGATCATCCCCCATATCTTCCAGAAGCAGGAGCTGCCGGATGGTCCGTTCGGCCAAATCTTTTTTTATTTCACCGGACAGCAGAATGGTCCGGGTCTTGAGCATCTTGTTGAGCAGCGGGTCAGGCCCCGCCTCTTTGGATTCTTCCTCGGACTCCTCATCTTCTTCCTCGCCCTCATTGCGTATATCTTCAAACTTCATAATTCCTCCATAAAATTTAATGACAAATTGATAGTACCGTATATTCATGCTAAATAAAAAGGGGTATGATGGGGATATACAAATGAATAAATCCTGGAAGTCCAACTACATTGCGATTCTGATTGCGGAAATCATGGCGATTGCCGGTTTTTCCCTGTCCATGCCGGTAATTCCCCTTTTTCTCTCCGATGATGTCGGCATTACGGACCCCGTCAAGCTCAAGGTGTGGGTGGGGGCCATCCAGTCCCTGTCGGCGATCACCATGGCGATTTTTGCGCCCATCTGGGGGCATCTGGCGGATGTGTTCAGCAGGCGGATGATGCTGCTCCGGGCCATGTTCGGCGGGGCCATCGTGGTTTCCCTGATGACCTTTGTGCAGGAACCCTGGCAACTGCTGGTTCTGCGGGCCATTCAGGGAACCCTTACCGGCACGGTTGCGGCCGCCACGGTGCTGACCGCAGGGATCGCCCCCGCCGCCCAAATCGCCCTGGCCCTGGGGCTGCTCCAGACCGGGGTCGCCGTGGGCAACTCCATCGGCCCCCTTATCGGCGGGGTCATCTCCGACTTTCTGGGCCACCGGATCGCCTTTTTAAGCACCGGCCTGGTCCTTGCCGCTGCGGGGGTCATTGTCCTGAAAGGGGTGGATGATGATTCTTCGGCCCATCATCACAAAAAGGGAGAGCTCTTCCGCTTCCTCCCGGACATAAAGCCCATCATGGAATCCCCGATGCTCATCTCACTGATGATCACCACCTTTGTCATCCAGGCGGCAAACATGATCGCCGCCCCCATGCTGCCCCTCTTCCTGAAAGAACTGGCCACAGACAGCAAGTACATCGGCTCATCCACGGGGATTGTCCTGGGGGTTGGCGCAGGGGCCGCCGCAGTGTCGGCGGTGCTGGTAGGAAAATATTCCTCCCGCTTCGGCTACTGGAAAACCCTTGCCTTCTGCCTCACCGCCGGAGCCATCCTCACAGTACCCCAGGCCTTTGTAAGCAACATGGCCCAG
>BNUT01000114.1 GCA_025997555.1 Spirochaetia bacterium
AGTATCAATCTTATTTCCCTCCCCTGACACGGAATTCACCAGCCCCGGACCTTTGCAAAAGGGAATCGCCTTCGCGCAAATTTCCGCACTGGGGCTGTCGATGGAAATAGGAGTATCGGTTACTTCCTGCACCAGATCGATCATCCAGTGCAGGGTTTCAAGCTCGGTGTCCGCATTCACAGAAGCGCACACATCGATAAATGCGGCCCCGGCATCGGCCTGTTTCTTTGCCAAACGCCGGATATGGTCCGCATTTTTTTCAGCGATAGCCTTTCCCATGGAAGGAATCGATCCGTTGATTTTTTCACCGATGATAATCATAAAATTCCTCCCAAGAAACGTTATTGGATATTCACTAAATCCAAGCTGATCTTTAATATGGTACCATGCTTGTATAGCAAAGTCAAACAAATTCGCAAGAATTTCAGCGTTGCCCGGCTCACGCAACCGGCTTAAGTCCCGAACGGTGCGTTTATGCGATACATTGATTTTTTGGCTGTTTTAGGGTAAATTGTATCTATGGGTGTAAACAGTAAGTACAAAGACAGCCTGTTTTCCTGGCTTTTCAGCGACACCGATGCTCTGCGGGAACTGTATGGCGCGATTGAAGGGGTTGCCATTGATCCGACTACACCCATCACTATAAATACCCTGGAAGGGGTCCTGTTCATGGACCGGATGAACGATATTTCCTTTGAAATCGCCGGTAAACTGATCGTATTGATAGAACATCAGTCTACCATTAATCCCAACATGGCTCTCCGAATGCTCATGTACATAGGGCGGATATACGAAAGAATAACCGGCAGCGAGAACATATACAGCGAGAAAAAGTTCACCATACCCCAGCCCGAATTCATCGTTCTGTACAACGGTAAGGACCCATACCCTGATGAAACCACCCTTAAACTTTCGGACTCATTTAAAGACGCCCCTTCCCTGGGGCTTGCGAAACAGTCGGCGATGCTGGAATTAACGGCCAAGGTGTACAACATTAACGAAGGCAAAAATGAAGCCATCTCCCGGAACTGTCGGCGGCTTTATGGGTACAGCGTCTTTGTAGCCAAGGCCCGCGAGTTTGAAAATACCACCCCGGACAAAAGAATCGCCATGAAAATGGCCGCAGAATTTTGTATCAAGCACAATATACTGAAAGAAATTTTTGAGGCCCATGCCTCGGAGGTAATCAACATGCTATTAACCGAATGGAATTGGGACGACGCAAAAGTAGTCTGGCAGCGGGAAGCCCGGGAAGAAGGCGAGAAGAAAAAGGCCCTGGAAACTGCAAAAAATTTTCTTGGTATGGGCTTGAGCCAGGAACAAGTTGCTAAGGGAACCGGCCTTGATATGGAAACTATCAAAGAGCTTATCGTACAATAGCGGAGATTAAAGCAAAATTGCTCACAAAATAGAGTTGTTCAATAACTGAAGTTATTGAACAACTTCCGCTGAAAAATGCAAAGTGCTCTGCATTTTGCGAGACTTGTGAGAGAACCAACCGGGTTCTCGAACAAGTCCAATATGTTAGAAGAGGGCAGCGTCACGCAAGCCGGGGCATACCGCCAAAGTCTACATCAAAGGCGTTTTTTTCATCTTCCGGGACAAAATAGGTGGGAAATTTCTCCCTCAGCAGTTTTTCTTCCATGTCTAACTTGTGCAGATGGGCGTAGAGCAAGCCCTGAGCCTTACCGGCGTCCTTTTTTTTCAGAGCGGAAAGGATATTCTTGTGTTCGTTAACCTTTTCATCGGCAATGCCCGCAGAACGGACGGTAAGCATCCGCACCCGGTGATAATGGCCGCTTATACCGGACAGAACTTCCCAACCCAGTTCCTGTCCTGCGGCCTCAAAAAGAATCTGATGGAACCGGTCGTCGTAATTGATAAAATCAGTATAGGCGTTGCGGCTCAGGGCGGCGCTCTGCATGTCGAGGAGCGCCGTCAGTTCCGCAAAATGCGCCGGGCCGCAATGCTGTAAAAAAGGTTCCAGTACCGCTATTTCCAGGCTTTCCCTAAGAAAAAATTCCTGTTCTACACGCCGTAAATCGATCAGGGACACCAGGGTTTCTTTTTGGGGAATCACCTTTACCAGCCCTTCTTTGGACAAATGAATAAAGGTTTCCCGCACCGGGGTACGGCTCACATTAAAGCGGAGGGATATTTCCTTCTCGCTGATGGCGGTGCCGGGGGCCAAATTCAAATTGATGATGCTATCCCGCAGGGCTTTATAAACAGAATCCTGAAGCGCCCCCGAACGAAGCCTGCCTGAATGTTCCATTACTGAATTATACACATTAATGGGCAATGCGTTTCAACTCCCCATTACAGATTACTGCGACTTTTATTCATAAAGTCCAAACCGGTGGCTGCCGTTGAGGGAAACCAATAAGACGACACTGAAAGGCCGGTTCCGGGTGTCGGCGTTATGGGAATAATAAGTACCATTCATGTCTCCCAGGGCCATGGGTACGGCGAGGGATACGGTCATGTGAGGCAGGGGATCGAAGGTGAGGCCCGGCACGAGCTGGAAGGTATTTTCGTTAATGCCATACAGAAATTGTGTGAAAACCCTAAGCCCAAAGAAGACGCCGGGCCGGTACGCCAGGTTAAGGGCGGTATTAAAGCCGCCGATAAAGGGCGAGACATCCGCTTCCCTCAATTCAGATTTCGGACGGAACCACCCGGCTCCCGCCTCGCCGTTATAAAATACTTCACCATTGATGGTAAACTTATCGGCAAAGAAACTTTGCACAACTCCAAGATTGGCGGAAAACTTCCAGTCATCCCATGTCTTATGCTGAACGGAAAACGCCCCTTCGGTATAGAGTTCGGTGTTTTTTATGGTTGTTTTAACCGAGAAAAAAGCCCGCAGGGGCATGGCGTCAAGATAAAAGACGCCCAGATCGATATCCGCCCAGGTAAAGGCCAGATTGTATTTACCCCCGAATCCGATTTCGCGCAGGCGGGGAATAGCGCCGTCATCTTTTATGCGGGTCATGCCAAGCGCCTGTAGCCCCCCAACGCCGATGGGAATATCAACCTTGATTGTGATTGGGTCCCCGCCGGAACTGCCATCGGGTACCCGTGATAAAAGGTTGGCAAACTGAAAGTTCCGGGAAATGCCCCAGGCAGCCCCGTATTTTCCGGCCCGGATAAAAACAACATTCCTAATACTATAATCCAGAAAAAATTCGCTTATAGTCAAGGAAAAATCGGGGTAGGAAAAGCCAAAGCTATTTTTAACCCGTAATACATCGGATATCTGAAAATCAAGCCCGATGCCGGCGGACATTCCCACACCGAGAATTGTGGAATACTCGCTATCGGTCGGAACCTTATCCCAGGGCGCCGGATTCCAGCCAGGGGCAATACCCGCATGGAAATAATAGGATGCTTCCAGCGAGAATCCTTTTTGACGCACTAAACCGGCAAGCACATTCCCCCCGGCGGCAGCTTCACCATCGCCCGCAGACGGCTCCAAAGGCTCCCCTGTGTCAGCGCCGGCTACCGGTTCATCAAAAAGAGAATCCATATCCGAATCTAACAAATCTGTATTCTGCGCCCAAAGCGAAAAAGAGGCGCACAGAAACAGTAATACTACAAAGAGCCGCCTCACTGGTTCACCGATTCCAGAAAAGTTTTTGAATAGGTAGAATCGGCGACCCTGGCAAAAGAAGGCTTGTTGATGGTAATCAGGGTCCGCTCGTTCACAAACTTGCCGTTAATCACGGCGCCCTGCAGGGCTTCTTCAAAGAGGATCTGTTTGGGAACAAAGCGGTCTCCTATGCGGTGATAATCGGGGATGGCGGAGGTCCGCATCAACTGACCGGAGAGGCTGTAATCTTCGGACTTGCGTACCAAGCCGTCATCACTGATCCATATTTTCATCCGGGGATAGGTTACTTCGTTTGTTAAAGCTTCCAGCGTAAGGATGCGGCATTGAAACCGGCCCAGAGCAGCGTCTTCCCCGGAGATAATCCGGTAATCATCCGCAAGGGTTGAACGGGTAAAGTCGGAATTACGGGCATTGGTGTTCTGAAACCGGTCGGAACTGCTGGTGGTGTTAAAGCGGTGGCTTTCGGGATCATAAAACCAGAGGGTCTTGCCCTGCTTCAAATATCCCTGCCCCCGGCTGATGGCAGGCTGTTGTATAATAATAACATACATTTCCCTGGCATCCCGGCGGAATACCCCCGCCACAGTAGTGGACCGGGTCTGACCGGGTTTATCCTGCACGATGGTATACTCGGCAGCAAAATCCGTATCATAATAGCTGGCAAGACTGTCCGCCCGGCGGAGCAGTTCCAAATCGGTAAGCGCCCAAAGGCCCGAAGCCGGGAGCGCCAACGCGGCAGACAGCACAAAAAAGCGGAAAAAAAATTTCATTAGCCCTTTCCTCCTGATAACATTTGAGGCAGAGGATCACGGGAAGACCGGAAGGCCGGAAACCACACCGCAGCCAATAATATACCGAACACTGAAATAAGGTTAATCAATATGGTGCGGACTTGATACAGCGGCGTAAGGCTGCCATCCTTCATAAAAATTTCAAAACTGGGAAACCAGGAAAGGGGAACCAGCCGGATAAGAGCGGACCCCAAAAGCGCGAAGATAAAACCTGCCAACAAAGAAAGCACTCCCAGGCCGATAGTTTCTATCACCAGAATATGCTGCACATCCCCTGCATAAAAGCCGATGGCCCGCATGGTTCCTACTTCACGGGATCGTTCATGCAGAATGAGCCGGTAGGTTACCATGGCGCTTACCAGAATGATCACCAGCATCATCCCGTACAGAAAATAGGTAATGATATTCATGGCGTCCAACAGGTCCGATACTTCCGAAAGATATACCGGAATGGTAATGACAAAGGTCTTGATGCCACTCCAGGACTGATAAGTTTCCCGTTGCAGTTCATCCCGATCCTTCACCAGGGGACCAACAGGTATCCTCTTTTCCAGTGCATCATGAAAAACAACTTTTTTGTTTTCCATTTCCCGGCGATCGTTCAGGAATATGCCGATACTGGAACATTCATCTTCTCCGTACAACAGAAGCGTATTCAGGACCGGACGGGAAATATAGGCTTTATAATAACCAAAGAGCGTGGAATCATCCACAATGCCCCCCACCACAAATGCGCCGGTATTGCTCTGGCCGTAACGGGTTTGCGTTTCCAAAATAAGGCGGTCCCCAACACGCGCCTTCAGGGCTTCGGCTACCGGAGCGGAGAGCATGATGTCATCTTCTCCCAACGGTTCTTCATGACGTCCCTGATACACAAGGCTGTCAAAATAAGCCGCCTCATTATCCCAGTCAACGCCGATCACATACTTAAGCCGTACCACTGAACCGTTATAATAGAGCTTGCCTTCATTGCCAAATTGGGTCCGCATTACAACACGTTGAGCATTAATATCCGTATCCGTAATGGTCTGTAAGATATTATCCATTTCGTTTTTTTCCATGTGCCATTGTGACCCGGTGTTCTTGTCATATCCCACTGTAATAATATCACCCGCATAGTGACCTTGTGCGGAATTATAAACGTTTTCGTACATCCCGTCTTTAATAGAAGTAATAAGGGTGACAATGCCGAATCCAAAGGTCAGGGCCAAAAAGAGAAAGAGATAGCGGCGGCGGTAACGGAAGAGGTATTTCAGGGCCAACAGTAGTATTGTTATAAATTTCATGCTATCCCTGCCGCACCGCAACGATAGGATCGATGCGGACCGCCGTCTCCACCGGGTAAAGAGACGCCGCCAAACCCAGTCCCAGGGCAATGACCAGAGAGGCCAACGCTACGGAGGGCAAAAAAGTTACGTTTACTACGGAGCCGCCCAAAAGTGAAGCAATAAGCGTATTGGGGATAACCACACCCATCTTATTCACCGCGCCGAGAAACCATGCGCCGGCCAGCACGCCAATGGCCCCGGCAATAAAAGCCAAAACCATGTTCTCCCCAAGAATCAGGGTGCGGATATAGCCGTCATAGGCGCCGATAGCCCGCAGTGTGCCGATTTCCCCGGTCCGCTTAAACACCGATATTAACAAAATGTTCACCGCCGCAATAATACCGGCAACGCTTACCAGAAACACCCCGGCGTTAAACAGGCTCTGGATAAGCAGCAGCAGAATGGCGGAAGTACCCGCCGCGATGCGCCAGCCCACCGCCATCACCTCAAAGGATGACAGTTTTTTATTAAGCGAAGAAATTACCATGGCAGGGGAAACTCCCTTTTCCAGGCGGAGGATAATAAAATTCCAGTCGCCGCCAATCTCCGGTTCCTGCTCCGAATCACTCAGGAAGGTTTGAAGAAGGTCCACAGAAAAACTTTCTTCATCCGCAGTATTACTGTCAAATAGATCGCCGCTGAAAAGATCATCCAAACCGGCATCAAGAAAAACAGAGGCCCCCGGATCATCATCCGTCACGTTGGTGGCAACCTGAATTGATTCCAGTACCCGCACGGTCTGCGGGTCCGCGATAACTATCTCGTTCATAAACTGACCGGGGTTTCGGTGGCTATAAATCCCCACCAGGGGAACCTCCCGGATCTTGAACCCCGCATCGCCCCCGGCGGTAAAGAGCAGGGGACTGCCGATAGCCGGATGCTGCCCGGTTCTGGTTTCAATGCGCCGCGCCCGGTCTGCGGTTATCATTGCGCCGTATTCGTTTGCTTCCAGGAAACGGCCTTCCTCAAGGGCAATCCCCGGAAAGGCGGAAAAATAAGTTGCGGCATCTACCCCGCAGAGCAGCACCGCTTCCCGCATCCCCAGAACATCAAGAAAAGCCCGGCTGGATACCTGGCTCGTAACGATACTAACTCCCGGTTCTGCGGCGGCCAGTGTCCGCACCGCGTCATAGGCCGGGAGCGCGGGGATGCTGAAAAATTCTTCTATAATGGGCGTATTGGCGCCGAAAAGGTTCATGCTCACGTCGGCTTTTTTCTGGAGCACCACGTCCCCGGTAAGGCTTTCGATATAGACGTCCCGCAGCCCCTGATCGGAACGGCCAATGATGCTGTTCCCGATAAAAAAAAGAAAGGTAATCGCACCGATAAGCAGAATTATTACCAGACTGTTTTTTTTATTCCGGGTTATGTTTTTTAAAATGAGCTGCCAATTCACCGGCGCTGCTCCGATTCGATATTGCCGTCTTTCAGGAACACTATGTGATTGGCCATTTCCCAGATATCAGGATCGTGGGTTGAAAAAATGAAGGTGGTCCCCTCTTCCCGGTTGATCTTTTTCATCAGTTCCAATACCCGTTCCCCGTTTGCCGAATCCAGGTTTGCCGTGGGTTCATCGGCAATGACGATTTTGGGGGAAGTTACCAATGCGCGGGCAATGGCGACCCGCTGCTGCTGCCCCCCGGATAATTCCGAGGGCTTATGGGTTTTCCGGTCCCCAAGCCCCACTTCTTCCAAAAGGTATTCTACCCGTTCCCGCCGTTCCGCACGGCCGGGCTTTTTCTTCGCGATTACCAGAGGAAGTTCCACATTCTCATAAACAGTTAAGACCGGCAAAAGGTTAAAGGATTGGAACACAAAACCGATACTTTCCTGCCGTATCCGGGTCAGTTCCCGTCGGGAAAGGCCCCCGGTCTCCGTTCCGTCAATGACAACGCTGCCGCGGCTCGGCGTATCGATCAGGCCGATGATGTTCATCATGGTGGTTTTCCCGGAACCTGAAGGACCGGCTACGGAAACAAAATCGCCTTTGGACAATTTAAGGGAGACCCCCTTCAAGGCATCTACCATGAGTTTTCCCATGGGGTAGCTTTTCCAGAGGTCCTGTATAACAATCACCTTTGATTTCCGCCGGGCTTTGCAAAGGCGCTGTGTATTTTTTTCATGGCATCTTCATCATTTTTTATATTCTGAATCGCGTTTAAAACGAAGGCAATAAAAACGGAGAGAAACAGCAACGCAAAAATACCTATCAGCGCCATCTTTATATAACTGTTTCTGAATTCCGCCAGGAATTTCTGTTCCCGTGTGGTATAGGGTTCAACGAGGATAGATAAGGCTTGCAAATCCCCGGCCAAAAGCCCCTTGGCAAGGAAGTAATATTCCCGGCCATTTTCTACCTGGGTCTGCTCAAAAACCGTCAGATTCGGGTTTTGCAGAGGTCTTTCAAAAGACGCAATATAAGCTTCCCCCAGGGACTCGATATAAGTTTTTACTACAGCATTGCCCTGTACAAAAAGCTCTGCCAGGAAAACCCGGGCCTGCTCACTTTCAAAGCCATTACAGGAAAATTCAATGAGGCGGGTTTTGCTGTTTTCCGTTATGGTCAGCCGCCCGTTTTTGCTGGTAAAAACTTTTTCAATAAAATCTGACGCTATTGTATTCGGCTTTGACTTTTCATCTAAAGATACTACCGGAATCCATGAAGACAGGGTTTCCGGCGAGGTATTTATTCCCGCGTTTTTCAGGGCTTCCATGATTACATCGGGCCGCGAAAAATAAAGACCAATTTGCTGGTTGGGTAAAAAGTATATCGCGCCGGGGTTTGGGTTTATTATCATTTTTGCTTCGTAGTTGGTATTTTGGGATAAATTCCTGATATAGGCAGTATAACGATGGGCGGGATACACAAAATACCCTACCCCTGCAAGAATAAGTGCCCCCAGCACGGCGCCGATGATCAGCTTGCGGTATTTCAGGAGGACGACAAAGAGGTCAATCAGGCTTATTTCGTCATCGGTATTGTCCGGTCTCAGTTCTTGTTCGTTTTGGTTCATAGAATCATTTTGTATGGTATGAAGCAGACATGTCAAGCATTAAAAAACACTTGCCCCGGCGGGGCCTTTTTAGTATTTTTGATGATAAACAGGAGATTCTTATGGCACAACACCAATTTCAGACCGAAGTAAACCAGCTTTTGCACCTGATCATCCATTCCCTCTACTCCAACCGGGAGATATTCCTGCGGGAACTGGTTTCCAATGCCTCCGACGCCCTGGACAAGCTCAAGTACCTTACGGTAGCGGACGAAAAGTATAAATCCATCAGTTTTGA
>BNUT01000115.1 GCA_025997555.1 Spirochaetia bacterium
AGAACCAAGGACGAAATCCAGAGGACTACCAAAAAATACATGAAGGGAAACAGCTTGAGCTGTTCCCTTATTAGAATAAAGCATGAGGGTTAAAGATACCGCAGGGCTTGCCCTGCGGTTATTCATTTGTTTGCAAATTTAGCCTTTTCACGCAAGCAAAACTACAAGTCAATGCCCTATATATAGTGTGCTTTCGGCACTAATTATATTAGGGAGATATTCATATAACAAAATAAATCATAATTTTGAATCTGATGATATTTTACACTCCGTTGAAGTGATAAATAACGCTATAGAAATTAAATTGTCCCCTAAACTAAATCACGGGAGCAAGGTCTTGATATTTAAAGGAAGCGTAAATGGCGGCATATATTTTGCGGAAGGGATACATTCAAAAAATGGTTATTTATTACTCATAACGTGCTATAGGCCAAAAAAGTCAGGGCGGGACCCCGATGGAACGCCGAAGGCGAACCCGGGGGCAAACGTCCAAAACGATGCGCCCGACAATTAGAATTATACAACAAACCAGGATAAAGTCAACAAAAATCCCTGAGGCATATTGACACTATCCCCCTAATCATCTATCTTACTTGTGAAATATTTCACAGGAGTAGACCGATTGGACCAAATATCTCCCCCGGCGCGGGGACGCTTGCTTTACCTTATGCGGATTCTGGAAAGCGCCGGGGACGAACCCCTCACTTCCGCCCAAATTGAGGGGCTTACGGGCTGGTCCAGCAATACGATCCGCAAGGACATCTCCTGTCTGGGCGGGGATGCCATGGGTAGCGCCCACGGCCATGGGATGGGTTCCTGCAACGGTTATGCCCCGGCGGCGCTGGCGTCGGCCATCAGGAAGGCCCTGGAACTGGACCGCCGCCGGAAGTTCTGCGTGGTAGGACTGGGGCGGCTGGGTTCGGCCTATCTCAACTTCCGGAATTTTGAGTTGGGGGAATTTGACCTTGCCGCCGGGTTCGACACCAACGTGAACCGGGTTGAAATTTTGAATTCCCCGGCGCCCCTGTACCCGGCCTACAAGATGGCCGAGGTGATAACCCGCTTCGGAATCGAAATGGCCCTGCTCTGCGTCCCGGCGGAGGCCGCTCAAACTGTTGCGGAAAAGCTCGTTACCGCCGGCATCCGGGGCATCCTCAACTTTGCCCCGGTGGCGCTGAAGGTCCCCCCGGCAATCGCCGTGCGGAACGTCTTTGTGGCGGATGAACTGCGGTCTTTGGCAATCAATATGCAATCTTCAATATAAATACCAAAGGAGTGTAATTATGAAACGCGTTTACAACTTTTCCCCCGGACCTTCCGCCCTGCCCCTGCCGGTACTGGAGCGGGCCGCCAAAGAAATGACCGACACCAACGGCTCAGGCCAGTCGGTAATGGAGATGAGCCACCGGTCCAAGGACTTTAAGCCCATCATCGAAAAGACCGAAGCCCTGCTGCGGGAACTCATGGGAATTCCTGCCAATTACAAGGTGCTGTTTTTGCAGGGCGGCGCCAGTCTCCAGTTTTCCATGATCCCCCTCAATCTGGCGGCAGTGGAGCAGGGAGCGCCCAAAAAGAAGGCCGCCTATATCGACACCGGCATCTGGGCCAAAAAGGCCGCCGATGAGGCCGCCAAGTACGTTGATGTGGCGATCCGGGCAAGCTCCAAAGACAAAAGCTACACCTACATCCCCTCCGCCCCGGCCCCGGAGGCAGGGGATGCCTACTACCACATCACCCTGAACAATACCATCGTGGGCACCAAGTGGGAAAAGGCGCCTGACACCGGTTCGGTCCCCCTCATTGCCGATATTTCAAGCTGCATCCTCTCGGAGCCCCTGGATGTTTCCAAATTCGGCATCCTCTACGCCGGGGCGCAGAAGAACCTTGGTCCCGCTGGGACCACCGTGGTGATCATCCGGGATGACCTTATTGGCCATGCGCCGTCCTGGACCCCGGCGCTGCTCCGCTACGATATCCACGTTGAGGAGGGCTCCATGTACAACACGCCCCCCTGTTACGGCATCTACATCATCGGCCTGGTCCTGGAATGGCTCAAAGATCTGGGGGGTGTCCCTGCCATTGCCAAAAAGAACCGGGAAAAGGCGGATATGTTCTACTCATATCTGGAAAAATCGAGGAATTTCCATTCCCCGGTGGAAAAATCTGCCCGCAGTTTGATGAATATTCCCTTTATCCCGAAAGAGACCGATGCAGACAAACGCAAGGACATCGAAACCCGCTTCATCAAGGAAGCCGCCGCCGAGGGGCTTATCAATTTGGCGGGCCACCGGCTGGTGGGGGGCATGAGGGCCAGTATTTACAACGCCATGCCCATCGACGGGGTGCAGGCGCTCATCAAATTCATGGAAAAATTTGAGGGGGGGCTCTGATGTTCCGCATACAAACCTTGAACAAAATTTCCCCCTTGGGTCTCGAACTTTTCCCACGGGAAAAATATGAAGTGGCAAGCGATCTGCCCAACCCGGACGCCATTCTGGTGCGGAGTGCCGACCTGCATAACGTGGAAATCCCCGATTCGGTCAAGGCTATCGCGCGGGCAGGGGCGGGGTACAATAATATTCCCGTCTCGGCTTGCAGCAGTAGGGGGGTGGTGGTCTTTAATACCCCCGGCGGGAATGCCAACGCGGTAAAGGAACTGGTCCTGACGGCGCTGCTCCTTTCATCCCGGAACATCCTCGGGGGGATCAACTGGGGAAATACCATCGCCGACAAGGCCGACGAGGTGCCGGACCTGGTGGAAAAGGGCAAATCGAAGTTTGAGGGGCCGGAACTCCGGGGCAAGACCCTGGGGGTTATTGGCCTGGGGGCCATCGGGGTCATGGTGGCCAACGACGCCATCGCGCTGGGCATGAATGTTATCGGCTACGACCCCTATATTTCGGTGGAAGCGGCCTGGAACCTTTCCCGGCAGGTTCTCCGGGCGGATACCCTTGAGGGGCTGTTGACCAAGGCCGATTACGTTACTCTCCACACCCCCCTGTCGGATACCACCAAGGGGCTCCTGAACGCGGAAAAGTTCCGGCTTATGAAGAAGGGGGCCCGGATCATCAATCTGGCCCGCGGGGGGCTGGTGAACGAGGCGGATATCATCGCCGCCCTTGGGTCCGGGCATTTGTCGTCATACGTGACGGACTTCCCCTCTGCGGAGCTTTTGGCCTGTCCCAGGGCGATCTGTATCCCCCACCTGGGGGCTTCCACCCCGGAGGCGGAGGATAACTGCGCCGTCATGGCGGTACAGCAGCTCAGGGATTTTCTGGAGGCTGGGGCGATCAAGAATTCGGTGAATTTTCCCCGGTGCAGGCTGGATCAACGGGCTCCTCACCGGCTTTTGGTGGCAAACCGGAACATCCCCAACATGGTGGGGCAGATCACCACGATTTTGGCGGAACAAAACATCAATATTATGGACCTGATCAACCACCATCGGGATGATTATGCCTATAATATCATTGACACGGAACAGAGGATTTCTGATATAATCCTGGAACGGCTTAAAACCGTAGAAGGTATTATCCGTGTCAGAACCATAGAACAAGGAGTATAAGTTTTCCAGTGCGAGTTATTAAGATAAAGTTTGAATTTGTTTTGCCTTTTTTCCTGACGGTGCTTTTTTCCATGAACCTTTGCTCTTTTATCGCGGTTCATGGCTCCTTTACGTTGCCGCCGCCTCCGGTTTCAGTGGTGGTGCAGCCCGAGGAGGACCCGGAATTTATGTTCAGTATAGAGGGGCTTTCTTCGGCCTTTCTCCTTGCGCCTGAAATACCCGAAGACCCGGTCTTTGATAGTTACCGCGATCCGGCTTCCCGGGGGTGGGTGATCTCTTTTTTCACCCATATCTCTGGCTCACGGGACATTGCGGAGGCGGTACTGGCCAATGCGGAAAAATACAACGTATCCCCCAGCCTGGCCTTTGCCCTCTGCTGGGAGGAAAGCCGGTATAAGCCCAGTGCGGTTAACCGGAAGAACATGAATGGTAGCATTGACCGGGGGCTTTTTCAGCTCAATAGCCAGACCTTTCCCGCCTTAACCGATGCCGATTTCTTTAATCCGCAGGTAAATGCCCGGCACGGCATGGCCCATCTGCGCTGGTGCCTTGATTCAGGGGGATCGGAAATTGCCGCCCTGGCGATTTATAACGCCGGGACCGGTAAGGTTAGTTCCATCGGGACTCCCAGGAACACCCTGGATTATATTTCCCGGATTCTTTCATCCCGGCAGAAGATCGACAGCCTTTTCCGTGCCGAAATCGCCCATGTTATGGAATCGCCCTACGCCCTGGAATTAGGCATTGTTCCGGCTTCCTCCCCGGAGGCTCCATTGGTGGATATTAGCGCCGGGACAGAGCTTGCAGACACGGCTGAACGGTCCCGCTTTGCCCTGCTGTCGCCCTTATCGGGAAGGTGAAACTGCCACCTCTATTTCCCCCGCATAATGAGAGGCGCTGATGAGGAGCCGTTGGGTATCGCGCCGGTAGTTGGTTTCTATGTTAGGTTCCCCGGTTTTTTTCTCTTTGCGGAACCTTGCGAAGATTCCTTTCGCCGGAGCCGCCGCTTCGGGGCGCTGTGCGGGAAGCGCCGGTTTACGGATCTCCACCGCCGGTTCCGTGCCAAACCATTCCGTCGGGATGAACAGTTCCGTGGGGGCCGTAATTTCCGGGTCCGCCTGATAGCGGTAGGTGAAAATTTTCCCCTTCCGGTCCCATTGCATAGAAACCGGCCTTCCTGCGGTGGCCATGGGATAGGGCCGCAGCCATCCGGCTTTGGCCCGGCCGTCTTTTCCGTTGAAAATTGACAGATCCTCCCCGTTCCAGCCATCCCCCGCCTCGTTGGTATTGTCCGCCGTATAGTTCCAGATGGTTGAATGGAGGAGATTGGCGTCCACCGCATCGTAGTACATGGAGAGGGCTTCCTCGTGGAGGCGGTAATCCCCGGTTTTATAGGCTTTTTTGTGGTTCAGGTCGAAGGGAAGGCCGAATTCCCCCAAAAGGCAGGGGATGTCATCCATGTGTTCCCTTGTCCATGCGGTTTCTTTCGCCAGAGCTTCCCTGAAATAGGCGGTCACCTGTTTTCTGCCTAAAAGGGGCTTTGCCGTGTCCGTCCGCATATTAAGCCAGGGGCGGAAGGACTTGGTGAAAAGGGTGATCCCGTCATACCAATGAAATGCGTTGACCGCCATGGGAGGGTCCCCTTTTTTCCAACCGGGATGTTCACGCATGGGAACCCCTTCAAGAAAAAAGATCGCCGCCGGGTTAGGTTCCTGCATCCGTTCGATAAAGCGGAGCATAAAGGGCTTGAGGAAATCATCGGTAAAGTGGACCGGTCTGCCTTGATACTGGGCAAAATGGTCCTTCCGCAGCAGCCGGGGCTCGCCCCCTTCGTCTGTCCAGACCCCCGCCTGTTTCCAGGGGCAGCTAAATCCCTCTTTAAAAAGGGACAGCCCCTTGGGGTTGAGGGTTTCATGACCGGTTACCAATTTTCCGCCTAGACCGTATACGGGTATTTTTACCGGATGCCCCGAAGCGGCAACCATGGTCTGGAAGGGGCTCGGCAGGGGCCCCAGGGGGATCATGGGGCGATCGGCTTTTCCAAGGTCCCGATAGCCCGTAAGCCCCGGATGGGGTTCGTTCATGGTTCCCCAGCCCAGGATAGCGGTGCAGCTTTTAAGCCGCCTGTAGCAGTGCCGGAAGGCCGCGATATAATGTTCCTGGAGCCATTCCTGAACCCGCGTCCCTTCGATATACAGGTCCGGGGCGTAGGTGTTGCCCGCGAAAAAGAGGGTAAACATGGTTGCCGCAGCGTAGCGGTCGTAGTTGCTGGGCCAGATCATGGGGGGATACTCCCCTTTAGGATAAGGCTTTTTAGGTCCATGAATTTCCCCCCAACGCTGTTGGGTTATGGCCGCCCCGGTGATATCCAGCTTGTCCGGATCCATCCCCACCTTTTCCAGGGTCCAGGCGGGGGCCCCGTCTCCGCCGGTCCAGCGGCTCCAGACATCCTGATGGGGGTCCATATAAACGGCGATCCCCTTTTTTTCGGCAATAAGCAACAGTTTTCGAAGATATGCCAGGTACGCCTCGTCATAGATACCGGGGCCTGCGTGTTCCAGGGCTTCCCAGGTAATTATTAGCCGGATAAAAGTAAAGCCCCAGAGGAGCAGCCGGTCAAAGTGGGCCTCAGCCTCCTCAAGGGGAAAAGGACGGTTTACAAATGACGCTTCCACGGGGTTTTTCAGGGATTCCGCCCTCATGCCGGACCCGGAAGGGCCAAAGGGATTTTTGGAACTGCCCCCCAGGTTCACCCCCCGGAGTATAAGAGTCCGCTCCTGTTCATCGACGATATTTCGTTCCTGGATATGCATACTAACCCCTAATATTCAAAATAATAGGAATTATACCATAATTATTAAAATCATGAAACATTATAATTTGATGGTTCTTTTTGCCCGGTTGGATGAATTAAAACTATGGACTAATCAGTATAATGAGTCAGACTCCCTTCCGGGTAATCCGGTTTCCAAATCACCTGGATTGTGAAGTAACCACCTTTAGAGAACAACATACCCCGCTACTTGCGGCGGGGTATTTGATTTTGGATTTGAGCTTATTCGGTCCCGAATTTATTCGGACAGGATACGCAGAACAATGTCTGATGACCCCGCATTAAGAATTTCCTGCCGTTTTTCAGCGCTTTTGAAGAGCAGACTGATTTCCGCAAGAAATTGCAGGTGGGGGCCTGTTTTTTCCACCGGAGACAGGGTCATGATGAAAATCCGGCATGGTTCATGATCCAGGGCGTCAAAATCCACCGGTTTTTCAGAAACCCCGATACAGGCCACCAGATCGTGTATAGTGGCGCTTTTGCCATGGGGAATGGCGATACCGTGTTTCATCCCGGTGGACATTTTCTGCTCCCGGTCCATCACTGCATTGAACGCCGCATTGCGATCCGGTATCTTTTTTGCTGCAACAAGTATATCCAGCAACTCGTTGATGATTTCATCCTTGGTAGCACCTTTCAAATGAAGGTTTATAGTTTCTGTCGTAAGTACTGTTTTCAGATTCATATAGATTAGTATAGAACATAGTGCCTGAAAAGTCAAGCTAAAGAAAAGCCGGCTGCACCGGTTTCTCGTGTCTAGTCTGCCGACGGACGCAGAACAATTTGTCAAAGCGGCCCGTGTCGATTTCAAACAGATCCGCCTCAGATTCCTCTGATTCGGGGTAATTTATATGCGTTCACCCTGCAAGGAAAGGGCGCCTGATACATGAAAGCAGCAGTAGCCGCCGTGACAATCCCTCCTTCCCCGCATATAATGAAGTATGACTGATGGCGCCCCCATCCCCCCCTACCTCGCCATGCTCAACCCGGAACAGCGGGAGGCGGTGTTGCACACGGGGAAATCCGGGGATGCAGTGCATCCCCTGCTCATTTTGGCCGGGGCGGGATCGGGGAAGACGCGGGTGATCACCACGAAAATTGCCTGGCTTATCCGGGAGAGGGGAGTGGACCCCCGGTCGATTCTGGCGGTGACCTTTACCAACAAGGCGGCCCGTGAAATGGCGGACCGGGCCCGGCTGATTGATGAGCGGGCGGGGGATGCCATGCTGCGGACCTTTCACTCCTTTGGGGCCTGGTTCCTCCGCCGCAACGGCTCTCTCATCGGCCTCGACAACGCCTTTGTAATCTACGATGACGATGACATGGTTGCCCTCCTTGCCACTCTTCTGGAAGATACCCCCAAGGCGGAGGTCAAACAGATTGCCCATAACATTTCCCGTGCCAAGGACTTTTTTCTTGGCCCCGAAAGCCCTGAATTGGACCGTATCGACCACCGCAAGCAGTTCCGGCAGATCTATGCCCGCTACGAGGAACGGCTCGCCCGGATCGGCAATGTGGACTTCGGGGACCTGATCAAAAAGCCCGTGGAAATTTTACGGGGGCAGCCGGACGTGGCCCACCGGTTCCGGGACCGCTTCCGGGTGATCATGGTGGACGAGTACCAGGACGCCAATATCGCCCAGTTTGAATTGTTGAAGGAACTTTGCGGGCCGGAGACCTATGTCTGCGTGGTGGGCGATGACGACCAGTCCATATACCGCTTCCGGGGCGCGGAAGTGCGGAACATCCTGGAATTTCCCGACCGCTTCCCCGGCACCGACATCATCCGGCTGGAGCGGAACTACCGGTCCACGGAGCCCATCCTCCGGGCCGCATCCTCGGTGGTGGACCGCAACGAATCCCGGTTGGGCAAGGAACTCCGCTCAGAGCGGGGCCCCGGCAAAACCCCGGTGCTGGCCTTCCTCTATAACCAGGACAAGGAGGCCGACTTTTGCGCCGACCTGATAGAGAAATCAGTCAAGGGTAGTGGGCATCCGAAAGCCGCCTTTTCCGATTGGGCAATCCTCTACCGCACCAACGCTCAATCCCAGGGTTTTGAAACCAGCCTCCTCCAACGAAAGATCCCGTATCGGGTGGTGGGTTCCCTCAAATTCTACGAACGGGAGGAGATAAAGGACGCCCTGGCCCTACTTTCCTTTTTGGTGAATCCCCGTGACGAAATCGCCTTTCGCCGGGTGGTGAATAAGCCCACCCGTGGTGTGGGCCCCGCCACGGTGGATCATATCGTGGCAGCGTCAAGCGGCGGCGATCTGGGTGTGGCGGCGAAGGAACTACTGCCGGAACTTTCCGCCAAGGCCCGCACCGGGGTGACCGCTTTTCTCAAGGTGATTGAAGAAGGCCGGGCCCTGCTTTCCGATCAGGATGAAGTAAAGGAAGCAAAGAAACAGGCTCGCAAGTCGAAGGACCGGGAGGAACTACGCGCCGGAGAAGGACTTTCGGTGCTGGTAGTCAAGCTGGTCAAGGATTCGGGGATTGCCGATTATCATCAGATGAATGATGAAATAGATGGGAGCCAGC
>BNUT01000116.1 GCA_025997555.1 Spirochaetia bacterium
TGCGGCATGGGGAAGGATTCCTTCTCCGTTATAAAGTAGGAGGCCGGAGATATGCTGCCCAAGGGCGATTTTATTTTCACCATTGGTTATGACGGCCCTGCGGCAGTGGTAGACAGCCAGGCCAAGCGGCGCTACGGCGCCTTCTCCACCAAAGATCTGGCGGAAAAGGGGCTGTTCCGTGCGGCCTATTCCTCGGCCATATACTCCCACGACCCGGCGGAACTCGCCGCCGTGGTGGAGATTTACAACCGCATCGCCGGGGCTTCGCTTACGGTAAACTCGCCGCTGGACCGGCTCTTCGGGGTGTTTCCGGTGGATGTGAAGCGGGCGATTGCGCTGTAAAGAATGACACCATGAAAGACCTAAGCCGCCGGAGCGCCCAATTTACCGATTCGGTTATCCGGCGGATGACCCGGATTTCCATGCAGTACGATGCACTGAACCTTTCCCAGGGCTTCCCGGATTTTGATCCCCCAAAAGAAATTACCGATGCTCTTGCGAAAATTGCCGGTCCCGGCCCGCACCAGTATTCCATTACCTGGGGGGCACCGAATTTCCGCACAGCCCTTGCGGAAAAACAGAGTTTTTACATGGGCCGAACCATCGATCCGGAAAAGGAAATTGTGGTTACCTGCGGCAGTACCGAGGCGATGATGGCGGCCATGCTTACGGTCACCAACCCCGGCGACAAAGTTATTGTGTTTTCGCCCTTTTACGAAAACTACGGCGCGGACGCCATTCTTGCCGGGGCGGAGCCCATTTATGTTCCCCTGGTCCCGCCGGAATTTCATTTTAACGCCGATGTACTTGAAGCGGCCTTTAAGCAAAACCCCAAGGCCCTTATCCTCTGCAACCCATCAAACCCCTGCGGCCGGGTGTTTACCCGCCCCGAACTGGAAACCATTGCCGCCCTTGCCGCGAAGTATGACGCCTACGTGATTACCGATGAAGTATACGAACACATCGTGTACGCGCCCCATAAGCACATCTATTTTAATTCACTTCCGGGAATGTTTGAGCGCACTCTTTCGTGCAGCTCCCTTTCCAAAACCTATTCGATCACGGGCTGGCGGCTGGGCTATATTATTGCCCCGGAACGGATCATCGAGGCCGCAAAAAAGGTCCACGATTTTCTCACCGTGGGCGCGGCGGCCCCGCTACAGGAAGCCGCCGTCACAGGGCTGCGCTTCCCACAGGAATACTACCAATCGCTGCTGGCGGAATATACTGAAAAGCGCAGTATCTTTGTTACGGGTCTGCGGGATGCGGGGATTTCCCATATCGCGCCGGAAGGGGCCTATTACGTGCTGGCGGATATTTCCGAATACGGCTGCGAAAGTGATCTTGAATTCTGCGAAGCATTGGCACGGGAGGTGGGGGTTGGGGCGGTTCCCGGTTCCAGCTTTTTTCGGGAACCGGTCAATCACCTGATCCGCTTCCACTTTGCGAAAAAAAATGAAACCCTCTACGAAGCGCTGAACCGTCTGGAATCAATGCGGAAGAAGATGCTCAAATATTGATCAGGATAACAACTCTACTGCCCCATCGCCGCCGCGTACTCCGCTTCGTAACGCTTAAGCTGGGGATTGTCGGGGGCGAGGGCCAGGGCTTGTTTGAGGTAGTAGACGGCGCGGCGTTCGTCATGGCGGCGATGGTAGACCTCAAACATGGCAGTAAGGGAAGAGAGGTTGCGAGGGTCTTCAAAGAGGCTGGAACGGAGGTCGTTCATGATCGTATCTTCGTTGCTGCGGGTACGGCTCCGCAGATAATAATAACGGCTTTTTATTGCGCCGCCGGGAGCGCTTGTCAGGGAGGCTTCGATCATGCGGGCCGCTTCGTCCCTCCGGCCGGTGTCGATAAGGGCGGAAATATAGGTAGTGATTGATTCATCATTTTGGGGGTCCCGTTCGTAGAGCTGCCGGGCATAGGAGAGAGCGGCGGTGTTGTTACCCAAGCCCCGCTCCACCGTATAGGCCAAAAGGAGGGTCTGAAAAGAGGGACCGCTTTTCAGGAGCTCCGCAAGGTAACCCCGGGCTTCTTGCCAGTTTTCCTGGCGGACGGCATCCTGGACTGCCAGGTCAATGACACCCGATGCCCGGTCGGGGACGCTCATAAGTCTGCGAAGCAGTGCCCGGCCTTCGGTCTGGTCTTCGATCCGGCTTGATTCCATGAGGAGCCGGGTGGTGTACACCAAAGCTTCGGTATCTGCGGGGTTGTTTTCGGAAGAATTTCGCAGAAGGGAACGGAGATAGTTCAGGGCGGCGTCCCGGTTCCGGTAACCTTCGGCCTGAACCCGCGCCCGGAGGAAAAGGTAGAGCCGGTTATTGGGGTTGACCGAAGCGTAAAGGTCCAGGGAAGGCAGGGCCTGGAGGAACTGCCCCTGCTCTACCAGGATATGGGCCCGCATGAGGATGAATTCCCCATCCCGGCTGTCCCGCTGGAGAATCTCCGCGATAGCGGGTTCTGCACGGCGCCAGTCCCTTGCCTGGTACCAGGCAAGGGCAAGCTGCCGCTTGATGGCGATATTATCGGGATAGTGGAGCACCAGCTCAGAGAGCATTCCAACGGATTCCTCTGTCTGCCCTTCCCGGCCCAGAATGCGGGCAAAACCCAGGACGGCAGGATAACATTCAGGGGAAAGCGCGAATGCTTTGCCGTAGGCCGCTTTCGCCTCGCTGAGTCGACCGGACCTTTCGTATGCCATACCTAAAAAATAGGGGGCCAGCACAGAACCGCTGTTTAGTTCAGCAGCCCTTAATAGATCGGGCAGGGCAGAAAGAAACTGTTCTGCGGGGATGGAGGAGGGTTCCGAAAAGAAAATCAAAAACGGAAGCACATGTTCCAGGTAATCGTTTGATCCGGAAGAAGGCGGAGTGTAGGTTGTAGAGCGGAGGATGCGGGCATACACATGGGTCTGGGGGATATCCAGGGTTGGAAGCTGGGGGCGCATATCGGGGTAAAGCCGCTGGAACAGGGCAGCGTTGACGGCGTTCATGATCCGGCCGAATTCGGATGCGCCCAGTTCCCGGCTGCGGATGAGCTCCAGGGAGCGCAGAAGCGACGAAGGAATACCCGATTCGGTAAGGCTGCGGATTTCATCAACAACACCGCTTCCGGGCCGGGGAACAGCAACCGAAGGGCTTCCCCCCGGAAGCTGACCGGGCGCCGGTATCCTGAGGGGGACTTCCTTTACTTCTTCCTGCTTTGGTCCGCCAAAGCAGAGGGCTGCGGCAAAAAGAAAGAACCCGCAGAAAAGCAGGGGGAATGAATGTCTTGAATGGCTCATCGTCTAAGCTCTCCGGCATTGTATTTTGTACCAAGGGAGACCAGCACAAGGATGAGTCCCGCAAGGACAACTAAGAGGGGCCACCAGTTCAGGATGAACTGCCTAAAGGAAAAAGAAACCAGGTCAAGAGAAAAAACCATAAGTACCGACCCCAGGACCACAAAGGCAATGGCAGGAACCACATAGCTTGAGCGGAGGGCCCCGTAACGGTGCCAGCCTGCGGGAATAAGGGCAAGCCCGGAAAAAACCGAAATCAGGGGCCAATCACGGGAAAACGCAACGGGGAAAATTTTAAGAGCCGAAAGAAACAGGAAGAACCCTACCAGGAAGAAAAAGGCGGCGAAAAAAAGGTAAAGGGACCGCTTTTTAAGGCTGATAGCAAAAACCGCGCAGAGGGAGCCGAGGATCACAAAAAAGAAGGAGATCAATACGGATAACCGGGAAC
The DNA here is from genome assembly GCA_025997555.1 of Spirochaetia bacterium. Taxonomy (GTDB): domain Bacteria; phylum Spirochaetota; class Spirochaetia; order Treponematales; family Breznakiellaceae; genus BNUT01. The sequence goes on from BNUT01000116.1 coordinate 3,732, forward strand.
TGCCCACAATGCTACCCAAAAGAAAAGCAGCCCCAAGAAACATGAGAAGAAGTCCGATAATAAAAACAAGCCGGGCGGAACTGCGGCGGGTTAATGGAGCCATATATATAGTATATCGGCATATAGCGGCCTTGTCATCATAAGGAAACAGATGTTAGGATTTGAAATGCGTCGTTTTCAGCTTTTTCTGCTTATTCCGGCCTTATTTGGCTGTTGTATGCTAAGCGGCTGCAGGGGAACCACCGAGGCCCCCCCCCTGATCGATCCCTTTACCTGGGGGGAACCCGGGAAAACCAGGAAAATCTTATTGAACTCTTTACCCTGCTGGCCGCAGAAACCGAAAGCAGGGAGAACCGGTTCGCCGTGATCCGGGAAATTGCCAATAACTATGTCCGGCAAAAGGAATACCCCCGGCTTATCAATTTCCTCAGTATGCGGACCAATAATTTCCCCGACGACCCCTATAACGCCTACTATCTTTTAATGATCGCCTACGCCTATATGCAGGAAGATGCGGACGCCGTAGCTGCCCTCTATTTTGACATCATCCTCAAGAACTATCCTGACTTGACCGTTCTGGGGGAATCAATCCACCTGGCCTGCCTGAATCAGCTTATCGGCCTCTCGAATAACAGCGAACAACTGGTATGGTATTACCATGAACTGATCTCCCGCTTTTCCGACCGGATAGATCTGGGATCCGCCTATTTCATGCTGGCCCAAGCCTATGAGCGGATTGGGGACTGGAACGGGGCCATCCGGGCCTATACCCAATACCTGCCCTGGCAGGGGACCATTATCCAGGGCTTCCCCAATGCGGATACCTACGCAAAGCAGCTAGTAGATTTTAACAATTCCCCCAGAACGGTCAAGTCAGGATAGTTCTTGAGGATGATGTCAAAATAGAGGGCAGCTACGGCGTCCGCATCTTCCTGCATATAGGCGTAGGCGATCATTAAAAGATAGTAGGCGTTATAGGGGTCGTCGGGGAAATTATTGGTCCGCATACTGAGGAAATTGATAAGCCGGGGGTATTCCTTTTGCCGGACATAGTTATTGGCAATTTCCCGGATCACGGCGAACCGGTTCTCCCTGCTTTCGGTTTCTGCGGCCAGCAGGGTAAAGAGTTCAATAAGATTTTCCTGGTTTTCCCTGGTTCCGCTCAGGTAATAGGGATCGATCAGGGGGGGGGCCTCGGTGGTTCCCCTGCAGCCGCTTAGCATACAACAGCCAAATAAGGCCGGAATAAGCAGAAAAAGCTGAAAACGACGCATTTCAAATCCTAACATCTGTTTCCTTATGATGACAAGGCCGCTATATGCCGATATACTATATATATGGCTCCATTAACCCGCCGCAGTTCCGCCCGGCTTGTTTTTATTATCGGACTTCTTCTCATGTTTCTTGGGGCTGCTTTTCTTTTGGGTAGCATTGTGGGCAGTTCCCGGTTATCCGTATTGATCTCCTTCTTTTTTGTGATCCTCGGCTCCCTCTGCGCGGTTTTTGCTATCAGCCTTAAAAAGCGGTCCCTTTACCTTTTTTTCGCCGCCTTTTTCTTCCTGGTAGGGTTCTTCCTGTTTCTTTCGGCTCTTAAAATTTTCCCCGTTGCGTTTTCCCGTGATTGGCCCCTGATTTCGGTTTTTTCCGGGCTTGCCCTTATTCCCGCAGGCTGGCACCGTTACGGGGCCCTCCGCTCAAGCTATGTGGTTCCTGCCATTGCCTTTGTGGTCCTGGGGTCGGTACTTATGGTTTTTTCTCTTGACCTGGTTTCTTTTTCCTTTAGGCAGTTCATCCTGAACTGGTGGCCCCTCTTAGTTGTCCTTGCGGGACTCATCCTTGTGCTGGTCTCCCTTGGTACAAAATACAATGCCGGAGAGCTTAGACGATGAGCCATTCAAGACATTCATTCCCCCTGCTTTTCTGCGGGTTCTTTCTTTTTGCCGCAGCCCTCTGCTTTGGCGGACCAAAGCAGGAAGAAGTAAAGGAAGTCCCCCTCAGGATACCGGCGCCCGGTCAGCTTCCGGGGGGAAGCCCTTCGGTTGCTGTTCCCCGGCCCGGAAGCGGTGTTGTTGATGAAATCCGCAGCCTTACCGAATCGGGTATTCCTTCGTCGCTTCTGCGCTCCCTGGAGCTCATCCGCAGCCGGGAACTGGGCGCATCCGAATTCGGCCGGATCATGAACGCCGTCAACGCTGCCCTGTTCCAGCGGCTTTACCCCGATATGCGCCCCCAGCTTCCAACCCTGGATATCCCCCAGACCCATGTGTATGCCCGCATCCTCCGCTCTACAACCTACACTCCGCCTTCTTCCGGATCAAACGATTACCTGGAACATGTGCTTCCGTTTTTGATTTTCTTTTCGGAACCCTCCTCCATCCCCGCAGAACAGTTTCTTTCTGCCCTGCCCGATCTATTAAGGGCTGCTGAACTAAACAGCGGTTCTGTGCTGGCCCCCTATTTTTTAGGTATGGCATACGAAAGGTCCGGTCGACTCAGCGAGGCGAAAGCGGCCTACGGCAAAGCATTCGCGCTTTCCCCTGAATGTTATCCTGCCGTCCTGGGTTTTGCCCGCATTCTGGGCCGGGAAGGGCAGACAGAGGAATCCGTTGGAATGCTCTCTGAGCTGGTGCTCCACTATCCCGATAATATCGCCATCAAGCGGCAGCTTGCCCTTGCCTGGTACCAGGCAAGGGACTGGCGCCGTGCAGAACCCGCTATCGCGGAGATTCTCCAGCGGGACAGCCGGGATGGGGAATTCATCCTCATGCGGGCCCATATCCTGGTAGAGCAGGGGCAGTTCCTCCAGGCCCTGCCTTCCCTGGACCTTTACGCTTCGGTCAACCCCAATAACCGGCTCTACCTTTTCCTCCGGGCGCGGGTTCAGGCCGAAGGTTACCGGAACCGGGACGCCGCCCTGAACTATCTCCGTTCCCTTCTGCGAAATTCTTCCGAAAACAACCCCGCAGATACCGAAGCTTTGGTGTACACCACCCGGCTCCTCATGGAATCAAGCCGGATCGAAGACCAGACCGAAGGCCGGGCACTGCTTCGCAGACTTATGAGCGTCCCCGACCGGGCATCGGGTGTCATTGACCTGGCAGTCCAGGATGCCGTCCGCCAGGAAAACTGGCAAGAAGCCCGGGGTTACCTTGCGGAGCTCCTGAAAAGCGGTCCCTCTTTTCAGACCCTCCTTTTGGCCTATACGGTGGAGCGGGGCTTGGGTAACAACACCGCCGCTCTCTCCTATGCCCGGCAGCTCTACGAACGGGACCCCCAAAATGATGAATCAATCACTACCTATATTTCCGCCCTTATCGACACCGGCCGGAGGGACGAAGCGGCCCGCATGATCGAAGCCTCCCTGACAAGCGCTCCCGGCGGCGCAATAAAAAGCCGTTATTATTATCTGCGGAGCCGTACCCGCAGCAACGAAGATACGATCATGAACGACCTCCGTTCCAGCCTCTTTGAAGACCCTCGCAACCTCTCTTCCCTTACTGCCATGTTTGAGGTCTACCATCGCCGCCATGACGAACGCCGCGCCGTCTACTACCTCAAACAAGCCCTGGCCCTCGCCCCCGACAATCCCCAGCTTAAGCGTTACGAAGCGGAGTACGCGGCGGCGATGGGGCAGTAGAGTTGTTATCCTGATCAATATTTGAGCATCTTCTTCCGCATTGATTCCAGACGGTTCAGCGCTTCGTAGAGGGTTTCATTTTTTTTCGCAAAGTGGAAGCGGATCAGGTGATTGACCGGTTCCCGAAAAAAGCTGGAACCGGGAACCGCCCCAACCCCCACCTCCCGTGCCAATGCTTCGCAGAATTCAAGATCACTTTCGCAGCCGTATTCGGAAATATCCGCCAGCACGTAATAGGCCCCTTCCGGCGCGATATGGGAAATCCCCGCATCCCGCAGACCCGTAACAAAGATACTGCGCTTTTCAGTATATTCCGCCAGCAGCGATTGGTAGTATTCCTGTGGGAAGCGCAGCCCTGTGACGGCGGCTTCCTGTAGCGGGGCCGCCGCGCCCACGGTGAGAAAATCGTGGACCTTTTTTGCGGCCTCGATGATCCGTTCCGGGGCAATAATATAGCCCAGCCGCCAGCCCGTGATCGAATAGGTTTTGGAAAGGGAGCTGCACGAAAGAGTGCGCTCAAACATTCCCGGAAGTGAATTAAAATAGATGTGCTTATGGGGCGCGTACACGATGTGTTCGTATACTTCATCGGTAATCACGTAGGCGTCATACTTCGCGGCAAGGGCGGCAATGGTTTCCAGTTCGGGGCGGGTAAACACCCGGCCGCAGGGGTTTGATGGGTTGCAGAGGATAAGGGCCTTGGGGTTTTGCTTAAAGGCCGCTTCAAGTACATCGGCGTTAAAATGAAATTCCGGCGGGACCAGGGGAACATAAATGGGCTCCGCCCCGGCAAGAATGGCGTCCGCGCCGTAGTTTTCGTAAAAGGGCGAAAACACAATAACTTTGTCGCCGGGGTTGGTGACCGTAAGCATGGCCGCCATCATCGCCTCGGTACTGCCGCAGGTAACCACAATTTCCTTTTCCGGATCGATGGTTCGGCCCATGTAAAAACTCTGTTTTTCCGCAAGGGCTGTGCGGAAATTCGGTGCCCCCCAGGTAATGGAATACTGGTGCGGGCCGGGACCGGCAATTTTCGCAAGAGCATCGGTAATTTCTTTTGGGGGATCAAAATCCGGGAAGCCCTGGGAAAGGTTCAGTGCATCGTACTGCATGGAAATCCGGGTCATCCGCCGGATAACCGAATCGGTAAATTGGGCGCTCCGGCGGCTTAGGTCTTTCATGGTGTCATTCTTTACAGCGCAATCGCCCGCTTCACATCCACCGGAAACACCCCGAAGAGCCGGTCCAGCGGCGAGTTTACCGTAAGCGAAGCCCCGGCGATGCGGTTGTAAATCTCCACCACGGCGGCGAGTTCCGCCGGGTCGTGGGAGTATATGGCCGAGGAATAGGCCGCACGGAACAGCCCCTTTTCCGCCAGATCTTTGGTGGAGAAGGCGCCGTAGCGCCGCTTGGCCTGGCTGTCTACCACTGCCGCAGGGCCGTCATAACCAATGGTGAAAATAAAATCGCCCTTGGGCAGCATATCTCCGGCCTCCTACTTTATAACGGAGAAGGAATCCTTCCCCATGCCGCA
>BNUT01000117.1 GCA_025997555.1 Spirochaetia bacterium
ATACTGAGCGTACGAGAGAACCAACGTCTCTGCAGGGCTAGGAACAGTCTGTCCCTACCCGACGCGCAAGTGATCTCATAGGGAATGGTATTGAGGGCGGCGGCGATGCTGTCCGCGCCGGGGGCGGCTCCGCCAAAAATAACGGCCTCCTCCCCGCGCGGGATATCCGTGTCCGGGCCGAGGTCCGCGAGGCACTGGTCCATGCAGATCCGGCCAACCAGGGGATAAGATTTTCCCCGGATATAAACCTGCCAGTCTCCGCTCAGGGCGCGGGGCAGGCCATCGGCGTAACCTGCGGGCAGGGTGGCGATGACCGTGTCGTATGGAGCGGTCCAGAGCCTGCCGTAGGAGGCGGACTCCCCTTTCTTCACCTTTTTGATGAATACGATGTTGGTCCGCAGTTCCATCACCGGCTCCATCGGGAGGCCGATGGGGTCAGGAGAATAGCCGTAGAGAAGGATGCCGGGGCGGACCATGTCAAAAAAAGCGTCCCGGTGGAAGGCCGCCGCCCCGGAGTTGGCGGCGTGGAGGATGCCGGGATTAATGCCCGTGTCCCGAATGGAAGCGACTGCCTCCCGGAAACGGGCAAGCTGGACTTCGGTGTAGGCCGTGTCTTCGGCCCTGGGGGAATCGGACACCGCCAGATGGGTGGCGGTCCCTGCCAGGACAAGGCTCTTGTGGGAAACGATGCGGGCGGCCAGGGCGGCGGCTTCTTCGGGGCGGCAGCCTATCCGGCCCATGCCGGTGTCGATTTTCAGGTGGACCTTGAGAATTTTCCCCGCTGCGGCGGCAGCATGGGCTGCCTCATCGATAAATTCCCGGTCGCCGACAAAGGGGCTGAGATCCTGGGAAATGAGTTCTGGGATTTCATCGAACAGGGGCTGGGAAAAGAGCAAAATGGGGGCTATAATCCCCGCATCGTGGAGTTCCGCCCCTTCCGTAACCGTGGCCACCCCCAGAGAGGCGGCGCCGACTTCAACAGCGGCAGCGGCAATCCGTACCGCCCCGTGGCCGTAGGCATCGGCTTTGACGGGTACACAGATAAGCCGGTTCGGGCCAATCCGTTCCCGGACGGTCAGAAGATTCCGCCGGAATTTTTCCAAATGGACGATTGCCCGGGTAGCCCTCATGCGCCCCTCCGTAAAGGTTTTTTTGAAACATCTTTCATTATCGGTAGATTTTTTTATATTATTTATACTATAATATAATTGATATGTTTACCCGTTTGCATAAATTTATGCTGATTATGGCAGGTGCATCACTTCTCTTGAGCGCCTGCGGAGAGCTGGATGCGGAGTTTCCCGCCAGCGGAGTCTACGGGGTAAACATTCTGATTGGCAAATCTTCCCCGAATGAAGGCTCTATTATTACTGAAAAAGACACGATTCGGCCGCTTTTTACCAGTTCCGTGGCAAATGATCCCGATATTACGGGACTTATGGTCTTTTTGCAGAATGAAAATGGGGAAATTGTCGGAAGAAAGGTTCAATATACCCTCAATGCCGCTGATACCGGAGCGGTTCCTGTGACTGGCGACGATGACAGTGAAACCGGGGCTGCGGAGGGGAAAAATACCAAAACCCTTCCTGAAAAAAAGGACATTGCCGCTACGGATACCCTGATTTATGTATCCCGGCTTGATAAGGAGCTTCCTCTCTTTCCCTTGCCGGAAAACCTGAGCATCGGCCAGTATACCCTGGTTTTTCAGGTTCTGGGGGAAAGGCAGGTGCTGGACCAGATAAGTCGGCCTGTTTATTACATTGGGGGAGCGGAATTCACCCTGGAGGATATACAGAGTTATGCTCCGGGTATTTCTGTCAGTTCCCACCCGGTTCCGCCGGGGCTTACCATTATGCTGGAAACCCAGGTAACCGCCGATAAGCGTTTGGACCCCTATATTATCTGGTATAATGGAAAAAAACGCATCCATGAAGGACGCATTGCCGATGGGGCGGGACGTTTTTTGTGGAAAACCCCGGATCAGCCCGGTTTTCAGACCCTGCGGGCAGAGGCTTTTCCCTTTAAACCGGCGCCGGATCAAACCGGAAAAATAAAAGAACTCTCCCTGCCGGTCTCGGTAAAGGGCGAACATACCGGTGTTTTTGCCAAAGAGGCGGAACAATTTACCAACTGGTATCAATTTGCCGGGGATCTGCGGGATTCCAAGGCTCCGGCGGAAACAACCCGGGCGCTCGTTACCCGGAAAAATCATTCCAACCGGTGGCTTCCCACAGAGGGCATTTATGGGCTCGCCATCAGTACCGGTGACACCTATCAGGTCCCCCTTGCTTCCTTTATTCGTTCCGGGGATGAGCAGGGCGAAGGCCGGTTTTTGCTCCGGTTTAAGCCGGTAAGCGGCGGGACGGTCTTTAACGCCCTTTTCAACGGGGTGGGTTCCTCCCAGGCGATACTGGATATGAACCTTTCCTTTGGGGACAAAGGTTTGATCCTTGACTTAAAGACCGGGACAAAAAGTGTTGAAATACCCATCCCCCTTAAATCCTTTGCGAATGAAGCCTTTATCATGGTGGGGATTGATTTCAGCATCGAAGCGGATCGTTTTACCGCCGCCGTGAGTCTGGGAGAATCCAACGCTATTACCCCGAAATCGGTGAGCATCATCCTCTCCAATCCCCTGAGCGGGGAAGGGACCTTCCGCTTGGGCGGCCCCCGGCGGGCAGCAGAGGGAGAAAGCGCTCTGGGCGCCAATGAAACTGCGAATTCTGAAAATTCCGCGACAGTAAATGGTGAACCCGCAGTAACCGCGATCTTCTACGAATTCGCTGCAAAAACGCACGAAGTATCGCCCCTTGTACCAGAAAATGCGGCTGCGGAAGCCTCAAAGCCCTCCTTAGGCCCCGGTGAGTCGGCCTGAGGAAAATGAAAATACCGATAATTGCCGGGATTGTTCTTGCCTGCAGCCTGGTTTTCACCGGGTGCGTATCGGGCTCTAGGGCTACGGCACTCAAGGTTCCGGCGCAGGGCCCCCAGGCTGGGGAGAAACGGCCCCAATCATTTCAAATTATTGATTATCAAACCAGGACGGCGGGAGCGGATATTCCTGAGTGGGTAAACCGTTACCTGGCCGAAAGTGCCCGAGGGGTGGAAAAATTAGCCGAATTCGAGGACAAATATATTTTTGTCGGCAAAGGCGAAGGGGTCAATTTTAACGCCCTTCGCCAATGGGAGATGGCTTTTTCCCCGGCCCAGGATTTTCCCCGGCTGGTTGCATCCCGGATAGAGGCCCGGATTATCGGGGCAGCACAAAATGCAATCCTCGACGATACCTATGGGCCTTTCTTCGAAGCGCTGATAAAAGAAGCCTCCGATGCCCAGTACCAGGGAGCTGTTATGGAGACCAGTTTTTGGGTCAAACTGCTTTTTTCCCCGGATGAAGCGGGTGCAGAAAATGAAGAGAATGAAGAAAGTGAAAGGATAGGGGTAAACCGGGAAGTGTACGATTTTTTGATCCTGATCAGCATCGACAAGAATCAGCTTGAATCCCAGATCATTGCAATTTTCGATGCGGCCAGAGAAAGTATTCCAACCAACCCCAAACCCAGGCGGGACCAGACTGCGGCGATAAACCGGCTCCGGCAATATTTCTTCATAGGCTTTTAGGAGACATCTATGGAATCAATACTGCTCTGGGGACTCGGCCTTATCCGCTCAGTACAGACAATCGCCAATCCCTCTTTTACCGCTTTTATGAAGGGGGTAACCAACTTTGGGGCCACCCCCGCCTACGTGGTTCTGCTCCTCCTGATATTCTGGTGTTTCGATGAAAAAAAAGGAGTCCGCCTGGGGCTTGCCATTATGGCCTCCGCATGGATAAACCTTGGCCTTAAATTTGCCCTGCACCAGCCCCGGCCTTTCTGGAACGAATGGGACCCAAAGGTGGGAATGGTTAAGGAAAGCAGCAATGGCTTCCCTTCCGGGCATGCTCAAATTTCCCTGACCGTATGGACCATTATTGCGTCCTGGGGAAAAAAGAAATACTTCTACGCCGCCGCCGTCTTCCTGACGCTGCTGGTGAGCTTCTCCCGAATATATCTGGGGGTTCATTTCCCCACGGACATTTTGGGGGGGTGGGTCTTGGGCACCCTGGCACTGACCGCCTATTTTCTTCTGACTGACAAGCTTGCGGCGCTTCTGGTTAGGGGTGGGCTCCGCATCCAAATGTATGCCGCCACAGCAGCGGCCTTCATTATGATCCTCTACCGGCCGGGTCCCGAACTGCTCATGCCCGGCGCGGTGGTGCTGGGGGGAGGCATCGGTTACAGCCTGACCTGTCATTATCTCCATTTTTCCGCAGCCCCCTGTTTTGGCCGCCGGGGCGCAGCGAAATTTCTCACCCTCCTTGCCCGATTTATTCTGGGCAGCCTTGGGCTGGCGCTGGTTTTCCTTATCCTTGGCAAACTTGAACCGGGGGAAAATTCAGCCTATTATCAGCTTTTCTATTTTCTGCGTTATGTAATTTTAGCCCTGTGGATATTCACCGGTGCGCCCTGGCGGCCAAAACAGGGGGCTGCGGAAAAATGGAGATAATGACAGGTCAGGCTGTAACCGATGCCTCCCCCCAGCACCACCGCGCCGGGCATGAGCAGTTCGGGACCCGGCCGGTAGAGGATCATAATGAAGGCCGCTGCTGTGGCGGCATACATTTGGATGCGGAGCCCACCCCTAACCAGAAGCGCCGCAAGCTTGTCAGTCAGAAGAAAATAGGCGGTCAGTGCCAGGGTGCCCAAGACCCACCCCCCCAAAATGTCCGTGGGGAAATGAACCCCCAGATATATTCGGGAGAAGCTCACCAGCAGCGTCAGGAAGACGGCGGCGGCGTAGAAGTATTTCTTTTTTCCCCAGGACGCAATAATGGTCCATACGGTCAGGGAAATTTGAGCATGCCCGGAAGGGAAGCCATTGCTGCTTTCCTTAACCATTCCCACCTTTGGGTCCCATTCGTTCCAGAAAGGCCGGGGCTGGTGCAGGGCAAATTTAAGGCCAAGGTTTATCCATGCGGAGGCCATAATGGCAAGCCCCAGGCGGACTCCTTTTTTTTCATCGAAACACCAGAATATCAGGAGGAGCAGAACCACGTAGGCGGGGGTGGCCCCAAAGTTGGTTACCCCCTTCATAAAAGCGGTAAAAGAGGGATTGGCGATTGTCTGTACTGAGCGGATAAGGCCGAGTCCCCAGAGCAGTATTGATTCCATAGATGTCTCCTAAAAGCCTATGAAGAAATATTGCCGGAGCCGGTTTATCGCCGCAGTCTGGTCCCGCCTGGGTTTGGGGTTGGTTGGAATACTTTCTCTGGCCGCATCGAAAATTGCAATGATCTGGGATTCAAGCTGATTCTTGTCGATGCTGATCAGGATCAAAAAATCGTACACTTCCCGGTTTACCCCTATCCTTTCACTTTCTTCATTCTCTTCATTTTCTGCACCCGCTTCATCCGGGGAAAAAAGCAGTTTGACCCAAAAACTGGTCTCCATAACAGCTCCCTGGTACTGGGCATCGGAGGCTTCTTTTATCAGCGCTTCGAAGAAAGGCCCATAGGTATCGTCGAGGATTGCATTTTGTGCTGCCCCGATAATCCGGGCCTCTATCCGGGATGCAACCAGCCGGGGAAAATCCTGGGCCGGGGAAAAAGCCATCTCCCATTGGCGAAGGGCGTTAAAATTGACCCCTTCGCCTTTGCCGACAAAAATATATTTGTCCTCGAATTCGGCTAATTTTTCCACCCCTCGGGCACTTTCGGCCAGGTAACGGTTTACCCACTCAGGAATATCCGCTCCCGCCGTCCTGGTTTGATAATCAATAATTTGAAATGATTGGGGCCGTTTCTCCCCAGCCTGGGGGCCCTGCGCCGGAACCTTGAGTGCCGTAGCCCTAGAGCCCGATACGCACCCGGTGAAAACCAGGCTGCAGGCAAGAACAATCCCGGCAATTATCGGTATTTTCATTTTCCTCAGGCCGACTCACCGGGGCCTAAGGAGGGCTTTGAGGCTTCCGCAGCCGCATTTTCTGGTACAAGGGGCGATACTTCGTGCGTTTTTGCAGCGAATTCGTAGAAGATCGCGGTTACTGCGGGTTCACCATTTACTGTCGCGGAATTTTCAGAATTCGCAGTTTCATTGGCGCCCAGAGCGCTTTCTCCCTCTGCTGCCCGCCGGGGGCCGCCCAAGCGGAAGGTCCCTTCCCCGCTCAGGGGATTGGAGAGGATGATGCTCACCGATTTCGGGGTAATAGCGTTGGATTCTCCCAGACTCACGGCGGCGGTAAAACGATCCGCTTCGATGCTGAAATCAATCCCCACCATGATAAAGGCTTCATTCGCAAAGGATTTAAGGGGGATGGGTATTTCAACACTTTTTGTCCCGGTCTTTAAGTCAAGGATCAAACCTTTGTCCCCAAAGGAAAGGTTCATATCCAGTATCGCCTGGGAGGAACCCACCCCGTTGAAAAGGGCGTTAAAGACCGTCCCGCCGCTTACCGGCTTAAACCGGAGCAAAAACCGGCCTTCGCCCTGCTCATCCCCGGAACGAATAAAGGAAGCAAGGGGGACCTGATAGGTGTCACCGGTACTGATGGCGAGCCCATAAATGCCCTCTGTGGGAAGCCACCGGTTGGAATGATTTTTCCGGGTAACGAGCGCCCGGGTTGTTTCCGCCGGAGCCTTGGAATCCCGCAGATCCCCGGCAAATTGATACCAGTTGGTAAATTGTTCCGCCTCTTTGGCAAAAACACCGGTATGTTCGCCCTTTACCGAGACCGGCAGGGAGAGTTCTTTTATTTTTCCGGTTTGATCCGGCGCCGGTTTAAAGGGAAAAGCCTCTGCCCGCAGGGTCTGAAAACCGGGCTGATCCGGGGTTTTCCACAAAAAACGTCCCGCCCCATCGGCAATGCGTCCTTCATGGATGCGTTTTTTTCCATTATACCAGATAATATAGGGGTCCAAACGCTTATCGGCGGTTACCTGGGTTTCCAGCATAATGGTAAGCCCCGGCGGAACCGGGTGGGAACTGACAGAAATACCCGGAGCATAACTCTGTATATCCTCCAGGGTGAATTCCGCTCCCCCAATGTAATAAACAGGCCGACTTATCTGGTCCAGCACCTGCCTTTCCCCCAGAACCTGAAAAACCAGGGTATACTGGCCGATGCTCAGGTTTTCCGGCAAGGGAAAGAGAGGAAGCTCCTTATCAAGCCGGGATACATAAATCAGGGTATCCGTAGCGGCAATGTCCTTTTTTTCAGGAAGGGTTTTGGTATTTTTCCCCTCCGCAGCCCCGGTTTCACTGTCATCGTCGCCAGTCACAGGAACCGCTCCGGTATCAGCGGCATTGAGGGTATATTGAACCTTTCTTCCGACAATTTCCCCATTTTCATTCTGCAAAAAGACCATAAGTCCCGTAATATCGGGATCATTTGCCACGGAACTGGTAAAAAGCGGCCGAATCGTGTCTTTTTCAGTAATAATAGAGCCTTCATTCGGGGAAGATTTGCCAATCAGAATGTTTACCCCGTAGACTCCGCTGGCGGGAAACTCCGCATCCAGCTCTCCGCAGGCGCTCAAGAGAAGTGATGCACCTGCCATAATCAGCATAAATTTATGCAAACGGGTAAACATATCAATTATATTATAGTATAAATAATATAAAAAAATCTACCGATAATGAAAGATGTTTCAAAAAAACCTTTACGGAGGGGCGCATGAGGGCTACCCGGGCAATCGTCCATTTGGAAAAATTCCGGCGGAATCTTCTGACCGTCCGGGAACGGATTGGCCCGAACCGGCTTATCTGTGTACCCGTCAAAGCCGATGCCTACGGCCACGGGGCGGTACGGATTGCCGCTGCCGCTGTTGAAGTCGGCGCCGCCTCTCTGGGGGTGGCCACGGTTACGGAAGGGGCGGAACTCCACGATGCGGGGATTATAGCCCCCATTTTGCTCTTTTCCCAGCCCCTGTTCGATGAAATCCCAGAACTCATTTCCCAGGATCTCAGCCCCTTTGTCGGCGACCGGGAATTTATCGATGAGGCAGCCCATGCTGCCGCCGCAGCGGGGAAAATTCTCAAGGTCCACCTGAAAATCGACACCGGCATGGGCCGGATAGGCTGCCGCCCCGAAGAAGCCGCCGCCCTGGCCGCCCGCATCGTTTCCCACAAGAGCCTTGTCCTGGCAGGGACCGCCACCCATCTGGCGGTGTCCGATTCCCCCAGGGCCGAAGACACGGCCTACACCGAAGTCCAGCTTGCCCGTTTCCGGGAGGCAGTCGCTTCCATTCGGGACACGGGCATTAATCCCGGCATCCTCCACGCCGCCAACTCCGGGGCGGCGGCCTTCCACCGGGACGCTTTTTTTGACATGGTCCGCCCCGGCATCCTTCTCTACGGCTATTCTCCTGACCCCATCGGCCTCCCGATGGAGCCGGTGATGGAACTGCGGACCAACATCGTATTCATCAAAAAGGTGAAGAAAGGGGAGTCCGCCTCCTACGGCAGGCTCTGGACCGCTCCATACGACACGGTCATCGCCACCCTGCCCGCAGGTTACGCCGATGGCCTGCCCCGCGCCCTGAGCGGAGACTGGCAGGTTTATATCCGGGGAAAATCTTATCCCCTGGTTGGCCGGATCTGCATGGACCAGTGCCTCGCGGACCTCGGCCCGGACACGGATATCCCGCGCGGGGAGGAGGCCGTTATTTTTGGCGGAGCCGCCCCCGGCGCGGACAGCATCGCCGCCGCCCTCAATACCATTCCCTATGAGATCACTTGCGCGTCGGGTAGGGACAGACTGTTCCTAGCCCTGCAGAGACGTTGGTTCTCTCGTACGCTCAGTAT
>BNUT01000118.1 GCA_025997555.1 Spirochaetia bacterium
CGGAGTATGCTTACCTTCTCCTCGGGGGTATACCTCTTCCTCTTACCCATATTCCTCTCCTATGGTCTATCGGTATACCACCTTATACGCTATCCCTTATAACGGCAAGTTCATCGTAGGCAGGACAGAATTTTGTCAGAAGCCTGGTGACACTTCAGCAGGAAAAGTTTATTGCCATTTTTTTAAAATACTATCCTGGCTTGAAAAAAACCCTTACCCCTTTTCTGGCCGGAGACATAGCAACTCAAGCCGAACGGAATGCCATCTTTGATAAAGCGGTCCCGCTGACTCAAAAAGCCCGGAAGATCCTCAAACAAATTGCCCCCAAAGCGATTGAGGCTGTTCTAACCTTAGTAATGTCAGGATAAGCTTTTTTAACAGGGTTGAAGTCAAGAGTGATGATATTTTAGTAATTCAATTCTTTTTCTTGTTCCGCAGTTTCTTTATCTCTTTATCAAAATCAGATTCGAACAACCGATCCTGTATGATACGGTATTTCTCGAATTCACCTTCGGCAAATTCTTTTGCCAGATGCGCTGTAATTTTCCCGCTGTCCTCAAGTAAGTCCCGGTCATCAGCTTCAAGGAAACGGTCAAGCCGTTTTGCCCAGTCATCCATGGTCATGGGGATATGTTTTTGCGCCCGGTCCTCAGCCAAATCAAGGTAGGCGTTTACAACTCTGCCCAGTGATTCCAGTTCTGTTTTGGTCAGATAGTTTTTTGCGACAGAAACATCGGTTTTAACGATTTTCCCCTGGGGGCTCTTTTCCCAGGCGGTCAATCCCATGTGTTCTTTCTCTGCATCGGCCCGTGCATAAATCAACTCCGCCGCCGTATGGCCGTGAATGGCATAGTGCAGCTTATTCTGAACCTTGGCAAAAAATTCCTTTGTAACCGGTGCGTTCTTGTTATAATCCATGGCGGTCGCGTAGATGTCGGTAATCTTTTGATAGAAACGCCGCTCACTTAGGCGGATTTCCCGAATTTCCGCAAGCAGATACTCAAAATAATCCTCATCAAGGAAAGCCCCGTTTTCCATTCGCTTTTTATCGATAATATAACCCCGTAAGGCATAATCCCGCAGCACCGATGTTGCCCATTGTCTGAACGCGGTGGCCCGCCCGGAGTTCACCCGGTAACCAATGGCGATTATTGCGTCAAGGTTGTAGTGTTTAATCGAATAAGTCTTATTATTTGAAGCAACTACCGAGAAATCCTCGGTAGTTGAAACCTCATCAAGCTCCTGTTCCGCAAAGATGTTTTTTAAGTGTAAAGAGATATTGTCCGTGGAACAATCAAAAAGGGCGGCCATGAGCTTTTGGCTCAGCCAGATAGTGCCATCCTGTATGCGGACCTCTATGCTGTCCTCTCCTGCCTGTTTGGTAAAAATCAGAAATTCTGCGGTACTATTCCTTATTTGGAGTTTCTTCTGGGGCATAATGAGATTAGGGTAGCACAAAAAATGGCAGAAAACTACTACCAGTTAATCAAATCATTCCGCGATCCTGCGCCGGTTTTGTCGTAGATGCGGCTGAGGTAGTTTTCCACGGTACGCAGTGTCAGCGTAAGGTTCCTGGCAATCTTGGCGTTATCGTAATGTTTCTGCACCATCTCCAGAATTTCCCGTTC
The DNA here is from genome assembly GCA_025997555.1 of Spirochaetia bacterium. Taxonomy (GTDB): domain Bacteria; phylum Spirochaetota; class Spirochaetia; order Treponematales; family Breznakiellaceae; genus BNUT01. The sequence goes on from BNUT01000118.1 coordinate 1,629, forward strand.
GCGCCGGGTGAACAGGTCATAGATGTCAGGCGCCCTCGTGTTTTTCAGTTCAAGCCGGGGATCGAGCCATGTCTGTCCCGCAAGGACTGCGTCAATCGCCGACAGTAATTCTGTTTCTCCTGCGGATTTTGAAACATAGCCCTGCGCCCCCAGATGCATGGCGGACTGTATGCGGAAGGGGTCTTCAAAAACAGAATACACCAGCACCGCAGGCTTCTTTCCATCCCGTTCTTTTATCGTGCCGATAAGCGCAAGCCCGTTATCATCCCCCAGTTCTATGTCCAGAATGATAAGGTCAGGCGCGGTTTCTGAATTTTCCAGCAAAAGCCGCGCCTCTGTCAGGGCGGCCGCCTCCCCTGCAATATGAAAACGGCCCGCTGCGGTAAGCCGCGCTGCCAAACCCCGGCGTATCATCACATGGTCATCAACCAATACAATTGTCTGCATGACCGCAGGATATATGATTCATAAAAATTTGTCGTGAGTGTTTACACACAAAAATTCGATCCGGGCATTACCTTGATATCATACCGCCCAAAAAATTGTCCACAAATTCCATGGGCTTGATTTCCCTATTCAGAATCTGACAGATGCCGGTTGATATGGGCATTTTAAGTTTGTGTTTTTCCGCAAGAACCTTGACATATTTTGCAGCAACGGCCCCTTCGGGGAGATAGCCGATTTCATTGATCCGGGCAAGCAGGTCTTCCAGGCTGGTGAAGGGACGCAGGATATCCTTTTCGATGATCTCCCGGCCAAAGCGGCGGTTCCGGCCGAAGATGGAGCGGCAGGTTACGTCCAGGTCCCCCACCCCGGAGATCGAAGTGAAGGTTTCCGGGTGGGTGGCGCCCATGGCCATGCCCAGGGTCTGGATTTCGTTGAGCCCCGCGGCGAGGAGCAGGGATTCGGTGCCGTCTCCAAAGACATCTTCCGCACCCGCAGGGGGCCGGGTTTTGAGGGCGTCCAAAATACCGAAGGCAATGGCGATGACGTTCTTTGCCGCCGCCGCCACCTGAACTCCCCGGACATCAAAGGACGAAAAAACAAAGAGCCGCTTGCTTTTCAGGAGGTCCCGGAAGCGGATGGAATTCTTGGCGTTCTCGCTGGCGGCGATGAGGCCGGTGATCTTCCCCCGGGATACTTCCTCGGCATGGCTGGGACCGGCGATGTAGACCAGGGACTGACGGTAAAAACCCGGCAGGTAATCCTCCAGGGTTTCCAGTATCAGCCGGGGGCTGCCCCCTTTTGCATCGGGAAGGAAACCCTTGGTGATCACCGCGATGGCGGTTTCCCCTTCCCGGATCGCGGGGACGTTGAGGATCTGCTTCACCGTATCCAGTAAATAGAGGGAAGGGGCCGCAAGGATGATAAACTCCCGGTCCGATGCGGCTTCAACAATGTCCGCAGAGGCGCGGATATTTGCGGGCAGAACCACGCCGGGAAGGTAACGGGGATTTGTGCGGGTTTCATTGATGATCGCCGCCGCAGATGGCTCGTGGGCCCAAAGCGCCACTTCGTTACCCTTGTCGGCTATCACTTTGGCGACTGCGGTCCCCCAGGCCCCCGCCCCAAGAACGGCGATTTTGGCGCTCATTTAGTGCGCTGCCGCCAGCTTTTCGAGTTCATCCACCCGCCCGGCAATCACCGCAAGGCCATCCTGCCAGAATTCTTCCCCTTCGATGTTGAACCCCGCCTTGCGGGCCACATCCTCCGCAGATGCCTGCCCGGTGGCCCGGAGAATCTCCCGGTATGAGGCCGCAAAACCGCTTCCCTCTTTCTGCGCACGGGAATACAGTCCCAGGGCGAAAAGCTGGCCGAAGGCGTAGGGATAATTGTAAAAGGCCAGGCCGACGCGGTAATAGTGGCTCTTGACCGCCCACATATAGGGGTGGAGCTGTCCACCATCAAGGCCGTCCCCGTAGGTCTGCCGCTGGGCGTCCAGCATGAGATCGCAGAGTTCATCCGGAGAAAGCTCCGCCTCTGCGCGCCGTTTAAACAGGGCTCTTTCAAAATAAAAACGGGAAAGGATGTCCACAATCACCTGACAACTGTCCTTGAGGTTTTCTTCGATGAGAGGAAGCCGTTCGTTTTCCGGGGTTTGTTTGAGAGCCCCCTCATAGACAATGGTCTCGGCGAAGATGCTCGCCGTTTCCGCCAAGGTCATGGGGTAGCCCGAAAGGGCGCGGGGCAGGTCCTTGATGATTTCGTGGTGCCAGGCATGGCCCAGCTCGTGGGCCACGGTGCTGACGCTGTCGAAACTGCCGTCAAAGTTGCAAAGTATCCGGGATTCCCCGGTAAGGGGGAAGTCGGTGCAGTAGGCCCCGCCCACCTTGCCTTCCCGGCCCTCGGCGTCTATCCAGCCCAGGCTGAAGGCATGCCGGGCAAAGGTCCCCATGCCGGGATCGAACCCGTCAAACCGTTCCGGGATAAAGGCGGAGGCGTCCGCCCAGGTCCAGGTTTTGTGGCTGCCCTTCGCCGCGCCGCCTTTCGCGTTTACCGGCGCAAAAAGGTCGTAAAAGGCGCAGGCGGGGATGCCCAGCAGCCGGGCCTTTATTTTAAGATAACGCCGGTACAGGGGCAGGGCGCTTTCCAGGGCGGCGATCAGGGTTTCCAGGGTTTTGACACCCATCCGGGACTGGAACGCCGATTTCCGCAGGGCCATCGCTTCCGGTGTCAGGAGCCCTTTTCCGGAGCCGCTCCCGGCGACGCTGCCTTTTCCGGCCGAGGTCTTGCCCCAGCCCCGGCGGGTGTCCAGGGTGATTGCCGTACCCTTCACCCCGTTGAGGGAGGCCGCCATGGGTATCTCTACCCCTTTCCAGGCGGAAAGCTCCGCCGTATATGCCCGCTGCCGGAGCCCTCGGTCGGGACTGCGGGCCAGGTCCCGCAGGGCGATAACGGTTTTTCGCTCCCCCGGCTTGCCGTTTTCGCCTTCCAAAATCGCTGTGGCAGTGGAGGACACCGCCTCCTGGAGCCGCGACCAGGCGTCTCCCCCGGAACGGAGAAGGTCATTGGCCAGGTCCTCTTCTTCACTGGTCATTTGGAAGGCGGCCTTTTCCAGGGATTCCTGAAGGAAGAACTGGTAGGGTTTAAGGTCCGCATTATCCGCCGCCAGTTTCAGGACAAGGCCCCGCCGTTCCGCAAGGCGGCTGCGGAAGAGCACCGCCGCCTTGCCCAGGGGCAGAGCCGCCGCATCAATAGCGTTGATCTCCGCAAGGGCCCGGCTGTTCCGGGTGTCGGTGGTGTAGACCGCCTCGGCGTAGGCGCTGAGGTTTTCCGAAATATTCCCCGCCTCATCCCAGGCGGCGATAAGCGTCTTGAGCGCCGGGGCAAGTCCGGCTGCATCCGCAGGGAGGGGGGTTCCCAGCAGGGCAAGAAAAGCGGCAAGCCGCTCCCCCAAAAGGGCCAGATCCCCCTTGTATTCGGCGGAATCAAAGGAAGGGTAAATCGTGCCGAGCTGCCACCGGGGCACGGCGCCTGAAGAAACATCAATATCATTCATGGGATCACTATAGTCCGGGAAGCGGCGTTAATACAATCCATTACTTGCACATATAAAATTTAAGGGCTATACCGGTTTGTCCCATAGAGGGCGAAGATGGGGGCTCCCGCCTCGCGCGCCAATCGCCAAAACGCGGTCATTTTTTTGAAGAAATCTTCCAGTTGTAAAACTGCCACACTAAACCAGAAGTCGTAATGGTTTGGTGTATAGTTGTAGAATTACCATAATAGCCAAACCCATTGTACGTATAAAAATTGGGAATGATCTTAAAAATCAAGCGCCCGCCGGCTCTTTCTCCGATCTTTGCAAAGTCAAGGCCAATATCAATAGGCAGACTTGTAAAATATTTCGCATAGCTTGTAATAGGAATATTAAGCCCTACACCAATACCCACATAAAGCCATTCAATATACGGAATATTGAAATGCACAGAAAACGGTATAGTCATATATAATCCGCCGGAGCTGCCGTCATAACCCTCTGTAATCGATAGACCAGACATTAACCCAGTGCTTACAGAAAGCCAGGGGGAAACATAAAAATCATAATTTACCCCTGTATTGATATCAAACTGCTTATCAGTGTCTTTCGACGAAACCAGTAAACCCCCTAAATCAATTCCCGTACCAATCCCCAGCAGCATATCAAATGCTTCATGTTTATGTTCACTGGTCTGTTCAACCGGAGGCGGCGGCGGTATATACTCTTTAGCTTCTTTAACGGTCCGCATTGTTTTTTTAGTTGATTGAATATCTTCATTCAGGCTGAAAATTCTATTTGCCTTCGAGTTTACTTTTTTCATAAGGGTAAAAGCAATTCGATCCGGAGGTACATCCACTATTTCTTTTAGATAGGGCGGATCTTTATAAATTGCATCAAAAAACGCTTTGTTCTGTAAATCAGTAACAATAAGAATTGTTTGCCGTCCGCCCCGAATATCATTTATATATTCTACTACTCTTCCATGAATCAAATTGTAATCAACTTCATCCGGCTCTGTTGGTTCTCCGGGTAGTTCTAATCCATCGTCAAAAAGGTCATCAAGCATAGCCCGTACTGATCCGGGGGATTCATCTAAAAGTTCATCATTCAAGGAATCAAGCGCTTTGAGGCTATAATCAATATCACCCTGTGTTATATAGCGGGGCTCAGTTAGGGGTTTACCGTTCAATGTCATTTGCCAATCGCCGGGTTTGGCATTTTGGAAATAATAATCTTTATGTAATACCCTTCCGTTTTCACCGGAACCTTTTATTTCTTTGGGAACATCTGATTGTGTTGTTATATCTTCAATTACATCTTCAGTTGGAGCGGATACTGTTGGTTGTTGTACCGGTTTAGCGGTGGTACACCCGGATACTATCAATAATACGATACTAATTATCCATACATTTTTCATTGTATTTGCCACAATTAAACATTCCCATCCATAATTAGGATGGGAATGTTTAATTGTTAATCAGCTTTTTCCAGCCACTTTTCGAGCCGGTCTTCCGCCGATAAGGCTTGTTTCTGGGATTCGTTTAATTTCTCGGAATCACGGGTACTTTGAGATATAAGCTTCTTGGCTTCTTCCCTGCTATATCGAATAGCTACCCACACAATGTTATTTTCATCGACATAATAGCCAATTTCACGGTTCCCGACCAGGTCTGCCTGAGCTACCGCTACTGTGATTTCCGATTGGAATGCTTCAAGATCACTGTGCGCTTCTGACGAAGAGTTGTAATCTTCAACCAGGTTTTTAACAACCGTTTCAAGCTGTTGGGCGATTGAAGCGCGGGCACGGGTAGCGGCGATTGACTTTGATGCCGCAGTCTTTGATTCAGCGGAACCAACACCGACATAATACTCATCAGGAGTTGCGTTCACCGCATCCTGAATAGTTTTAGGGTAGCCGCCAACCAAATGCGGCGCCGTCGGAGTTGCTGCGGGCGCGGAAGCGCATCCCACAAATGCCATTGAGACCAACACAAGGAACAGTCCCCCCGTCAAGAAACGTTTAAAACTTTTCATATTTACCCTCCTATGGTAAAAGAATTTATATAGTAGTCGATGCCGACCTCCCCCGCACAAGCGGATTCCTGGCGACACCTCACTATAGCCGATTATTTGTCTTCCGGAACTTCAAAAGAAATGCCCTCAAGATTACGTTTGAGGTCTGCACTTGGCAAAAACAACATTTTGACACCCTTAACGTGCCGTGCGCTCAGTTCTTCCGGTGTTGCCGTTCCTTCACTGGAAATTGAAATACGGAACGAACCAAACCCTTCAAGGTTTACCGACTGCCCAAGTTTGAGGAATATCGGCAATACCTCTACCAGATTTGAAAGAACGCTCTGTACATCTCCAAAAGACAGCGCCGAGCGCCCCTCGATTTCTTTTGCAATGTCCTTAATACCTACATTGCCTGATTTTTCCTGTGTCAAATACCACTTTGACTGTGTTAAGTCCTGTGGATTCTTCTTTTGAATTTTCCTGAGCCAAAGCGCCATATTCTACTCCTTTGCGTTAAAATATGTTTTAGAGTAGCGTGACAGAGCAAAAAGGTCAAGGGATTTTGTCACGAGAAGCGCTACTCTCAGCCGAGAGATGCGGTTCTCTCCGGCAAGAGTACCGGATGTCAGAAATCTTTTTTCATTTTTTAAACTCCTGCTCTGCCACGACCACCAGCTTGTCCCGTGTTCTTAAAGCCATTATCAAGGCGTCACCACTTTTTATAACACCCTCCTGCGGAGTTTCAGTCAGCACCAGTGTGTGTGTTCCCGCACCTAATGGTCCGTCACTTGATACAGACCACAAACTGTAGGACTTCCCGGCTTCCAGCGGCGGACAGTCAAACACTACCTGTTTGCCGTTAAATGTTCGTGCTAAGGTAACAATGGCAGCCAAACCGCCGGCCTGAACAGGATTGAAGTTCGCCTTGACCGTGAACTGCAAGGGGTTATCCGCAGGGAAACTTACCGGATTCCAGTTTTCCTTTTTTTCCGTGACAATATCCCCATAAGAAAAGAACGAGACACTGGCAGAAGCTCCGTTACTATAGCCGACGAACATAAACGTTATGGTCGCAACATCGGGGCTTCCTTCCGCCGCAAAAGAATGTGGCGTTGTTGGTGTTGTTGCACACCCCATAATCATCAATCCTAATGTCAGCATCATACCGATCATTCCCACAAAAAATACATTCTTTTTCATTTTAGCAATCACAACTTACATCAATAGGGGTATATGTTGAGAATTGTGCCTTTTCGACAGCACAACCGGATTTTTTACACGTTTTACGAGTATTATTCAAGGTAGTTCCCTTCGCAGTACAGTCAACATCGCAGTGTTTATCCGAGTCACAACCAGTAACCGCCAATCCGAATGTCAGCACCATTGCCAACACTCCCAACACAAAAAATTTGTTACGCTTCATTTTGAAACCTCCTGCGGTTTTTGTGTCCCGCCGACAAAATTTGTATGTTTAACCGCATAAGCAGGTAACACCTATAGTGGATGAGAAAAGCAGCATTTTGTCTGAATGATGAAAAAGCGGGACTATATCTATTGGATAGTTGACGTGATTCGGCTACCCGAACAGTATGTGAGCCGTGAGCCGTGAGCCGTGAGCCGTGAGCCGTGAGCCGTGAGCCGTGAGCCGTGAGCATTGTTTCGTTTGCCACTATCATCTCACAGTTTCCAGTGTGT
>BNUT01000119.1 GCA_025997555.1 Spirochaetia bacterium
GTTACCTACCGGGTAACCGCAGCGAACGGCTCTTATCAGGACTATAGGGTGACAATAATAACGTCGGTAGGACCAGCGCGTGGGGATGTTGCGTATTTGAAGTCTAATAATACTTTCTATACCAATCTTCCGGAAGCAGTAACAGACTCCTCCGGGACAGCGGCGAACCCGGACACCATCGTCCTGTGTGCGAATATAGATGTTACTAGTGCGATATCTATTGGCGGTACGAAACATGTCAAACTGATAGCCGGAGGCGCGGCGCGGGCAATAAACCGGGGTGCAAGCGGTTTTGACAACCTTATTACCGTGGACAGCGACGCATCGCTGGAATTGGGCGGCGACTTGCCCCTTATCATTGACGGCAAGAAAGGGGTTCCCTATACGGCGACCGCCGCTCTGATTATCGTACATGGAACTTTCAAAATGAGTAGTGATGCGGTAACGCTGACGAACAACAAGAACAATAGCACCGGCAGCACCGGCAGCGGGGTGCATGTGGCAGCCGACGGGGTGTTTACCATGAGTGGCGGTTCTATCATCGGGAATGAGGCATCCAACTACGGCGGCGGGGTGGTTGTGAATAGTAGCAGTCAGTTTACCATGAGCGGCGGTTCTATCACGGGGAATACCGCCTCCAGAGGCGGCAGTTCCCTGTACAAAGTCGGCGGAACAGCGAAATACGGCGGTGCTTGGGGCACTAGGGATATCCTGCAAGGTATGTATACCGACGAGAGGCTTCCCTATCCCAATAGCCGCAATCCTTCCCCTGCTCCTGTTCCTGCGGAGTTGTAGGAGCAGATAGCGTAAACGGCGGACCTACTGGTCCGATTTCACGCCATGCCATTAAGGGAGTACAGGAGCGCCTGGCAGGGCAGCGCGCTTGTATTATACCTTTTTCTTCCTTCGTTACTTCAAAAATATCGCTATCTTCATTCATGTCAGGAATTCTTCAAGCATGGGGCCGCAGATGCCGAAAATAACCTATACAAGTTGAAAAACAGTTTGGGGTAGGGTAGTGAAAAAAGGGCAGAAAACAGGCGTCAAGGTAAAATACCCCATCGGGATCAAGCTGGTCGTCATTATCGCTTTCCTTCTGGTCCTCTCTCTGGGGGCTATTACGGTCCTGGTGTCCTACATGGTTTCCCAGGATCTGCGGCTTACCGCAGAAAACAATAACTTCGAGGTGAACCGGCGGGCTGCGGCTGCGGCGGAAACTGCCCTGGAGACGATCCGTTCCAATGCCCGTTTGTTCCTGGATACCAGCAACGCCCGGCAGACCGGGGCCCTCTACTTTGAACGGAACCAGGATGTGGCTGCCATTGTCCTGGACCACGGCCAAACCCTGATTAATGACCGGTTCTTTGTATCCAATGAAGTTGATCCTGCCCTGGTGGGAGAATTTATAAACCGCGCCGCTGTTCCGGCGGAATATTCCTCTTCGGGGGAAATGACGCTCCTGAACGCCGCGCCGGTTTTTGGTATTCCCCTGCTGGCCATGTTTTCAGGGACAACGGTCATCATCTTTTCTTCGGAACACCTGACCGATGCCCTTGGCAGTTCCATTAACGCCTCCTTTATGATCAACGACGATGGGGATGTGCTGGTCCATGCGGACAGCGATCTGATTAAGGCCGGGGCAAACATGGCCGGGGACCCCCTGGTGGGTATGCTCCGGAAAAGCCGGGACCGGAATTTCCAGACCCTCTATGCCGACGGGTCGGGGGTCCGGTATTTCGGAGCCTTCCATAAACTTTCCATCGCCAATGCGGCGGTGATTACCCTCGCAGAATACGATCTTGTTTTTGAGGGAATAGCCGCCACTACCCGGCGGAATATCCTTTTAACCGGAGCGGTACTGTTCATCTCCATCCTTCTGGTCTGGTTCTTCTCCAAGACTATCTCCCGGCCCCTGGGGCGGCTGATCGCAGCGGCGCAGAAAATTGAGTCGGGGCAGTTTGAGATTGAGCTTACGAAAGAAAATGAGGATGAAATCGGCCTTTTATCCGAAAGTTTTGTAAAAATGGGTAAGGCCCTGGTGAGTTTCAGCCGTTTTACCAACCTGGAAATTGCCCGGCGGGCCATGCGGGGGGATATTGCCCTGGGGGGAGAAACCAAACAGGCCACCATTCTTTTTACCGATATCCGTTCCTTTACCGCCATTTCGGAAAAGCTCAGTCCCCATGAGGTGGTGGAATTCCTCAACGACTACATGACCCGCATGGTGAGGTGCATCAACGAGACCGGGGGCGCGGTGGACAAGTTCATAGGGGATGCGATAATGGCCCACTGGGGGGCGGTAAGCAGCGCCGGCAGTCCCCATGCGGATGCCCTGAACGGCATCTGCGCCGCCCTGGCCATGCGGAAGGCCCTGGAGGAATTCAATGCGGGCCGGGACGGCAGCGAAAAGCAGCCCCGTATCAGGATGGGCTGCGGGATCAGTTCCGGCGCCGTAGTAGCCGGGCAGATTGGCTGCCGGGAACGGATGGAATACACCCTTATCGGTGATGCGGTAAATCTGGCAAGCCGTACCGAGGCGCTGAACAAACCCCTGCATACGGACATCCTGATTACCGAGGCAACCTGGCTTCTGGTGGGCAAGGATCTCTTAACCGAGGAAATGCCCAAAGTATGGGTGAAGGGCAAGGAAAAACCGGTGCGTATGTTTGCGGTGATAAACATCCGGACAAGGAAACGGAAGGGGCCGCGGGGGCCGGTTACCCTGGGAAAAGTGCGGAACATGCTGGGTCTTGATGCGCCGGATCTGAGTACCCTGGACGTCAACGAAGAAGAGCTGAAGTATGCTATAAAAAAAATAAACGTTGTATGATGAAAAAAAACCGGGAAGACGACCAGCTATTGCAGGGCGCCGATTATATTGTTACCTTCTTCTGCCTTACAGGGGCTTTTCTCTGTCTGTATTTTTTCTGGCTCGATTTCAACCATACCCTTGCCCGGCAGCATGAGGCCCCGGTGGGAACCATCAGTTGGAAGTACAAGGCGGCCCAGCGGCGTTTTACGGACCGGGTACTCTGGGACCGGCTGCAGAAAAACGCCCTGGTATATAACGGCGACTATATCCGTACCGCAGAACTTTCCGGGGCCACCATAACCTTTATTCAGGGGAACATCATCGATCTGGATGAAAACACCCTGATAGAGATCTTTACGGAAAATGATAAACCCTATCTTGATCTTATCCGGGGGGATCTGGCGGTGAACACCAAAACCGGCGCCGCCATGATACTGAGGGCCGGGGACAAAATCGTAAATGTTGATGAGGGTACGGCGCTGAACACCCGCATGACGGCGGAGGGGAACCTTAGCCTGAGCCTCAGCGAAGGCAGCGCCGCCGTTGAGGCGGCCGGGAAAACCCGGCGGCTTGCCACGGGGGAGGCCCTTTCCCTGGATTCCGGGGGCCTTGTTTTTGATACGGCCCAGACGGTGATGCTTTCCCCCAAACCCGCCGCCCGGCTTATCCACAGCGGGGAAAACCCCCTGCCGGTAGAATTTGCCTGGAAGGGGGTGAATTATGCCGACGGGGAGCGTACCCGGATAGACATCGCATCGGATCGGGGCTTTACCCGGATACTCCATAGCCTTGACGGGGCGGCGCAGGACAGGATGCACACTGAATTGGCCCCCGGCGTCTATTACTGGCGGGCCTACCCGGTGAGTATGACAGAAACTATCCCGAATGCTGCGGACGCCGCAATTTCCACCGGGAAGCTGACCATAGCTTCCGTACCGGCTCCCAAACTGCTCAGTCCGGGGCAGGATTATAATTACCAGTACCGGAGCCGGCCCCCTCTGGTCAAGTTTCAGTGGACCGCCTCTCCCGAAGCTGCTTCATACCTGCTGGAGGCGGCGGATAATCCCGGCCTGGAAAATCCCGCGCTGCGGGAATCCGTGCAGGGGGGCGCAGCCGGCGCTATTTCCTTCAACTTTACCGGCCTGGAAAGGGGGCGCTGGTACTGGTGGGTAACGCCGGTCCTGGGCGGCGAATATGAAGGGCGCCTTGACCCTTCGGCCCCGGCATCCTTTACCATTTCCCGGGGCGGAAACCTGGCGATCCCTGCCTTGCTGACCCCGCGGCCGGATGCTGTTATCGGCAGTCAGGCGGTCTATTTCTCCTGGCAGAACGAGAACGAGGCCGAATCCTATACCCTGCTGATTTCTCCGGAAGCTGATTTGCGGAACCCGGTGATCACCCGGCAGACGGCTGCCAATTATTATAACTACGGTGCGGGGGATCTCCCGCTGGGGGAGGGGCGGTATTACTGGGGGGTATACCAAACCGGCAGTGATGGAACCGTTTCGGCAGTTTCGACAGCCCGGCCCTTTACCGTTGCGGCGGAAGAACTTTTCTTACGGCCCGTCTTCCCCCCGGACAATTACACCCTGTCAGGCGCCCAACTACAGGATATCCGGTTTACCTGGAGGACGAGCCTTTCAGAATCCCTGTTGTTTCAGGTTTCCAATACCCCGGACTTTTCCGCTCCGGTAATCAATGAGGCTGCGGCGCGGGGTGTCTTTCAGGGGCGGCCCCTGGGTGAGGGACGCTGGTATTGGCGGATAGCCGCTGTCGGCGGGAATCCGCAGAGCCCCGTCAGAAGTTTTCAGGTGATTTCATCTTCAAAGGCGGTCCTGCCGCCGCCGTATTTGATCTCCCCCCAAAACGAGCCCCTTGCGGTCCGCCCGGATGCGGCGGCGATCTTTACCTGGCGGCATGTGGAAGGGGCGGATTACTATAACTTCAGCCTGTATCAGGAAAACGGTGATGGGACGGCGGCGTACAGCGCCCCCTTTATTGCGGAGCCCCGGCTGGAGCTGTCCCTGGGTGATTACCCGGAAGGCCCCTATACCTGGACCGTGCAGGCCTTTGCAGAGGAAAAGGCGGACGCGGCCCGGCTTTCCGGTTCCCTTTCAAACGCTGAATTTTATTTGCGGCCCCTGCTCCCGGAAGCCCGGCTGCGGCAGCCTGAAAACGGCTTCTCCCTCGACCCCGGCCGGTTACAGGAGTCCCGAATCATTACCTTTATCTGGGACGGTGTTCCGGGGGCGAATAGCTATATCCTCACCCTCTATCAGGATGAAGGCGGCGGGCGGCGTCTGATACGGCGCTGGGAAAACCTGGTTCAGACTTCCCTTACCCTGAATGATTTGAGTATCCTGGAAAACGGCGGTATTATCTGGCAGGTGGAAGGGCGGCGCCTGGCGGCGGACGGTTCCGTTGAACAATGGGGAACCGCCGGGGAAAACCGTTTTACCGTGGATCTTCCCGCGCTTATGCTGGATGTCCGGCAGAATCCGGGTAAATATTATGGTCAGTAGAAAAGACGGCTGTTTTTTATCGTCATTAATTTTTTTCACCCTTGTCTTTGGGGTGTTTCTTGGCGCACAGGAAACAGGGCCTGTATACGATGAGGGTAACTTTTTTATTGAATGGAACGATGGGGGCCCCCGGTTTATCCAGCGCATCCTCTGGAACCCCGTTGAATTGGCACTCCGCTATGAGATCTCCCTTGAAGAGGAACAGGCCGGGAAGTACGAAAAGTTGCTGCGGGAATCGACCCGGGAAAATTTCCTGAATGTTTCCCTGCGGCCCGGCCGCTACCGTTATCAGGTAGGGGTATACAACCTTCTGAACCGGCTTGAACATACCTCGGACTGGGTCTCTTTTGAGGTTTTAAACGCACTCCAGCCCAAAATAACCGGCTTTACCCCGGAAGAATTTTTTCTGGACACTGGGGAAGAATGGCAGCTCACCGTAACCGGAGAAGATATGGATGCCGGGGCGGATATTATGCTTCAAAGCGGGGACGGAGACGGCATACGCCCCCTGCGTATAGAGGTTGAGGGGAACACCGCCCGGCTTGTCTTTGACAAAGGGCAGCTTGTTCCCGGTTCATACGATGTGTATATCAGAAACCCCGGAGGGCTTGAGGACTCCGCAGGAACCTTTATGGTCTATCTGCAAGCCCCGCATGGGCCTTTCGGCAGACCCGATATTATTGTTTCCGCCGGATATGCCCCCTTTATACCCCTGTACGGGATTTTGTTCGCTGAAGATGCCTTTGAAGGTCATTTTTATCCCCTGGGCTTCGCTCTCCGGGGAGGAGTTCTCCCCCTTAAGCGGAGCTGGGGCTCTTTGGGCGCGGAACTGGGCGTATCATGGAATATGCTGTACGAACAAAAGAAATCGTATACCGTTGCCGCCCATATCATGGCCTTCCATCTCAATGTGCTGTATCAGCTGTGGCTGCCAAACCAGCCTATGGCCCTTAATTTCCGCCTTGGGATAGGGATAAACGCCTTACTGGATTTTTATTATGACACCGGCAACGGCAAAAAGGACTCCCTCTCCAGCGGGTATCTGTCACTGGACACGGAAGTATCCTTCCTGTGGCATGTTAAAGGGCCCCTTTTTGCCGAAGCCGGTGTGGACTTTACCCATATAATATCCGCCACCAACCCCGCCCAGATGGGGTATCTCCGGCCGGTATTGGGCGTCCTCTGGCAGTTCTGAAAGCCTTGAATTAAAGGCCGCTTGAAAATATACTCATCCTAATGAACAAGGTTATTCTTAAAGCTGAAGATCTGGACGGCTACCTTACCCAGGCGGACAAGGATCACCTCTCCCAAATGGACGAAATTTTCAAGCAGGTGACGGATACCTTTACTACCCTCAGTTCGGGCAGTCAGATAAAGGTGAGGCGTGATCATTCAACCGAGCTGCGAAGCAGCGAAGGTTCCCCTCTTGACGCAGAACATCCAGCGCAGCTCCCTGCGGAGGAGCGGCTTATTTCGCTTTACAACGAGATGGGCGCCATGATGCAGGGGATATGCAAAGAAGAGCCCGGCCTCCATGTCTATTCCTTCCAGACCCCCCACGAAAGCCACGCCGAGGCTTCCCGGCTTATCGCCAAGCTCCGGGACGTGGGAACCCCGGATCAGGAATTCGTTTATTATATCCAGCGGGCCTACGAGATGCTCTTCAAGCTTGCCTACGGCGGGGTGGAAGGGCAGGACAAGAATTACCTCATCGTCAGGACCCCGGTCACCGTGCCGGTGCAGAATTTCGCGGTCCACAAGATCACCAATATCGACAATTTGATTGAAAATACCGTGATGTGCGTCATGCTGCGGGGGGCGCTGCTCCCCTCCATGATCATGAGTAAGGAAATTGAGGAATATTCTTCCCACAAATACGTGACCCCCTTTGCCCTGTTCAGGATCAAGCGGGACGAGCGGAAGCATGAAAACGACATGGAGTATATCCTGGACCTGGATAAATCATTCTTCAACCTTGAATCCCTGAACGGCAAGGACCTCATCTTCGCGGACCCCATGAACGCCACCGGGGGGAGCCTCGTGACCGTGGTAAAGTACCTTTTGGCGGAAGGGGTTAAGCCTAAGTCTATCCAGTTCTTCAATGTGATCTCCGCCCTCAAGGGGGCGCTCCGGGTGGTGCGGGCCCTGGATAACTGTCAGGTTTATACCCTCTGGATGGACCCGGTGCTGAACGACGCAGCCTATATCATGCCGGGGCTTGGGGACGCCGGGGACCGGATCAACGGTAAGGACGGGGAAGTCCACCCCCGAAATATCATCCAGCTTATTGCCAACTATGGTTCCAATATCGCCCGGCTTTACCGGGCCCAGCTCCGGGAAATTGAAGACATGGTGCTTGATAACAAAAAATGAAATCCTTAAAACAATTTTTCGTAATAGCCTGTTTTTCCGTATATTTTTTTTCTTATGTTTCTTGCGCCACCTTTGGGGCCGCCTCTGCGGAGGAATACTATACCCTGGGAATGGCCTATTTTGAGCTGGGTAAATTTGAAGATGCTGAACAATGGCTTAACCGGGCACGGGCAGCGGACAAGACCAAAACCGCCTCGGAGTACAATCTGGGGCGGATTGCCTTTGAGACCGGGCGCTATAAGGATGCGAAGGCCCATTTTAAAAAGGTGCTGGCCAAGGACCCGTCAAATGTGATGGCCCTGAAAGCGGCGGCTTATACCTGTATCAAAACCGGGGAGCTTGAGGAGGCGGAAAAATTTTACCGCCTGGTATTGGATCTGGTGGAGGACAGCGCCGACGATGGGTATAATTATGCACTGGTGCTCTATGCCATGAAAAAATACGAAGCTGCGGAAGAGCTTATCGCTAACCAGCAGTATGCCCTGCTGGAAAACAAGGATATGCTTCTCCTCTATGCCCGGACCCGGAAGGCCCAGGACAAAGTAGAGGCCGCCGACAGCTATGCCAAATGGCTTGTGGATAATAAGGACCCCAAGGTCCGCTATGAGTACGCCCAGGTTCTGGAAAAGGCGGAACTCTACGCCCGCGCCCTGGAGGAATGCCGGACCGCTTTAACCGAACTGAAGGATGATACCAAGGACCCCGCCAAAGGGGAACTCCGGTACACCATTGCCCGGCTCATCTTTATTGCGGACGGGGAAAATCCTGAGGGCATGACGGAACTTAAGGGGGCCATTGCCGACGGCTACAATGATTTCGAGACCCTGGAAAAACTGCTTACCGATGAAAAAATCAGCGCCGCCCTTCGGGATGAAATCAGGCCCATTATTAACGATGCAAAACGGGCCGATGCGGAAAAGGAAGCAGCCAGGGAAGCCGATAAAAAGGCCGCCGCTAAAGAAACCGGTGAGAGCAAAACCCCGGAAACTGCCTCTGGCGCTGGCGCCGCCAATGGGGGTACAGTAAGATAATTTATGATAGTGTCCATGATTCAGATCATCTTTGAAATCCCCGATGTGGATAGCATAAAGGCTAAACGTCAGATTATCCGGT
>BNUT01000120.1 GCA_025997555.1 Spirochaetia bacterium
CCATTACTTTCTTTCGCTCCACCGGGGCGTCCAAATCACGATCATGGAAGGGAACGTAGCGGGACCGCTTTTATCCCCTAAGATAAACCGCACCCTTCCCCGGAGAAATTCAACCATGGCCTTGTTATACACAAACTCGTGAAACCAGGCAGTATCCGTCCGGGCAGGTAATAACGCAACCACCGTTGCGCCAGTTTTGGCGGATTCATAGGCTTTCTTGATCCATGCTTCAACATCCCGGCCATACGGGGGATTCATCCAGCAGGCTCCCGACCAAGGCTGGGTTAAGCCGTCCTGTTTTGGGGAGTAAAACCTGCGGCACTTCTTATTTGCGCTGTTAGCACAAACATCAAGGCTATGGTTGAATTTCTCCGGGGAAGGGTGCGGTTTATCTTAGGGGATAAAAGCGGTCCCGCTACGTTCCCTTCCATGATCGTGATTTGGACGCCCCGGTGGAGCGAAAGAAAGTAATGGGGCTGTTGCACAAGGTGATTCAAAAGGCCGCCGATTAAGGCGGCCTATTTCATTTTTGGAGGTGTTAATATGGCACACGAAATTATGGAGAACGATTTCATGTTCTCCGGCCGTGGGGTTGTTCCCTGGCACGGCTTAGGGGCGGTATTGGATGGGGTTCTTACATCCAAGGACGCTATCAAAGCGGCGAAGCTGGAATGGACGGTAAACCAGACGCCGGTCTTTTCTTCCAGCAACTTTGCACAAGAGATTCCCGGCTTTAAGGCAAATGTGCGGAGCGATACGAAGGAAGTCCTCGGCATTGTTTCTGACCGGTATTGCGTGGCCCAGAACAAAGACGTATTCGCTTTTGCCGATGAACTTATCGGGAATGGCAAGGTCAAATGTACTTACGAAACAGCAGGATCGCTCTGGAATGGGCGGCGGGTGTTTATGCTGGTCAATATGCCCAAAGGCCGGATCATGGGCGATGAATACCAGCCCTATCTTTGCCTGTCCAATGCCCATGACGGGTCCGCCTGTTTGCAGGTCTTTTTAACCGGCATCCGGGTAATCTGCAATAACACCTTACAGGCGGCATTAAACACAGCTACCCGGAAAATCTCAATCCGGCATCTATCCATGATGGCGCAACGTCAAGATGAAGCGTTGCGGACCATGGGAGCAGCCTCAAAGTATTTCCATGATCTTGAAGCCTTTGCGTCAAGTTTGGCCGGAAAGAAGGTCAACATCGGGAAGGTACTGGATAAGCTGTACCCGGATTCAAGGGATATGACCGAGCGGCAGACCAAAGCTAATAAGGAAGTCAAGGAACTCATCAAAACGATTTTCAAGCAGAAAGATGATCTCCAAAACTTCCGGGGGTCAGCCTGGGGAGCGTATCAGGCTCTTGCGGATTACCGCAGCAACGCCGAACCGAGACGCAAGACGGCCACCTTTGCGGATACGAAGATGGCCAGGTTCCTTGACGGCGATGAGGTGATGAACCAGGCGCAAGAAATCATCCTGGAATTGGCGGCCTAATGCCGTTCACAACTTAGCCCTCACCTTTCGGGGTGGGGGTTTTATTTGGAGGATGTATGTCACATTTGACGATGTATTTTCTGGCAAGCGCGGAAAATCTTGAAATGGCAAAACGGTATGTCAACAATTATCTTGAAAATGAAAATTCGTTTTATGACGGATACGAGGTAATAGACAATGAATGCGGCACATTAGCGGATAAGCGTCTTATTTTTGATTCCACTAATGCTGAACACGATTATCTGGCAAAAGCAGAAAAGTTTGTAACCGAAGCCAAAGAGCAGGTGGAAAAGAAATGGTACGGCATGGCAGGGGATTACTACCGCAGAGCCGGATTGTTGTATGACCAGGGGCTTTCAGACGACATGCTGTATTTCAATATTACTGATTGCAGTTACGAGATTCCGCATGACACCAAAGGCTGGTTTTATATCCCGGTCGATTTTCATTATTAAGCGGTCTTGATAAGGCGGCTTTATTTTTAACACAAGGAGCAAGCGATGAAGAAAAAATATCATGGTATCGTTTCCATAAACTACTTGGGTATCATGTATGGAAACTGTTACGAGGACAAACGGAAGGCCGAAAAGGAAGTACGCCGTAAAGCAAAGGAACTGGTCCGCAATAGCTTTGATGAAAATTATCCGGGCTACGAAAAGCAAGATTACCGTTCAATAGTGATAGGCGGGGTACGAATCTGTTAACCGAACCTGTATAAAGGCCGTCCGTTTGGGCGGCCTTAATTTTACATCTGCGGATCATACGCGCGGCAAAGCCGTAAAGGAGTATTTATGGACACAAAAGAAGACATCAGCGTCTATACCCAAAACGGTTATAAAGATCGGGAGGATTATCTTAAAAATCTTGCCGATGATTGGGGGCTGGAATTATTCGCAGTCAATATGGTTGCTGATATGCTTGGCTCATCAGAAGACTTTGACGGCCTTGTCAGCGAACTTGAGGATATGGATTGCGATGGGGCGTTAGACGCTTTCCGGGCGTAGGGGGTTTCGATGAAAACTTTCACGGTCAAAACCCGGTTCATATTCACCGGCAAATTCTTTGTGGCAGCGGAAAGTAAAGAACAAGCTGCTGAAAATGTAAACAAGCATTGCGGTTTGGTGATTGGCGGGAATATACATTCAACACTTCCTGATGATGAAGTTGATTGGGATTTCCCGGTTCACCCTGATACCGAGATTGTCAGAATCAGCATAACCAAAGGAGGAAAGAATGAGCGGTATTAGTCCTGAAAAAATAAAACTGATTGGGCACCATGCGTGGGTCGGCAGTCCCTTAATGCAACTGTTTAATGAACGCTGGTCAACCGTCAACCCGGAAGATGAAGGCTACCGGGAAGCAGCTACCCGCATACAGGCGATTAGCCAGGAATTATTGGACCTGATAACAAAGGGACTATTGTAAACCAAAGGAGGGCTTTAAGATGCAAGAGTTCATTAAGTGCGATCATTGTGATGATCATTCGGTGTGCGAGGGGAACACAAAGCCATGTCCTTTCCCGGATGTTCCGGTGGAAGGTGATTTTATTGTTAGCTCATGCGGCCCTCTTGGATGTAGGTCCAATGTATCGGTCCTTTATCAGCCAAGATACTGTCAAGAGTTTAGCGGCCCGGACCAGGAGAAAAAGGCGGATGACTATATCCGCCTCACCATGAAAGCCGAGCATTTTTATCCAAATGTCTGGACACAAGACGATCATGGCGGCTATACCCCAAGGAGACCGTGAACTTGCGGTTCAATAAGGGCGGCACATTTCTATCATAGGAGGGAATAATGGACGATGAAGAAAGGATCAAGGCGTGTCAGGCTGAAATAAGGCGGCTTCGAAAAGTTGTTCAGGAATACGAAACACAGTTAGAAAAAGTTCGGTCTATCGACTACAGCAAACTGTTTGAGCTATGGGGTGACTTCGATGATTCAGAGGCAGTCGATGAGGTAAATGAAATCATTGGAGATAATGAGTTGGGGCCGTTTGACGCAATATCATTTATCGCCTGTTGCTTTGGCTATGAACAGGCCATGCAAAAATTCGGGGAGGGGCTATGAGCCAAACAAGCAAAAAGATAAAAAACCTAATCGCCAATAATGAGGATTTTGAATGGTATCCTACTACCGATGAAATCATCTCCGCTATGAACAAGGATTTGCACTATCTGTTTGACAAAGGCAACCTTGGCAATAGTTACCGGAGAAGGCGTGAAGAATTGTTTTACGCGCATAGCGATTGGGATAGGGAAACCAAAAAAGATGTGTATTCCTATACGGTAAAAAGTTTCCTTGATGTAGGCGCAGGAGACGGGCGGGTGTTTGAAGCGCTTCACGGCGTGGATAACGATATTGAAATCCGCAGACGTTACGGAATAGAGATCGCCAAGGCGCAAGCCGATGACCTTATCAACCGGGATATTTTCATCATCGGGCGGGACTTTTTCAAAACATCCCTCTTTGACAAGCAGTACTCCGTTATTTTCAGCAATCCCCCGTATTCCCATTTTGTACCCTGGACGGAAAAGCTCTTTAAGGAGGCTAATTTCGGGGTTATGTATTTGGTCTTGCCGGTCAGGTGGAAACAGAGCATTGACCTCCGGTGCGGCATTGAACTGTATGACGTAAAGAACATCGGGGAGTTTGACTTCCTTCATGCAGACCGGACGGCACGGGCGCGGGTGAACCTTATCCGCATTACCCATAAAAAGGTCAAAGTGGAAGATAGGCAAGGCAGCCGTGTGTATGGCTCTCATATTGAGTACGGGAAAGAAGATGAACCGGATTCCTTTGAACGGTGGATTAACGAGACCATCGGGACCTTTGAAGCGGAAACAGAGGAAAGCGAAGATGAACGGTCTTTGAAACTGAAACAGCAGGAAATACCGGAACTGGTGGAAAGTTTTGAAGTGGAAGCCAAAGCTTTATTGGACCTGTTTAAGTCAATCGGGAAGACACCAGGCCGGGTTATCAAAGCCTTTAATATTGACCGTAAATCCATTCTGGAAATCATACGGGAAAATATCAGGGGGCTTAAAAACCGGTACTGGAAAATCACCTTTGACAAACTTTCAGCCATCACTACACGCCTTACCCATAACACCCGGCACAAATTACTTTCAGAGATGGAGGAGTTCAACACCCTCGACTTCAATGAGGACAATATCTATTCCATTGTCATTTGGGTTATCAAGCATTTCAATGAGTACACCAACGAGCAGATTTTATCGGTGTTTGACGCGCTTACCAGCCAGGATTACGTTAAAGCGTATAAATCGAATGTCCATTGGACACAGGATAATTGGCGTTATGCGAAGGAGAAAGGGAAGCCGGAAAAGTATCAACTGGATTACCGGCTGGTCACGCATTGCTACAAGAGCTACCGGTATGATCAAAATACGGTTGATGATTTTATTGTCATCTGCCGCAGTCTGGGCTTTAATATCCCGGACTACCGTACCCTTGATTTTGAGGCACTTGGTGATGAACAGCAATTTTTCGCTGCTAATGGGGAGCTTGCTTTTACGGTACGGATTTACAAGAACCACAACGCTCACATGAAGATCAACCAGCAGCTTATGATGAAGTTTAACATCGAGGTTGCCCGGCTCCGGCACTGGATAAACAGCTATAAGGATATTCAGAGCGAGTTTGATGTCTCGGTGGTGGAAGCGTTCAAATTGTGGAACACGCCAAATTTACGGCTGCTTGAAACCGGTGATATAAAGTTATTGGGATTTGACGAAAAAAAGTCTGCCTAATCTATTGAATGTCCTATCTGGGAGTAAAGCATGAGGGCGGGATTTTCCCGCCCTTTTTTTCAAAAAATTTCAAATAATCTTCATTAGGGGGTTTCTTTTTTCAGTATGCATGATATAATACCTAAAGAGCGGTAATCAGATTTGACACCGTGTAGAGGATGGAAGGTAGGTGATGATTAAATCATTTAATGATAAGGAAACCGAAAAAATCTTTAACGGCATGGTGTCAAAGAAACTGCCGCTGGACATTCAAGCGCGGGCATTCAACAAACTGACCGCTATTCATGCCGCAAGTGTTATTGAGGATTTGAGGATACCACCATCGAATCATTATGTAATGCATAATAGATAAGGAGTTTTTATGGATGAGTATATTCAGGTTGCCCATGTTGGTAAGTATCTGCAAGCGGAGTTTTTAGAGCCCTATCACCTGTCTCAGAACGCATTGGCGCGGGCTATAGATGTTCCTCCTAACCGCATAACCGATATTGTAAACGGCAAACGCGGTATCAGTGCCGATACGGATTTACGCCTGACCACCCTTTTTGGTCTTTCGGAAGGTTATTTTCTTCGCTTCCAGGAGCATATTGAGACAACCTTGACAAAGCGCAAGATAGAACATATCTTGAAGCATATTAAGCCGTTAAAGACAGCGATGTTGTAGGGATAAAATAATATTTTGAGTATAAATTTATTATTCCTATAACTTCATTGCAAACACCAACTCAGTAAATCAACAAAAAATAGGCATAATTAAGGTGTAATGTAATTACCTTATGAACCAACCTTAATTACAACTTATATATTATCTCTATGTAGTAACGATACTACAACCAATCATAGGATTATGGTAATGATGCCAAAATGATCATTGAAGGCTGATGTAAGAATCAGCATCGAGAATCATAGCCTGTGAACCTCAGAATAATTAGGAGGCAAATATGCCGAACTGGTGTGAAAACTACTTGAAAGTAGTAGGCGACAGAAAGGACCTGGATGTTTTTCAGGACGAATGTTTTTCAAAGGATGAACATGGGCGGGTATTTCTTGACTTTGAAAAGATCGTTCCTTTGGGAGATACGGGCGATGACTGGTACGAAATGAACCTCAATAATTGGGGCACCAAATGGAATGTCACCGAATGTGACATTGAGGAGGATGATAGTTCTATTACCGTCTGGTTTGAAACCGCCTGGTCTCCCCCGATTCCGATAATAGAGGCCCTTACCAAAAAGTATACCGGCTTGTCTTTCACGCTGGAATACAGCGAAGGCGGCGTAGGGTACAGGGGCATCTTTGAAAGCCAAAACGGTGAAACTATCCAAAATGATAGCTGGGATATGAGCCGCGATGACATGATCGAACTCGGTTATCTGGATGAAGACGAGGACGAGGAAATAGCGTAGGAGGCGTATGGAACGTAGTTCCACTTCGATTTACATGTGCAGCGATTCCGCAGCACCTATAAAGGGGTATCTATGAAAATAACCAACAAGTTGAATCTTCCGGCAGGGCTGGTTAAAGCAGTCTCAACGGAACGGCACAATGAGCCGGGATGTATCTCGGCTACCACCCTCTTGCAGGGCGTAAAGCATATCATCCTTACTGATCGCCATTGGGATGAATTGGAGGATGATGTCTCTGACCGGATTTGGGCGATTTGGGGCACGGCGGTACACTCCCTTTTGGAACAGGAGGGGGAGAACGACTTTACCGAGCAGGTGATGAATTATCCGGTGGGGGATATTGCCTTAACCGGATGTATCGACAACTACGATATGCAGAACGGTATTATCTGCGATTACAAAACTGCCTCGGTGTGGAAGGTCAAGTTCAACGATTTTGAGGATTGGTACAATCAGGGCATGATCTATGCCTGGCTCCTTGCCAAGAACGGATTTAAAGTTAAACAGTGCCGATTCATCGCCCTGTTGAAAGACCACAGCAAAACCGAAGCGGCCCGTGATTATCAGTACCCCAAAAATCCGGTATACGTCTATGAGTTTGATGTTACCTTCCGCAACCTTCTCAGGATAGAAAAATATATCAAAACCAAGGTCCGGGAATATGTCAGGTGCGCGGCATTGGGGGACGGCGATATTCCCCCCTGTACTCCCGATGAACGGTGGGACAAGGCGACCAAATACGCCGTCAAAAAGGAAGGCCGGAAAACCGCCATCCGGCTTCTTGACAAGCAAGCAGAAGCGGAGGAAATGGCCGCCGATCTCGGCAAAGGCCACTTTGTTGAAACGCGCCTCGGTGAATCCACCAAATGCCTATCGTATTGCCGGTGCTGCGGGTTCTGTAATTATTATCAGAGCTACGTTAAAGCCGTGGACGAAAAGGAGGAAAAAGCGGCGGCATAATGGGGAATTTGTCTTATCTCCTTAAAACAAGGTTTATCAAGGACAAAGATATTTTCCAGTGCGTCATTATATGTCGTACCTAATGTCTTACAATTGAACCGGGAAATTGGGATTAGTCCCGATTGAGACTTTCGATTAAGTTATCGGGAGCGAAAGAACCACTATTGGAGGAACCAATGAAGAATCTGGTGATAAAGAATGAACGGAATTACCTGGTATTTGCCGGTAATGCAATTTCTGTCCTGGACAATCTCCCGGCTAAAATCTACGAATTATGCCTGGATACGGAAAAAGGCTACAGCCTGGATGAAATTGATAACAATTTCAACATCACCCAAAAGCTGTACGGCAATGTTGAAAAAATATCACGGCAGGTTTTACAGTCCTTTGATGCAATCGAAGGGAATCTGGGTGTGTTGATTTCCGGTTCCAAAGGGCTTGGGAAAAGCCTGACCATCAAGAAAATCGGCAGCGAAGCGCTCGAAAAAGGACTTCCGGTTATTCTGGTTAAACAAAACTTGGGAAACATAACCTCGTTTATCGACACCATTCATCAGCCTTGCGTCATCGTTTTGGACGAGTTTGAGAAGCATTACACCAATCAAACCAAGACGGAACAGGATGAAATGGAACGGCAGGACTGCTTGCTCAATATGTTTGATTCCACACTCGCCGCCAAGAAACTGTTTTTGCTGACCTGTAATGACACCCGCAACCTTTCTGAATATTTGTTGAACCGGCCCGGAAGGATACATTACCACTTCAAATCAAACCGGCTCACCATTGTTGAGATTACGGAGTATTGCAAGGATAACCTTTTGCCTGAACTGCATGACCGGATTCCTGACATCTGCAATATGGGAGCGCGAATCCCTGACTTTTCGTATGATATGCTGCGCGCCGTCATCTTTGAATTGAACATCTATAAATCCACATTGGAAGATGTGAGGCATATCCTCAATATCGGAGGCCGGACACGCTCGCCCTTTGATTTCAAAGTCTATTTCAAGTCGGGAAAAGTTGAAGCCGGTTTGATTTGAAGTGGTAATGTATCCTTCCGGGCCGGTTCAACAAATATTCAGAAAGGTTGCGGGTGTCATTACAGG
>BNUT01000121.1 GCA_025997555.1 Spirochaetia bacterium
TAAAGAGATCCCGGTAGGACGCCGATGAGAGGCTGCCCATGAGATAGTAGGTGATGGCGGGCAATTTTTCCTCGGGATCGGCGATGTATTTGATAAGGGATGTGAGCGCCTCAAACACCGCAGACACGATAACCCCTGACAATACCAGCAGCAGTATACCTGTTTTTCCCCGCCGCTGGCCCATGGCATACACAATGAACATACCCCCGAAACCGAATGCAATTGCCAGCAACTGAATAGCCCAGGTGCGTCCAAACAGGAGTATCCCCAGGGCTGCGCCAAAACCGGCGCTGGCGGATACGCCCAGAATATGGGAACTTACCAGGGGGTTGCCGAACATGGCCTGTAAACTTACGCCTGCGGCGGAGAGTCCCGCTCCGGCAAGCACCGCCAAAATCACCCTCGGCAATCGCAGTGAAAACACCACGGTTTTGACCCGGGGGTCAAGGGTCTCCGTGCCGGTGATAAGGCGGAAAATATCCGGCATACTTACCTGGTATCTACCGGCGCATAACGCGGCGAGTATGGCGGCGGCAAGGACGATGACAAGGCTGCCCTGGGTGAGGGCTTCTTTTTTGTCAGGCATAATAAAAATCCCCCCTATTAAGGGCTGCGTCAAAATGCCTGAAACGTTCCAGTATCGCTTCCCTGGCCGCCTTTTTGTTTTGCACAAGAAAGTTGCCGGTGTGAGGGGTACTTTGTGTGCAGCGCGTCATTCCCCGTACGCCCGATCCGTTGGCGCAGCCGCCGATGCAGGCATACGGCTCAAAGACCGCAGGGCGCTTGCGGCCGGCAGCTGTTTCGGCAAAAAACCGCTCTGCGTCGTTAATACCCTGGGTGATAGTACAATCAAGGTTTGGAAGCAGGCAGGCAAGGACGTCAGAAATACTCCCGAAAGCCGCCACCGTGAGGCCCCGGCTAAAATCAACAATGTCCCGGTCGGCGTATTCTGCGGCAGGGCCGGTATCGGCGGGCTGGTACTTGTGCAGATCAGGGTGATTGACCGAAAGCCAGTTGGAGAGGGCGGCAATGGTAACGTTATAGCGGATCATATTTTCACCCGCTACATTGAATTCAAAACGCTTTTGGGAACAGGGCGAAAGAAATGCGAACGCGCCGTCAAGACCAAGGTAGGTTTTGAGGTAGCGGGCGGCGCAGAGGAGCGGGCTATACACCATAGGCTCAGGCGCCATGTCAGGATGTTTCCGGGCAATATAACGGTTCATACCTGCGCAGGCTGAAGAAATAATCGGCCCGGCAGGATTGCTTGTCAGGAGCCGGTAGTAGACCCAGACGGTAATATCGGCGTAGGGCAATACCGGAAAAAAGGCACGGACTCCGAGACTCCGTAGGAAGCCGAGAACGCAGGGCAAGTCCGGCATAACCGCACGGGCAGCTGGCGCTACCAGCATGGTGATGGGTATACCCGATTCAAGATCCTTGAGAAAAGCCTTTAGATCGTCACTGATTACCGGCGGGCGTTTTGGCTGTACTGACGCGATCATGCGTAGAGCCTCCCTGAAACCGCCCGGTGGGGGATTTCGATGAATCGTGCCGGAGAATCAGGCGGAAGCAGATCGCGAAAAAGCGGATCACCGGCAACCAGCTCAAGTCCGTCATGGGCAAGAACATTCGTAAGGGAGTCTTCCGAAGTGAATACAATATCGCCGGCGTTGAAAACCGCCCGCGCCTCAGTAAAGAAACTCCCTATCCTCACCGCCGCCAGTCCCTGCTCCGCCTCCATCTGTGCCCGCAGGGATGCGCAAAAAAGCCCTTCGCCGGTAAGCAGTACCCGCATATCATTGCCGCCGGAAAATTCCCCGCCCGGCGGGAATTGGTTTGCTGCGGGATTTGCTGCTCCATCAGAATTTGCTGTTCCGGTAACGGCGGCGGATTCTCCTTCGGTGTTATTGGCTGCCCGCAGACCGGTGATGATACGCCGGGTCTCCTGATCGCCCAAGGGGAGGCCGGCGACAAAGGGCGTGCCGAACTGTTCCCGGAGATGTTGCGCCAGGGGCAGGGCGGCGGCGGTGACTACCCAGTTGACCGCTGCCTGCGGGGTTTGGCGTAACCCTTCAAGGCTTGATCGCATACCCCAGACAGCGCCGGTATGTAATCCCTCGCCATGGAGCAGAGCGATCAGGGAATCGAGTTTCCCGTCGTCAAAACCGTCGAGTACAGAAGCGCCGAGAATGTTCACCGTGTTTGGGAGAATGCCGCCTTCTCCCGCATTTAAAAATTTTTTCGCAATTGCCAGATAGGCCGCTTTTTGGCCCGTATCGTAATAGGCAAGCCCGGTGGCGGGAAAGGCAAAGCAGGGCAAGCCGGTGCGTTTTTCGACCAGGGCGGCAAAGCCGGTAAAGTCGAAGCCGACAACCATGGGCACCGGGCTTCCGATGATTACCACGCAGGGAGCGTTGATATGTACAAGGGCCGCCTCAATTTTTTTTAGGAGTTTTTCATCGTCACCCATGATGGCGTCCATTTCGCGTAACCCTGAACAAAAGGTCGGGCTTTTGCTGCCGAACCAGCGCGGCTCGTCATAACCGGTGTAGGTGCCGGTGCAGCCGGAAGCATCGTGGATAACCGTCAGGGCGCCCAGATCGTGAAATACGGAAGCCACCCCCGAATAGTCCGGTGAAAGCGGCGGCAGATAGTAAAGTATTTTTCCCATATCCTTTCCTTTTCCTACACTACCAGTCCGTAGGATTTTATCTGCTCCCGCAGATTCTGCCGCGCTTCCCGGTTTTCGTTCACCGCCTCAACAATGGCGTCGATAACGGCTATGAAGCCTTCAAAGCCATAACGCCCCTCGTCAAAGGCAAGGGGCACGGTAACCGGCGCCGCCGTGGCATAACCGGCTTCGAAGCCGATGGCGATGTCCGCCAGCGGATGTTCCGGGCGTGTGCCGTATTTTTTCCCGTGGTTTGGATTTGCCGCAATAATGGAGCCGTCGAGATCCGCCAGCTCTTTGAAAGCCGCCTTTTCATGGGCGCCCAGATAATTCGCATACACCCGGCTGACCCGGATGCCGCCCCGCACAAGGGCCAGGGCAAGGCTGAAAGGAGACGCGGTAACCGTAGAATCAACGGCAACGGAGGCACCCTTCAGAAACGCCGCCGCCTGTTCCAGTTTCGCCGCCGCGGCGTCAATGGCGTCGGCGAATATTTCTTGCGCTGAAACCCTTGTTTTATGCGCCCCCGGCAGGGCTGAAAGAAAGTCAATAATGTGTTGATAGCGTTCGATAATCGCTGGCGTGTCAAATGCCACCGGCGCGTGTATCGCCGGGATGCCCCGCTCCGAGCCGAGAAAATCCGCGGCGGCGCCGCCCTCGGGACGGAGGACAATAGCGGCAGCGCTTTGGGAGAGGGCGGTAAATTCCTCAAAACTTGAGCAGAATGCGGGGTGACGGAGGGGACCAAAACCCAGCCGCCGCATAAGAGCGGCCAACTCGGAGGCTTGAGTAGGCGGGCTGAACGATCCCAGCACAATGATCCCCTGATCTTTTTTATCGGCTGGATATTTGGGCAGGAACTCGTACAGTGCCCGCTGTACCCGCAGCATGGGGGTCATCTTGTTGTCCAGCATTATGGGGTTCATCCGGGTCAGCCGTATCGGAAGGCAATGCTTTTCTTCCATTTTTTTGATGGCGGCGCTGTGATCACCGGCGAGGAGATCGTCGATACAGGGGAGGAAGAGCAGTATCGCCTTTGGCCGGGGTTTCACCTTGACCATGATGTCGTCAACAGCACGCTCAATCTCAGCATCATAGCCGCCAAGGATGATCTCATGTTCATCTATACAGAGATAGGTAATCTTGCTGCGGTAACCCTGTTCAATAGAAGCAATCGCGCCGTGGCGGCCGCAGGCTTCGGGGCATACAAACAGCAGCTGGGTTTCAGGCAGCATACAGGCGACCCGTATCACGCCCCACCCGCCGTGCGCCGGAGAGCAAAAGTGAAGGGTCTCGTTCATCGCACCCTTGCCGAGCACCTGCTCAGGCTGTCCGGCGAGGCGGGCGAGGGGCAGCTCATCGGTAAACTCAAGGCTCACGCGGACGCCGCCTTTGCCCATACGCTGTCACCGGCGGTGATGATATCCTCCGCTATTGAACGGTAGGTAGCGGCAAGGCTGCTGTCAGGAAAAACCTCGCAGACCGTTTTACCCAGGGCTTCCGCTTCCTGCACCAGTGCGGAACGGGGCACGTCTCCGATGATGGCGGTGCCTATTTCAGCGGCGGCTTTTTCAACAATGCGTTGCTCGTCCTCGATATTGCGGCGGTTGAGGATCATCCCGCCGAGGGCCGCGTAATCCCTGCCGGCAAAGCCGCGTATTGCCTGGGCGATATTGCAGGCGGCGTAGAGGGCCATCATTTCGCCTGAGCTCACAATGATCACCTCGTCGGCGTAACCCGCCCGCATGGGCATGGCAAAGCCGCCGCAGACGACATCCCCCAGTACATCGTAAAGCACCACATCGGGCCGGTATTCCTCAAAAGCGGAAAGTTCGTTGAGCTTTTCAAACGCGGCGATGATGCCCCGCCCCGCGCAGCCTATACCCGGAGTAGGCCCCCCGGCCTCAACGCACAGGATGCCGTTGTACCCTACGGTAACCAGATCCGTGAGCGTTGGCGTAGGATCACGCCGCAGCACGTCAAGCACCGTAGGGATACGTTTCCCCGTAAGGGTAGCGGTGGAATCCGCCTTGGGGTCACAGCCAATCTGCATCACCCTGCGGCCCGATTGGGAAAGCGCCGCCGCAAGATTGGATACGGTTGTTGATTTTCCTATACCGCCTTTGCCGTACACAGCTATCTTTTTCATCAAATACCTGATCTCCTATGTTAGATTAAGCTATCAAAGCTAGTAGTCACTAACACATATTAGGAGAAGCTAACATATTTGTCAACTACTTTTTTACGATTTTTCAGATATCCCCGATAATGTCGCATTGGGTATAGCGAAGCAAAGGTAAGGTTTACGGCCCCGGTCTCTATCTTGGGAAGATTTGTGCTTGCGGACCCGGCAAAAAAGAGTTATGATTTAAACATCTGGATATATGCAGAGGAGGATTCTATGAAACTGAAGAAGTTATTTGCTTTGGGGTTGGCGTGCCTGCTTCCCTGGATGCTTTTTGCCGGCGGAAAGACCGACGGGAGCGCTAAGGGGGGAGTTACAACATTACAATTATGGCACCGGTGGTCGGGATTGAGCGAGGATGCTCTGAATCAGGTTATCAAGGGCTTTGAGGCCCAGAACCCTGATGTCAAGATCGTATCCACCGGACAGCCCGGGGAATACATGGAACTGCTTCAAAAAATGATTGCCGATATGGCAGCCGGGAATGCCCCACCGGACCTTTTTGTCGGTGGTTATAATCTCATGAATTATATCCACACCGAAATGAACCCCGTGCTGGTTAATAATCTGGCACCGAGCCCTACGGCCTATACGGAACTGAAAAACAAGTACATCCCTTCAATGATTAAGCTTGGCGAAATAGAGGATGATCAGATCGGGGTGCCCTTTGCGTTGAGCAATATTGTCATGTTCTATAATGAGGATATTTTTAAAGCTGCGGGACTTTCCGCTGCGGATGTGCCCAAGACTTGGGAAGATGTTATCCGGGTAGGTACTATTATCAAGGAGAAAACAGGTAAGTTTGCTGTGGGTATGCAGAAGGTAGATTCCTGGCCCGATCTGGGGATAATCTACTCCAACGGAGGGAAGCTTCTCACCGATGACGGGAAAAAGGTTGCCTTTAATAATCCCCAGGCTGCGGAAGCAATTGGTATGTGGCAATCCCTGCACCGGCGCGGTCTTGCGGCTATCGATACCGATGCGGAGCTTATGGCCTCCTTTATCGCCGGTAATGTGGCCATGTATGTTTCTTCCTGCATGAAGCTCTCGTCTATCCAGAGTTCGGTAGCCTTTAATTTGAAGGTTGGCGAGTGCCCCAGCTTTGGTACAAAAAGAAAGGCCCTGCCCGCAGGGGGTGCCGCGATTATGAGCTTTACCAAGGATAAGGCAAGATATAATGCCGTTTGGCGTTTCCTGGATTATGCAACCAGCGCGGAAGCAATGGAAATGTTTACCAAAAGCGGGTATCTTGCGGTAACCAAAGCTCAGGTTCCCATGGTTTCCGGTCAGGAAGCGGCCTATGCCCAGCTTGAGTATGCGGTGCCCTGGACTGCGTGGCCGGGCGGCTCTGCGGGTCTTGAAATAGATCGCCTGTACATTAACAAGCGGCTGGAGATCATCCATGGTACCCTTGATGTAACCAGTACCCTTAATCAACTGGCTGCGGATTGTAATAAACTGCTCAATTAGAGCGGGTTCCGGTACTTGAAAAAAGATAGCCGCAGGGGTAACAGCCTGCGGCTTTATGGGATAAGGAAGAGTATGTCTTTTTACAATGATAAATCCGAATACGCGATGTCCAGTTGGACTTACGAGGCGGTGGGACTGGATGCCGCGCTCAAGGATATCGCAGGACATGATTTCCGGTCGGTGGAGCTTTGGGCGGACACCGTTCATTTTGATCCCCGCGTGGGGCTGGACAGGAAGCTCGTTAAGCAATGGCTTAAGGATTTAGGGCTTTCCGTTCATTCGGTCCACAGTCCTTTTAGAAATTTTAAGCCCTTTTCCGATGCCGGGGAATTTGCGAAATACCGGCAACAGCTGTGGCGGAAAACTATCGATGACTGTGCTGAAATCGGATCGCCGATGATGGTGGTTCATGGTTTGGACCGGAAGGAATACAACTATAACCGGGATCAAATTCAAATAGTCAGGGACAGTCTTGCGGACCTTTGTGAACTTGGTAAAAAACGGGGGATCGCCATCGCCCTGGAAAATATTCCCGGAAGCGGCAAAAATCCGGACGAAATACGCTGCCGGCTTCAGGATCATAAAGAAAATTATCCCGGTCTTGGGTTGAAATATTGTCTGGACATCGGACATGCGGTTTTGAACGGGGCGGATATGTATGAGGAAATAGATGCTGCCGGCAAGGATCTTATTACCTTTCATATTCATAATAATGACGGGACTGAGGATGCCCATAAGCTGCCTACGGAGGGAGTTATTGACTGGCCGGCGGTTTATGGCTATCTGCGGAAAAAGGGATATGCCGGGCAGTTTGTGCTTGAGGTTTACGGCGGGACCGACCCGTTTGCTGTAATGGAAAGAATAGATGCCCTGTTTGCCTGAGGAGTTTTTATGACCGGAATGAATAATAAAAAAAATTTTAAAACCACCGGCGCCTTCTTTCTGTATGTATTGCCCGCGCTGGTGTTGTATTTTCTTTTTAAGATATGGCCCATCTTATACAGTTTTATACTGAGTTTCTTCGATTGGAATTTTGTCCGGTCCATGAGATGGGTGGGGCTGAAAAATTATGCGGGAATGTTTTTCCGCGAAGAGTTTCAGGCCGCTCTGGGAAATACCTTTTTATATATTGCAGGATTACTGCCCTTTTTTCTGGTTCTGCCCCTGCTTTTTGCAGTAATGTTGACCGGGGTAAAATCAAAATCCGGGGAAAATATTTATAAGGCCCTGTTGTTTCTTCCCACCATATTGGCCCTTTCCATAATTTGTCTGGTTTGGATGTGGATGTTTAATCCTAATTTCGGCGTTCTGAATAATTTATTTCATCTTTTTGGGTTTGATGGTTTTTCGTGGTTAAGTGACAAACGAACCGCCCTGTTTTCGATTATTTTTGTTTCGGGATGGAAATTCATGGGGGCCCACCTTATCCTTTTTTATGCGGGACTCCTGGGTATTTCACGGGAGTATATTGAAGCCGCTACCATTGACGGGGCATCGGTATGGCAGGTTTTTTGGAAAATTAAATGGCCCCTGTTAAGTCCCACCACTATTTATATCATCGTTACTTCGGTTATCTTTGCCGCCGAACGGGCCTTTACCCCAATCAATATTCTAACCAAGGGAGGGCCGGCGAATACCTCAACCAATCTGTCATTTGCCATATACCGTTTTGGTTTTGAATATTTCAACATAGGATTGGCCAGCGCCGCAGCGATCTTTACTTCTATTTTGTTCCTCATTATTACCTGCGTTATGATGAAAACTCTGGGAGGATACAGTTATTATGAAAATTAAAAATAAATTCACCTTTACTACGAATCCGCTCTTGCATCTGTTTTTGATCGCCATTGTGATCATTAATATTTTCCCTATTTTCTGGATGATATCATCGGCCATAAAAGTGCCTTCCGAATTATTTACCAATGAAATCAGGCTGATTCCCCACAGCCCGACGCTGGAAAATTTCAGGATGGCCCTGTTCGAGTATAATTTTTTTAACTGGCTCTGGAACAGTTTTATAACTACCCTGGGCATTTCTCTGGGACAGATAATAGTGGCTGTTCTTGCGGCCTTTGGGCTCTGTTATTTTAAAACCAAATACAACGAAGCGGTCTTTTATTTTCTTATCGTAACCATGGTTGTACCCTTTCAGGTAACCATGATCCCCAATTACATACTTATCAGCAAAATGCATCTCCTCAATACCGCAGCGGCGGTTATTATTCCCAACCTGGCGGGGGTGTCCACCTTCTTTTTTATGCGCCAGAATTTTAAGGGCGTGCCGAGGGTGTTTTA
>BNUT01000122.1 GCA_025997555.1 Spirochaetia bacterium
TAAAGGAAACCGTAGGTTTCCAGCAACTGCAAAAATGTGCCGGAACAAAACCCCACAAAGGGCGAAGCCCGACTGGGGTTTTGTGGAGGCCAAGCCGCTACTGCGGCGCAGCGTATAGCGTATGTTAGGCGAAGTTAATTTTGCCTTTATTATTCATTCTTCTTCCTTAACTCCTTTGTATATATATAACAATTATATCCCGATATGCTAAATGCCAATAATATAAATGTAAAATATTCCATCGAAATTTTATTTTCAAATGTTTTTAAATATATCAACACATTTATGATTAATGCAATAATCAAATAAAATATCATTAATACAATAAACACAATTTCAAATTTTCTTGTGTGATTAACTATATAATTAAATATTTTTTGAAAAGCCTTTGTAAATATTAATATATTGTTTAAAAACATTATTACAAAAAATATGACTATCATTATCATAAAATTTGATTCTAAATAATGTTTAAATTTATATACTCCAAAGATAATTATAAACAATGAGTAAAATATTATGGGTAATTCTTTCAATTTCTTTAGCATTTATAATATCTCTCCAAATGGTTTAGTCCATGATATTTTATAACAATACTTTTGTCAATCATTTTTGAGAAAAATTCAAAATTAATTTCGCCTAACGTGAAAGCTATACGACGTTTTTGCGGTTGCGATAAAGGAAACCGTAGGTTTCCAGCAACCGCAAAAATGTGCCGGAGAAAAAACGCACAAAGGGCGTAGCCCGACTGCGTTTTTTCGTAGGCCAAGCCGCTACTGCGGCGCAGCGTATAGCGTATGTTATATGACGTGGGGGGCGTACCCCATTTTTTATTTTTATGTTGAGAATATTTCCCATAAAATGTCTCTAATGACGATAGAAGTTAATAGTACCGTCATTTTCTATTTCCTTATATCTATTCTTAAATGTTTTAAGTGAATTTATCGAACCAGCATAAGAACCGCAATAACCATCAGAAGTAAAATTATCGTCATTTTCTATTTCGTTAAATCTGTTCTTAAATGTTTTAAGTGAATTTGTCGAACCGGCATAAAAAGCCCAATAAAAATCAGCAACAGTACCATCATTTTCTATTTCCCTATATCTATTCTTAAATGTTTCAAGTGAATTTGTCGAACCGGCATAAAAAGCCCAATAAAAATCAGTAACAGTACCATCATTTTCTATTTCCCTATATCTATTCTTAAATGTTTCAAGTGAATTTGTCGAACCGGCATAAAAAGCCCAATAATTAGTATTTCTATAATCATCGTTAAAAGTGCCATCATTTTTTATTTCCTTATATCTATTCTTAAATGTTTCAAGTGAATTTGTTGATCCACAATATACTACTCCACCTACTGCATAAGCATTTACCGAAAATAATAAAAACAAAAATCCTTTAAATATTAATTTATTAGCCATTTTAAGCCTCTGGAAAATATTTTATCCATAATTTTTCAAAATATGGATTTTTGTATAATAATCCATCTCATTAATTTTGTCAATCGCTTTTCCAGTAACTTTTTTATTTCATATATTTTTCAACCAGCTTAGCCCCCCATGTCATATAACGTGAAAGCTATACGACGTTTTTGCGGTTGCGATAAAGGAAACCGCAGGTTTCCAGCAACCGCAAAAATGTGCCGGAGAAAAAACGCACTAAGGGCGTAGCCCGACTGCGTTTTTTCGTAGGCCAAGCCGCTACTGCGGCGCAGCGTATAGCGTATGTTATGCGATGCGGAAATCTGCTACCAACAATCTCTTATATTGTTTATTTCTTTATTCCGCTTTAAATACATCTATCATTATCAAATCATGGTCTGAAATCTTGCGTTCTATCCGCTTCCTTTGGCGTTTTATATTTAATCCATTAATAAATTTTTCACTTAAAACAATGTGAATTACACTATCTTCATTTTTTTCAGTAGTATTCACTAAATGAATTTCTTTAAAAAAATTAGACATTTCAGATCGTGCTGCATTATTTGGATAAGGATAGCCGGAAAATGAAATATTGAAGTCACCAGAATAACATAAATTTCCCTTCATGCTTATTGCTTTAATTTGTTCTTTTTGTTTCAGTAAATCTTCTTTAAAATATTGGTCTTTTCCACCAAAACATCCAATAATACTACCATATAAAATTAAATTTCCAAATGGTGTTTCAACCTCTCCGCAAACACTTGTATACTCATCATAAGTTTCAAATGTATTTATAAATTTATATTTACTAAATATTGTAGTACGGTTTTCACCACTAAAATATTCATGCGGT
Organism: Spirochaetia bacterium; assembly: GCA_025997555.1. GTDB lineage: Bacteria > Spirochaetota > Spirochaetia > Treponematales > Breznakiellaceae > BNUT01. The sequence goes on from BNUT01000122.1 coordinate 2,279, forward strand.
TTACTAATATGAGAAAAAGTTTTTGGTAAAGCCGTTGTTTCCAAACTAAAATAACTTGGTGAAAATCCAATAATAGAATTAGTTTCCGTTAAAAATATTATATCTGGATTTTCTTTTTCAATGAGTTCAATGATAAAATTATTTTTATTCAATTTTTTATCATTTCTTGGACGTTCAATATTCCAGCTTAATATTTTCATCAATATTCTCCTTTATAAATATCGTATATTATTTTAAATATTTTGTCAATATATTTTTTAAATAATTTCTGATTTCCGTTTCGCATAACGTGAAAGGTTTGCGACGTTTTGGCGGCCCGAATAAGGGCTTGCGTAGCAAGACCAGGGCCGCCAAAATGTGGGTGGAGTGAGCCGTGGGAAGGAGCGGCAGACTTTAGTCTGAAGCGACTGACCTAGGCGAACGGAACCCGGAGGGGCTTTAGCCCCGAACCGCAAACCGTATGTTATGTGAAGTTTTTTTTGCCCCCACTACAATCGCCCTCCGCCATGGACGGCGGAGGGCGTGGGACTAATGCTTTTTTTAATTCTTAACAAAAGGTTTTATACCATTTCTTATTTATGGTATAATTGCCGCTATAATATCACTCCACGGCCCCTGCTCACCTTTTGAGTTTTCGTAACAAGCCGCATAGAAAACCTTTTTTCCACGGTCGGCTTCCGTGTAATCGTACACTTGGGTGGTTTTTCTGGTAAAAATAGCGTTTCGTAAATCTGCGGCATCAGGCGGCGGCGTGTCGCGTATTTCCGACAAGTATTTTACGCCGTAGGCGTCATCCGGTTTGTTCTTTTTGCCCGTCCCCTGATTTATTGCCGTTGCCGTGTGCTGGCGGTTGTTTGTGGGAATAACCTCAAGTTCAGGGCGGCTTGTGGGACGCGGTTTAGGCGATGGCGTTTTGTCCCGAATGGGCAGTCGCAAGCGTTCACGGTCGGGGTCAGTTACGGCATCATTGTAGTCAATGTGCTTGTTTTTTAAGTCCCGAACATACGTCTTGAGCGCGTCCCTGTCCTCGTTTTTCTGCAAAACTAGCGCCTTGGTCGCATTTTCGCCCGTTGCCGCCTCAAAAGTGGCTTCATACGCCGTTACCTTGGTTTTGAGTTCGGTTGCCGTTGCGGTGAGAATTGTCCACGCTGTAGCGTTTTCCTCCACCACTTTGCTGAAATTCTTCAGCCAATCCACCAAATCAGCGTCTCGTCGTGGGAAAAAGTCTGCCATGTCAGCCTCCTAAAGATAAAATGTTCCGCCGCTAGGCAACGGACAAGGGCATTATATCATAAAAGGCGGGAACGGCGCAAGCGCACCCAGGTACGCGATTGCAGTATCCGGTTTTTTTTGTTTGGTATCTAGGTACGAGACTTAGGGACGATGGTACGAAGTCTTGGGGGAAGGGTACGGATATTCGGGACTAGGATACGATATTTCAGTATTCAAGTACAAAATTGTTGCGCCCAGGGACAAGGCAGATGTATCTGGGGACAAGTTTTTAGTATCTGAAAACAAACCCCGCTATATTAGATTTTAACCAACCATTCCGCTAACGAAATTATCTGTTCCGGTTTAGTTAAATTCGCGGCGTTTTGCAAATAATTAGTTTGCAAATTAGTATATATTTCGCCCGCCATTTTAGATTCAATTGCCGCCCCAATAAAGAAAAGTTGCGGAGAAAATCTTTTTTGTTCAAATGCAACTTTGATTCTGTCCAGCGCAGTTTTTGCCGTTTTCCAATGTTCATCCGCACCGGCAGGATCTATTCCACCTTTTAATTCTCCAAGGGCTATATAGTTTTCCGCATTTGTAATAATTTCTTTTAGAGATTCCGTATGCGGTTTGTTGACAACTATTATGTCTATATTGTTTTTTACAATAGGTATAGTAATATTGAAAAACAGCGTCCTTACCTCCGTACTATCCCATGAAAGCCCCTTTGCATTTTCAATATCTATATCATTGGTGATATTTAGAGATGAAACCCATTCATTTGTATTATCCATGCAGACATAAAATTGTTTGCCGGATAATCGTAACGAAGAAACTATTGATAAACATAATTTGCGTTGCGATAAAGCGCCAACTATATTTCGCATTTTTCCACCCAAACTATCACCTTTCGTCAGCAGAAAACGAAAAATTAATTCCTCGTTGAACTTATCACCAGCGGGAACTAAAAAATTCTTTACAAATTCTTGTATGGCTTCAGTACAGCCCTCATCGCCCAAATGTCCCGCCGCTTTATCAGAAATACCAGCCGCCGCTATTAGACCATTTCTAATATCCGGTATCTGGAGTAAGTCAGCCGGACTTTTCGCTTTCTTGGCACGGTTTTGTAAAACCCGTGCTTCTGCGATAAAAGGCGTTGCCTGACGATTCTTTTCCAGCGCTATTGCAATAAAGCCAGCCCTTGTTTCATTGTACGATGTTACCAAATCATCTGCTGCGGCGATGTGATTAGTATAGTTTATCATTTTTTTCTCCATGTATACACACATTTTCTTAAAGCATCCCGCCCATGTTCGCCCATCTGTTGACTGCTATTTCCTTTCGCAATAGGTAAAACAGATATTGACTCAACCTCAAAACCAAACCGTGCCGCAATATCAGATAAGATTAAATCAACCGATATACTCGCGCCTGCATACCTTACATTATCATTAACCATAGCTACTCTTGCATCGTGTTTTAGAACCCGCGAGAATTCAAAAATCACACAAGCCATTTCGTAAAAATATCCCTTAACCATTCTTGGGATGCCGTTGTTGTTTAATGTTTTTTCCTGTTTCTTATAGTTAAGAAAAAAAAGGATTTTTTGTAAGAGTTCTTGACTTTCAACCGCCGCTAAAGGAATAGCCCATGAGGGGTTAATTTCAAGCAATTTTTTTTCTCTGTTTTCTACGGTGCAGCTTAACATTTCCTGCCGCAATGACAAAAGTTTTTTTTCATCAACACCAAGCATAGCCAATTCCAAAGCATACGTTCTTGTATAATCATACCGATTACAATAAGGCGGGGAAGTTATTATTAAATCAATGGTATCATCAGGTATTTTTTGAAGCTCATTAAGGCAAGAACCTTCAATCAGGTTGATTTTACCTCGTTTTGCAGTTGGTTCGGAAAAATCAAACAAACTATCTGTAATGCCCTTTGAATCGGCAATAATTTCCCCCAGCTTTTCAGTAATTGCGTCATTAAAATGTTTAATTTCGCCTTTGTCAAAAGGAATTGATCCCCAGCACCGCCCGGAGCGTTGGTCCCACCGTAAATACTGTCCGTCTTTTCGAGTGAAACTGATGCTTTCAAGAATACAGCACAACGTAAATAATAGTATTTTTTGTACGTTGATATTTTCGTTTTTCATACATGAAAGATATTTTTTTATTAAAACATTACTTTCTTCTGTGTAAGCACCATTAGTTATTTTTAATACAATAAAATCATCGCTGTTTTCTGTATCAATCCACGGTTTATTTTCTTTCCATGACACCAATCTGCTAAATTCATCATCGGAAAAATTATTTTGTAATAAATTCCGTGCCTTAATAAGTTCCTGCCCAGTTGGCAATAATTCAATTCCTATAGAATCAATACCCAAATCGCTTGCAGCAAAAAGGGATGCCCCGCTTCCCGCAAATGGGTCTAAAACAATTTGCCCCGGTTTTATACCGAATTTAGAAAAATAATGATTCAAAAGGCTGACAGAAAATCCTTCTTTATATTTATACCATCTATAAAAAGGTATGGTCTTGTTTGCTTGAAAACTTACTATTTGTCTATTTAACGCGGTATCTATAGAAAGCACAGAGTTATATTTTTCTTTGAGATTGCTATCCAAATCGTCAATCCCGGCTAACAGATTGTCGTCTTTTGAGCGTAGTTTCTTCAAATTTGTTGTTGTTTCAAACATAGAGGTCATTATAGCCTACTTTTCGAGATTATGCTATAGGGGAATAGGGCAGTACGGCTTAAAATTTCATCAAATCCGTCTCTAAAATTAACTTTATTACGCTATATATAGCGATAACTATTGATTACAACGCTAAATGTAGTATATATTTTGTGGTTGTTTCATCTAATGCCATATTTTTTATAAATTTCAGGCGCCACGGATGGCGCCTGCGACGACTAAGGCGGGGGCAAAAAAAATTTCACATAACGTGAAAGCTATACGACGTTTTTGCAGTTGCGATAAAGGAAACCGAAGGTTTCCAGCAACTGCAAAAATGTGCCGGAATAAAACCCCACAAAGGCCGTAGGCCGACTGGGGTTTTATGGAGGCCAAGCCGCTACTGCGGCGCAGCGTATAGCGTATGTTATGCGCAGTACCCCCGTACCCCATTATTTTATTATATTCTTTAATTGTTACACCATATTTTTAAAAAATATTTTCCAGTAAATTAACTATACCATTATGTTTTATTTATAGTCATATTGATACGCAAAAAATTGGTGAGGTCTGTTGCGAAACAACTGTCCCCGCCTTCTTTGCCGGTAAACGTTGCCCTTATGCCACCATTGAGGAAATATCGCTTCATATCCCTTTATAGTTTGTAAAGTGATCTAAAATGGCTGTTAAAACAGGTTATGTGGAATTCCATAGTTTACTGGGGAATATTAATTACTTTGGAAATAATGATGATTGACAAAATCAAATTAATTATTATAATATTACGTAAAGACATAATCAGCTGTCAAAAATGTCCTCCATTTTGCCTAAATGGGTCATTTTGACACAGTTTTTGAGTTAACGATATATAGAAATTCATCTCGTGCGTAACGATAGTTTATAAGTAAAGGTGGTAACTATGGAAAATGAGGTTTTTTCATCGTACTATTTCACTGTTGAAATAGACGGAATACAAACTGACCGTTTCTTTTCATGTGAAGGTCTTGAAGTAGAGTCGAATGTGTACGAAGTTGAGGAAGGAGGGTTCAATACGTCTACGCACAAACATATTGGTCGTACTCGTTATCCGAATCTTATTCTGAAAAAAGGCATAAACAGTAATAATGAACTGATAAATTGGTTTCAGCGCAATGAAAGTGGTAGGCGTGAGAGAAAAACATTAGCGGTTATATTGATGCATTCTTCTGGGGTGGAAATAAAAAGATGGGATTTTTTCAGAGTATTTCCCTGTCGGTGGAAAGTCAAAACCTTGGATGCACAAGATAATAGCTTTCTCGTAGAGATTATAGAACTAGCTCATGATTAGGAGAAGGTATGTCATTTACAGTAGTTACAAATGAAAATTTTAAAGAAGAAATAAGACGGAAAAGGGAGCAAAATTCTGGTGAAAATGTACCACATCAACACATTCCAAAGATGCGACATTACGAGGAAATCATTTATGAGGTAACATTAGCCGCGAGTAAAACTGGTGCATATAATATTTTTGGAGATTTTGAAAATATTACAGAAATAGAAACTAGAGTATTTGAGTATCCTGGTAGTTTAATGGATGCTTTACAAAATAGATATTTAAGGTTTAATTGGCAATTATGCAGTAATCTTCCAGATGCAGGCCCAAATTCCAGAACAGTCTATAACCATAACACCATTGTAAGTGCAACTAAAATAAATAGAGCTTTAAGACTGACACAAAGAAATGATATTTCTTATGAGACAATTGTTGTCAGATTAGTAAATGTTAGAGAAATTATGGATTTATGAGTAAAATATTATTTGCGTGCTTTTTATTTTTTAATGTTTGCATATCATCATTTCCCAATGAAATTGAATTAACCATTCAACATATGATGGAGATAGTCAATGATTTAAAAGTAAATTTTTCCATTTTGAACACAACAAAGGGTTGTGAATTTGAAATATCTGAACGTATAAACAATGATTTTGAAATTATGGACGAATTTATTGAAAATATTACTGACAAGCTTTGCAAAAATCAAACAATACATATTTCATTGCCCTTAGCAATTGAAATAAAAAATATTATTAATAGCAGAAAATATAATACTTGCGATATTGGTACAAAATCATTTTTTGGTGCTTTCCAAAATTTTGAAGACTTGAATTTTCTTTTTGATTTGTTGAATGATTTAAAGTGGATTTTAGCGAATTTCCCACTTTTTGATACAAACGCATGGGTTATAGAACCAGACTTAAATGTATCATATAATAGGATCAAAGAAAGTATAAATATTTTGGAAGAAATACAGGATATCTATTTCTGTAATATTTTCAAAATCTCCAAAAATATTATATGCACCAGTTTTACTCGCGGCTAATGTTACCTCATAAATGATTTCCTCG
>BNUT01000123.1 GCA_025997555.1 Spirochaetia bacterium
CATTTCCGCGCTGTCCATGCCGAAGTATTCAAAGCGGATACTGAATACCCGGTAGCGGCTGTCTGCGGATTCGCCGGGTTTTTGACTGCGGGCAATGAAGGCGGCGATCACCGTGATGATGATAAAAATAAAAACCGCCGCAGGAACCTTCTTATTCATGGTTTTTTTGTTCCGGGAGAACATACAGGAAACAAACCGGTACCACCGTAAGAACCAGTATGGTTGAAAAGAGGAGTCCCCCGATCACCGCAATGGACAGGGAAGTCTGGGCGTTGATGTGCAGGGGATCAATCGCAAAGGGTATGAGGGCGATGATGGTGGTTGTATTGGTAATCAGGATCGCCTGTAGTTTATTGCGGCATGAATCAATGATGGATTTTCTGTCGATGTTCCGGCCCATGGCTTTTGGAGAGATGCAGGATTCATAAAGAAGGATCGAATTGTTGATGGAAATTCCGAAGAGGATGACAAGCGCAATAATACTGTTGATGTTCATGGAATTATCGGAAATCAATAAAAAAAGGAAGGCCCCTGAAAAGGCCGGGGGCAGACTGATGAGCAAAAGCAGGGGGATAATAAATGACTCAAATTGGGCGCCCATGGTCAGATACAAAAGCAGTATGGTTACCATGAGAAGGAGCAGGCCGCTGCGGATCATTTCATTTAGTTCTGTGGTTCCCGGAGAAACCAGATCGCAGCCTTCCATTTGTTCCGCCGGAATGATATCTGTTGAAACAGGAAACCTGATCTCCTTTGCATCCCGCCGGTTATACCGGTACAAAACCTGTTCCCTGATTTCACCGGTGATAGACCCCAGTATTCTTAAAGGAACCTGATCTTCCTCAAGGGGTACCATGGTGTTTTCCAGATCTTCAATGGAAGCAATATCTTCACTACGGAATAAGACTCTTAAGGGTATTTCCCGGCCCTTTTCGTAATAGGAAACCGCAAAAACCCCCTCCAGGGCATCACGGGCAACGGCGGCCATATACCGGGCGCTTACGGAAAACCGCGCCCCGGCGAGCCGGTTCGGGGTAAATACCGACTCAGTCCGGGTAAGCCGGGGAATTATTTCGGCCCCCTTTTCTGTTAAACCTTCGGTCAGACTTGTAAGCCTTTCCGGGGAGTCCCCGCGCACGATGCTGGTATCAGCGGAAATTTCCAGCAACTGCGAAAGGGTGTCCTGTTGTTTATTAAAGACAGGGGTTAAACCTGAACCTTCAAAGATGGCGCGGATTTTTTCGATACCCGCCTCAGCAGGTATCCCCAATGAGGCGGTGATCCGCAGCTTCTCTCCGTATTCTCCGGGCCGTGCAAGGGTTGGAAAATCATCATGCTCAAGGCCTGCGGAAATTTCAATGGAATTGATATACTGTTCCTGCTGTAAAATGCCGGTGATTTCCTGCGCCTGGGCGAGCATGGCCGGAAGGCCGGTGTCGGGCGGGAAAGGAATTTCCCAACCTATGGTTTTTGTGCGGATTTCCGGTAACAGTTGATACCGGATAAATGCGAGGGAGATGACACCGGTGATAAGGCATAGGCCCAATGGAATAAGCGCATACCACTTCCGTGCAAAAATTCTTTTCAGCAGGGATTCATACTTTTTTTCCGCAATGCCGATAAACGCAGTGTTACTGTTTTCCTTTTTTTTTATTCCTTTGGTGATCATGCAAAGTGCGGGGACGTAGGTGAATGACAGGAGGCATGAAGATGAGATTGAGGCGATCACCGCTATTGCCAGACATGAAAAAAGTTCCCCCAGAAGGCCCCCGATAAAAAAGACCGGGATAAAAACAATCACCGTAGTCAGGGTAGAACCGAAATTGGAAAGGGCCACCCCATTGGCGGCATTGGTAATGATTTCTTCCATCAAAGTTTCCCCGGGGTCTTTCCCGGCTGAATTTAATGCCCTTTGTATGTTTTCAATGGCCACAGTACCTGCGTCGATTACCATCCCGATCCCAATGGCGATACCCGACAGGGACATGATGTTCAGTGACTCTCCGCAGATGCTCAAGGCGATGATGGAAAAGGCCGCCGATATGGGGATGATAAGGGCAATAACGATTGAAAACCGGATCGATTTAAGAAAGACATAGACCACGATGCCGGCGGCAAGAAGGGCCGCCAGGGCGGAAAAGAGCAGGGAGACAAGGGATTCTACAATGCTGTCGGCAGTATTACTGATTATTTCAAATTCATACCATGCACCGTAAATGTTTTTAAGAATTTCGATTTCTTCCTTTGCCAACCGTGAAACCTCAAGGGGGCTTGCTTCAGTTTTTTTCTGAATTCCGATTCTGATGCACTCAAGTCCGTTGTAGAGAAAGAAAGATTCCCCTTCGGCGCTGGTCCTGACCGTGTCGGCAATATCCTCAACCCGGAGCAGGCCGCCTTCGTTGTAGGCCAGGGGTGTACTTTTTATTTCATCAAGGCTGGTGTAGAGTCCTGAGGTCTTTACGGACAATTCCCGTTCCCCCTCCCGGATGGTTCCTGCGGGGTATTCAAAGTTTGAACTTGAAATGATATCCGCTGCGGATTGCAGGGTAAGATGCCGGGACTCAAGTTCGGAGCGGCGGAAACGGACCTGTATCTCTTCTTTCTCACCGCCGCTTACCCTAACCTGTGCGATCCCGGAAAGCCGCTGAAACCGTGGTTTGATATCGGTTTCAGCAATGCGGCGGCCGTAACGCAGATCCCCGTCCAGGGGAATAACAGCAATGGTAAGAGTATCCTTCTCTCCGGCATCATTCCGCAAGACCACGGGCTTGGCGCATCCTGAGGGAAGGGTTTCATAGCAGAGATCAATAAGCTCCCGGCTTTCGGTTAGGGCCATATCAATATCCTGGCCCCAATGGAGTTCCAGTGAAAGGAGGGAAAGTCCGTCCCTGCTGACCGAAACGGCAGATTTCAAACCCCGCAGTGAGGCAAAGGCATCCTCAAGGGGAATGGTCACCATGGAACGCATGTCCGCTGCGGAGATTCCGGGGTATTCGGCGGCCACCAGAAGATTCCGGGAACTAATGGCGGGCAGAAAATCAACGGGTATTATAAAAGTACAGAGTATGCCCAACAGTATTACTGCGGTAAGGCCGGAAAGCACGGAGACCGGATGTTTTACAGAAAATGAAATAATGTGTTTCACGGCTTACTGCTTGTTATATGTAAGGGTTATATTTCCGGTCATGGTGTTTCCCAGCGAATCGGAAAGTTCCTTGTTGATTGAAAAAATGATAAGCCCAAGCTGTTTGGCATTTTCAAATTCAATTCCCATTTTAAGGGCGCAGAATTTTTCTCCATTCCCGGCAAGCATAGCAGGATCGTAGATATCACTTGCGGTATATTCCGCCTCTGTAAGTACTTTCATGGTTCTAATTGAAATTTCTGCACAGCCGTTGGTGGCGGAGATTGAAATTGCCCGCGTGGCGGAAACAAACGAAAGTGAATCGGCGTCCTCAGTAATGCTGAACACCAGATAGAGATCCATTGCCCTATCCACTCTTTCCTGAAAGTAATTTGGATCAAAGCTTATTGTGGAAAAATCCGTATCCCTGCTTATTCTTTCCATGGTGTTTTGATTTTTCAGTCCCCCCCATGCAAAAACCGGCGGCTTAAAATTACTGTGGTTAAACACCAGGGGGAATTCAATATCCTCTTCTGTTTTGTTGCCAAAGGTGTCGGTGATCCCCTTTCGTATGGTCAGGGTATAGGGCTTGCCCCATTCAGGTTTTTGTGGAAAGGAAATGATTCCCCGATCCCGACGCTCAAGGTTGGGTGTAACGGTCATGCCCAGGGCGGGACTTATCCCGATAAAACCCGCAAGGGACTCTATTGACACCTCCTTGTCAAATGAAATTTTGAGTTTACTGTCAGATGGAATATGCTCATTAAGAGTACCGGGGATAAGATTGCCTGTTGTATTTGAGGAGCTTTCCCGGCTCAGGTAACAGCGGGGAGGGGAGCGGTCGGTACCGTAGAGAAAGGTACTGTTAAAGGGAAGGAGCAGTTTGTTTCGGGAAAGGTCCATCAGGGCCGTGGAAACAGTAATGGTATAACGGGTCCCCGGCGTCAGGGGCTTAACCGGTATGATCCGGACTGTGGAACAAGCTTCATTCCATTCAAGGACATGGGTGACGGATGGACTTAACCGCAAAGCTTCCGTAAAGGAATTGGTATCTACGGGCCCGGAAAAGAAAACGGTGATGGCCGCAGGCGGCAAAGTAAGGCTTGTTTCATTTTGTGGTTCCACACGTATAATGCGGGGACCCTTTAAATTTTCCTTTGTGTGGAAGCGGTACCGGAAATCCTTTGTAAGGGAATTTCCTTTGATGTCCTCCGCAACGGTACTGATAAGGATGGAATATTCACGATTTTCCCGCAGTCCGTTCAAGGGCTTGAAAATCACATCACTGTCATTAAAAAAGAATTCCCCCTGTAGACTTGTCCCGTCTTCTGTCATGGAAAAGGCTTTCCGTATGGACGCTTCCGTTGGAGGCGCTGAAAAACTGATGCGGATATCCCCTTCGGTTGAAACCGAAAGGATTTCCATCTGCGGCAGCAGCCAGGAGGCGCAGGAGAAGATCAGACATAACAGGATAAGCCCTGTTATGCCCATGAATGTACCTTGTTTTATAAGGCTTTGAATACGACACATATATCCTCCTCAAGATATTCACCGGCCTGATTTACCGCACCCCGCTGCCCTCCGGTAATTTTTATTTGGTAGTAATACTGAATGTCCCCGCTGGTACGGGTGAATTTTTCCCAGTCGAGAACCAGCCGGGAACCTGAGTCCAGCCATACTGCGGAGAGCAAAATGGGATTTGCCGCAGAGTCGGGGAAAAGACCCGTAAGGGATATGGAATCCGCAGCAGCCTTGCGATTTGGCTGGGGAATGACCGATGAAAAATTGATGGTCATCCGGAGCCGCAGGGGCGAACCGGCTGCGGCATTTCCCAGGGTATAATTCTGCACACTACCGTCCATTGTAAGTAACGCGGCATTATCATCAAAGGTAACGGAATCCACGGTGAGGAAGCGTCCTGCGGTGGTAAAGAAGACAAGCTCCGGTTTAAAAAGGGAAAGTCCTGATGTATCCTTCACCGTTTCTCCAATAGTCAAACGGTATTCTTTTTGGATCTGATAATTTTCATTGGGGATAAAAATAAAACGCTTATCATCTTCTTTAACAAAATAACCGTTCAGGGAAGGGTAAAAGGAAATTCCGGATCGTATCGACGCTTCATCCATGGGCTTTGAAAAAATAAAACCTATTCCCTGCCATTCCATCAATTTGTCATTAAGAACATCATTGGTATGCCAGAGGTTTCCCGTATCTCTAAACGTAACCGGGCAGACCTGCGTCAGTCGGGGTATTTCAGTATCATCCTTTCCTGAAAAGAATCCCGAATATTCTTTTTTCATAAGATAACCTCTGGAGCTTACCATGTCCTTGACAATCCATGTATAAGTTGTATTCACCTGCCAGTTGTTTTTTGCTTTGATGATTACCGTTTTATTATCATTGAGAAAATCCGTATGGTAATCGGCAAAGGGGGAGAGGCTGAATTTTTCGTTAAAAGAAGTAATCACCGGGGGCTGTGAAAATTTCAGGATCAGTGAACCGGATTCAAATTTTCCTGACACAAGTTCAAATTCATTCCCCGGCTCCCCGTAAATAAAGGAACGCAGAAGCTTCACCGTATAGGTCCGGTTGTCTTCCATTCTGAGTGTGGTTTCAAGGGCAAGGGAATAGCGCTGCCCCTTTTGCCAGGGTGTTTTAGGCCGGACAAAAATTGTTGAGTCCTCCCAATAAAAATCCATCGGGACGGAAGCGGTGTTTTCTGTCATCTGAATCCGTTTTTCCGTATCATCCCTGTCAGGTCTTTGTGAAAAACCGATCCCGATATACACACCGGAAAAATAATCATCCCTCTCAGACAGGGAACAGGTGAGATCAAGATGTTCAAAACTCACCATGGCGCATCCCGTAAAAATAAAAGAAATACAAAGCATAAAAATTTTAGCGATATTCCACATATTCACCCTCCTTTAGGAAAGGGGATGGTTTGTCGATAACCACATCCCCTTCGTCAAGACCGGAAGAAATCCAGAGTTCCCCGTTTTTTTTCGCCTGAACCCTGACGGTCTTGATTACCGCAATCCCGTTAATCACACAGAAAATTTCACCCTCGTTATCCTTTGTATGTACAAGTGCGGTATCGGGAACTACGGGATAGCTTGTCTCTTCTATTCGCGGGATAAGGCACTTGATAAACATCCCCGGCTTGATGCTCAGATCCTCATTTGGAATTTCCGCCTTCACAGAAAAATTCCCGCTCTGGGGGTCTGCCATGGGTGATATTTCATTGATTTCGGCATTCAGGTTTTTTTTGAGTGAAGGAATTTCGATCCGCAAAGGTGTGCCGATGGTAAAGTTACTGATATCCTGTTCCTGTATATAAAAAAGTGCATACACCCTGGATGTGTCCATCACGGTGGCGATTTTTTCATTTTGCGGGACATATTCGCCGTTCTCAAAATACAGCGCTCCCGCTACCCCGGCGACCGATGATCGGATCGATAGTTCCTCTATCAGCCTGTTTGCGGAGTCCAGAGTCTTTTCGGCGTTCCGCAGATTTGCCTCCGCGGTCTTTAATTCAGCGGCTGCGGACCGGGTGTTTAATTCGATAAACTGCCGCTTCCTTGTTTCGCTGTCCGCAGAAGGCGTGAACCCTGCGGCGGAGAGGTCGGTGTCCCGCAGTCCCAGCCGGGCAATTTCAATATCCTTTTTCAAAATGCCAAGCTCCGCTTCTTTTGAACTGACCGAAAGTTCAAGACCCCGGTAAGCCGCATCGGTGATGCCCCCGATCTCAAGAAGGGCCTTTCCGTTTTCCATGGCAGAACGGGCCTCCGCAAGTTCCGGTTCCAACTGCGCCAATCTAAGCCGGTTTTTATCTATGGAAAGCAGGCGGCTTTCAACACCCAGCCGCGCTTCTTCCACCCTGGTTTGGGCCATAAAGAGATTCGCCCGGGCGGAATCCAGGGCGTTCCCGTATTGGTCCCTTTGAATTTCAAGCTGGACATTTTTAAGCCGCGCAATTAGTTGCCCCCTTCCAACTTCATCTCCGTCCCGGACACGCAGTTCCGTGATAGTCCCCTCAACCTGGGCGGTGATATCGTTTTTGATTTTGTAGGTAATAGTCCCAAAACTGCTGAGTTCGTCATGAAAGGGTTTTGTGGTTGCGGCTGCCGCCCGTACCCGTACTATTCGGCGCTCCTCCTGTGACACCGTCTTTTTTTCACAGGAAAAAAGCAGCAGAACCGTGAAAATCAGGGCGATGAGGATCAAAATGATCCCCTTTGTCTTAGTTATCATTTTGAATGCATGCATCCTTTAATCCTCCAAAGGGAAAACCGGCAAGAATTTCCAGGGAACGTTCAAGTGCCGCCGCCTGACTCCGGTATTCCATAAGGGAAATTTTTGCCTGTGCAAGGGAGATCAGTTCTTCAAGATAATCGATCCGTTTTTTCTCTCCCTTGTCCAGTTCAAGTTTTGAAAAAGTAAGCCGTTTTTCCAGAACCCCGATGGCCTGTTCCACAGCGTCCGCAGAACGGAGACAGTTGTCATGGGAAATAATCAGTTCATAGGTGGATTCCCAAAGATCCTTTTCCGTTTGAATGCGCTGCAGATTATTTTGCATAAGGGCAAGATCAGCCTGTTTCCGCTGAACCCCGTAAACAGGATTCGGCCTGGCTGTAGCCGACAGGCTGTTATTCACATTGTAAAGCCGGTCCCGGTCAAAGCCGCCGCCGGAATTGACTTTTAACGGAAGGAGGGAAAGATCGGAAAAGTCGAAGGTTAGCCTGAAGGAATATTTCGGTTCCGTCAGGGGATAGGAATCCCCTGAAAATGAGATAGTCCCCTCTGCGCCGATGACCGGCAGATACCAGCGGCGGGAGTATTTAAGCTGCTTTTGTGCATATTCTACCGCCAAATTTTGTTTTTTGATTTCCGTGCTGGCATTTTTAACCAGGGGCATGAGAAAATCAACAAAGTCTTCAAAATAGAAATAATCTATTTCATGGTAGAAATCATCATCAATGGAAAAGGCCGCCTCCGCGTTTAAATCAATGGCTGCTTTAAAGGTCCGTTCTGTTTTATTCAAATCCCGGATGCTCTGATTCCGCTCATTTTCGATATTGATGTAGGCGATCAAATATTCAAGGTAGTCCGTTTCCAGGGTAATACCCAGATCGGCCTCCCGGCGGATAATTGCAAGCTGTTCCACTGCGACCTTTACCAGATCTTCCCGGATTCCGGTCAATGCGGCCTGCTGAAGGTACTGATAGTACTGTGATATAATACCGGAAGAAAATTCCCTCAAGCCCGATTCGTATTCCTGGTAAGTGTAGAGGGAAGAGATGCGGCCCGCATCGTAGGCAAGTTTCTTCTTGCCCCCGTCAAAGATCTCCTGATTAATTGAAACCTGGATAGTTTTTGTCCGGGAATCCGGC
>BNUT01000124.1 GCA_025997555.1 Spirochaetia bacterium
ACGGCCGATGGCGCATCCCTTATTGCAGAAGCCATTTGCGCGGAACATTCAGCTTCGGGGGGCGCATGACTCTGTCGATCATTGATGCTATTTTTATTTTTTTAACCTTCCTTCTGGTAATCCGCTGCGCTCTGCGGGGTTTTGTGGCGGAGCTTATGCCCATAGCCGCCGTAGTTCTGGGCCTCCTGACGGCCATCTATTTGTATAAGAACGGAGGCGCCTTCCTGAGGGGGCATTTTTTCCAGCATGTCAAACATATCCCCGAAATTCTTGCCTTTGCCATCCTTTTTATCGTTGTCTTCGGGGCAATCAGGATTGTGGAGCATATTATAAGGGATATTATTCAGCGGATTAAATTCGAGGGGGTGGACCGTTTTCTGGGCTTCCTCTTTGGTTTTGTGGAAGGGCTTGTTCTCATAAGCCTGCTCCTTTTGCTCCTCACTATTCAGCCCCTTTTTAATGAAAAAACCCTGCTGGAAGGGAGTATTTTTGCAGAATTCATCCTCCCTGTCATCAACGGCAAACAGCCGATGCAAATTCCTGCGGTGCTTCCCCATGTTTGAGAATGTCCTGGGCCAGAGCGCCGCAGATCAACTGCGGAAGGACCTGGGGGCGGGAATCCTTGCCCCGTCCATGCTCTTCTTCGGCCCCCCTGTGTCCGGCAAGGGGACTACCGCGCTGGAACTGGGCCGGGTTCTCTCCTGCGAGGGGGACGCCCACGCCTCCTGGACCTGTACCTGTTCCGCCTGTGCCCGGCACCGGCTCCTTGCCCATCCCGACCTGCTGCTCCTGGGGCCCCGGTCCTTTTCCGGGGAAATTGCCGCCTCCCGTGCGGTATTTCTGCGGGAAAAGGATGCTCCCTCGGCGCAGATTTTGTTCATCCGTGCGGTGCGGAAGCTTTTGGTCCGTTTTTCCCCGGTCCTCTGGGAGGATGATCCAAAACTCAGCAAGTTAAATCCCCTGCTTCAATCTTTGGAAGAAGATTTGGATGCCCTGCCGGGGGCTGAGGAAGCCGGCAGGGAAAAGCTTTCCACCTCCATCGTAAAGGACGCCCTCAAGCTTGAGGCCGAGGGGATTTCGGATCTGATACCCGTGGCCCAGATCAGGCGGGCTGCCTACTGGGGGCGTCTGGCCCCTTCGGGCAGACGGAAGCTCCTGGTGATCGAAAACGCCGACCGCATGCAGGACGGAGCCCGGAATTCGCTCCTCAAAATCCTGGAAGAGCCCCCGGACCGGCTCACCATTGTGCTCACCAGTTCCCGCAGGGAGGCGATCCTTCCCACCCTTCTTTCCCGGTTGCGGCCCTACCGCTTTATGAAGCGGGACGAAAAGACCGAGGCTGAGGTGATCCGCAAGGTTTACAAGGAAAATTCAGCTGATGCGGGTCAAGGCCGCAGCCTCGCCTCCTATCTGGATTCCTTCCTTCCGGTCCCCCCGGAGAGCCTCTATCCCCTGGGCGCCCTTTTCGTTGCTTCGGCGGCCATGGGCGCCATCGAAACCCTGCGGCGGCGGGGCAGCGCTCCACCCCTCGAACTGTCGTCCCTGACCCAATACGCCGCCCCCATCGCCGAAGCCGCCGGACTGGGGCGGCCCCCGGAGCGCAATCAGGAGCTTACCGCCGCAATTCTTGCGAAAACAGAAAATTTTGAGCTCCGCTCCCTGTTTTCCCGGTTTTTGGGGGCCGTTCTGCGGGTTGTTTCAGAGGCTGCGGCGGCTCAGGCCGGAGCCGGGGCGAGTCCCCGGCAAATCGCCTATAATGAAGTATGGAAGAAATGCGCGGGGGAGGCGGATGCCGCGGTGGGAACCTGGAACCAGAGCCCCGCCCTAGCTCTGGAGCGGCTTATCACCGGCCTTAAAACCGGTTTGGCGGAACTGGCGTGAGAGACTTTATCACACGGGCCTTAAAAAAACTTAATAAGCTCACCCCCGAACAGGTGGAGGATCTGGTCCTTTCCGCGGCCGGTGAAATCGACCGGCTGGAAACGGTGCTGGAATCCCTGACCGAGGGCATCCTGGTCTGCGACACCCGGCACAGCCTGGTGATGGCCAACAAGTACGCCGAGCGCTTCCTTCCCATTACCCTTGCCGAGCCGGGGAATGAGCCCATCTGGACCGGAGTGCAGGACGAAAAGGTGGCGGAATTTTTCGAAGCCACCCTTTTAAGCGGGGACCGGGTGGAGGAACGGGAATTCAACGTGGAGGCGAAGGGCATTCAACGGCTCCTCAGCCTCAGCGTCCTGCCCCTGGTGCGGAACCATCAGGTCACGGGCTCCCTCATCCATGTGGAGGACATCACCGACAAGCGGAGCAAGGAAGCTCGGCTGCGGCGGGCGGAGAACCTTGCCAGCCTGACCACCCTGGCCGCCGGGGTTGCCCATGAGATCAAGAACCCCCTGGGCTCCATTTCTATCCATATACAATTGATTCAAAAGGCCCTTGTCCAGAACCGGGAGATGTTTCAGAAGGCCCATCCCGGCGGGGCGGATGGTATCGGCCAGGAGCCTGAGGCCTGGTTCAATCAGATGGACAAGTATCTTGGCATAGTTAATGAAGAAATCGACCGGCTCAACCATATCGTGGTGGACTTCCTCTTCGCGGTCCGCCCCATGGACATCAACCCCGTGGATGCGGACATCAACGCCCTGCTCTCGGAGCTTGCGGCCTTTGTCCGCTACGAACTTGAGGATGCCCACATCGAATGTGTTTTGGAACTGGACGACAGCCTGCCGCTCCTCAACTTTGATGAGCGCTTTTTGAAGCAGGCCTTCCTCAATTTGATTAAAAACGCCGCCGCTGCCATGGGCGATGGGGGGATTCTCACCATCAAGACCGAAAAGCAGGACGCCGAGGCCCTTATCAGCATTCAGGATACCGGGACCGGCATCCCCGAAGAAAACCTTTCTAAAATTTTTGAGCCCTATTTTACCACCAAGGAAACCGGTTCCGGTCTGGGGCTCACCCTGGTGTTCAAGATCATCCGGGAACATCTGGGGGAAATTTCCGTGAAATCCCGTGAAGGGGAGGGGAGTGTTTTTATGATTACCCTGCCCATTCCCCAGAAGGAACGGCGGCTTATCGGTTTTGACGGAGTATAGGCAAATGAAGTTCAGGTTATTGATCGTTGATGATGAAAAGAACATCCGGGAAGGACTCGCCGCAGCCCTGGAAATGGACGGCCACGAGGCGATTACCGCCGCGGACGGAGCCGAAGGGTGGAAACTTTTCAGCAAGGGTGATATCGACCTGGTGATTACCGATCTGCGGATGCCCGGCATGACCGGGGAGGAACTCCTGCGGCGTATCGGGACTGAAAGCCCCGGCCTCCCGGTGATCGTCCTTACGGGCCACGGGACTGTGGAGAACGCCGTGGCGGCCATGCGGGACGGGGCCTACGATTTTCTTACCAAGCCGGTCAACCTGGACCGGCTCTCCCTCTTGGTAAAGCGGGCTCTGCAGAACCGGGAACTGGTACTCAAGCACCGGCGGATGGAAGAGGAACTGGAACACCGGAAGCAGTTTGAAACCATCATCGGCACCAGCGCCCCCATGCGCAAAGTTTTCGATACCATCAACCGGGCGGCCCCCACCAAGGCTTCAATATTGATCACCGGGGAATCCGGGGTGGGCAAGGAACTGGTGGCGGACGCCATCCATGAACTCTCCCCCCGCAAGGGCAAGCCCCTGATCAAGGTACACTGCGCCGCCCTGGCCGCCAGCCTCCTTGAAAGCGAGCTCTTCGGCCACGAGAAGGGGGCCTTTACCGGGGCAGCGGCTCGCCGCCGGGGCCGCTTTGAGCTGGCCCACGAGGGTACCCTTTTTCTGGATGAAATCGGCGAAATCGACCAGAACATCCAGATCAAGCTTCTCCGGGTGCTTCAGGAAAAGAAATTTGAACGATTAGGGGGAGAAGAAACCATCGAGGCCGATGTCCGCATTGTGGCGGCCACCAACAAGGACCTCAAGGCGGAGATCGAAAAGGGCAATTTCCGGGAAGACCTCTACTACCGCCTCAACGTGGTGAACATCCATGTGCCCCCCCTGCGGGAGCGCAAGGATGATCTTCCTCTATTAATAACCGCATTTCTCAAAGAATTTGCCGAGGAAAACGGCAAGGCCCTGGAAAGCATTGCCCCCAGGGCCCGGTCCATCCTCTACGCCTACAACTGTCCCGGATAATGATCTTTTCAGATTCTTCCAATGTTGTGCCGATAGGGATGCGAATCCAGCCTTCGTCACTGCCCTTCCGTAAGGTGGGGGGAAGATCATCTTCGGTGATGGTGGCTCCCTTGGCCATGACCAGGGCGCTTTCCATGCAATTCCGCAGTTCCCGGACATTGCCGGGCCAGTTGTAGGCGTAGAGGATGGACCGGGCCCTGGGGGCAATGCTTTCCAGGGCCTTGCCGTTTTCCTCGGCAAATTCTTTGAGAAATGCGGTTATTAATAGAGGAAGATCATCCTTGCGCTCCCGCAGGGGGGGCACATGGATGTTCACCACGTTGAGGCGGTAGTAGAGGTCTTCCCGGAAATTGCCCTTTTCGATCTCCGCCTTGAGGTCCTTGTTGGTGGCCGCCACAATGCGGACATCGGCCTCGATGGTTTCTTCTCCCCCTAATCGTTCAAATTTCTTTTCCTGAAGCACCCGGAGAAGCTTGATCTGGATGTTCTGGTCGATTTCGCCGATTTCATCCAGAAAAAGGGTACCCTCGTGGGCCAGCTCAAAGCGGCCCCGGCGGCGAGCCGCTGCCCCGGTAAAGGCCCCCTTCTCGTGGCCGAAGAGCTCGCTTTCAAGGAGGCTGGCGGCCAGGGCGGCGCAGTGTACCTTGATCAGGGGCTTGCCCTTGCGGGGGGAGAGTTCATGGATGGCGTCCGCCACCAGTTCCTTGCCCACCCCGGATTCCCCGGTGATCAATATTGAAGCCTTGGTGGGGGCCGCCCGGTTGATGGTATCGAAAACTTTGCGCATGGGGGCGCTGGTGCCGATGATGGTTTCAAACTGCTTCCGGTGTTCCAGTTCCTCTTCCATCCGCCGGTGCTTGAGTACCAGTTCCCGGTTCTGCAGAGCCCGCTTTACCAAGAGGGAGAGCCGGTCCAGGTTGACCGGCTTGGTAAGAAAATCGTAGGCCCCGTCCCGCATGGCCGCCACGGCGTTCTCCACAGTCCCGTGGCCCGTAAGGACGATCACCGGGAGGCCGGGGCTTTCAGTCCCGATACGCCGCAGGAGTTCCTCCCCGGTCATGCCGGGCATCCGCAGATCGGTAATCACCAGGTCGATATCACCCTTGCTGAAAAGTTTCCACCCTTCGGCTCCGTCCGCGGCGGTAATCGCCTCGTGGCCGTCCATTTCCAGGGCTGCGGCGAGTCCTTCCCGGATGTTCTTTTCATCATCAACGATCAATAACCTGAACTTCATTTGCCTATACTCCGTCAAAACCGATAAGCCGCCGTTCCTTCTGGGGAATGGGCAGGGTAATCATAAAAACACTCCCCTCCCCTTCACGGGATTTCACGGAAATTTCCCCCAGATGTTCCCGGATGATCTTGAACACCAGGGTGAGCCCCAGACCGGAACCGGTTTCCTTGGTGGTAAAATAGGGCTCAAAAATTTTAGAAAGGTTTTCTTCGGGGATGCCGGTCCCGGTATCCTGAATGCTGATAAGGGCCTCGGCGTCCTGCTTTTCGGTCTTGATGGTGAGAATCCCCCCATCGCCCATGGCAGCGGCGGCGTTTTTAATCAAATTGAGGAAGGCCTGCTTCAAAAAGCGCTCATCAAAGTTGAGGAGCGGCAGGCTGTCGTCCAGTTCCAAAACACATTCGATGTGGGCATCCTCAAGTTCGTAGCGGACAAAGGCCGCAAGCTCCGAGAGCAGGGCGTTGATGTCCGCATCCACGGGGTTGATGTCCATGGGGCGGACCGCGAAGAGGAAGTCCACCACGATATGGTTGAGCCGGTCGATTTCTTCATTAACTATGCCAAGATACTTGTCCATCTGATTGAACCAGGCCTCAGGCTCCTGGCCGATACCATCCGCCCCGCCGGGATGGGCCTTCTGAAACATCTCCCGGTTCTGGACAAGGGCCTTTTGAATCAATTGTATATGGATAGAAATGGAGCCCAGGGGGTTCTTGATCTCATGGGCAACCCCGGCGGCCAGGGTGGTCAGGCTGGCAAGGTTCTCCGCCCGCCGCAGCCGAGCTTCCTTGCTCCGCTTGTCGGTGATGTCCTCCACATGGATGAGGGAGCCCGTGACCTGATGGTTCCGCACCAGGGGCAGGACGCTGAGGCTGAGGAGCCGTTGAATGCCCTTCGCCTCCACGTTGAATTCCCGTTCCTCCACCCGGTCCCCGCTTAAAAGGGTGGCTTCGAAAAATTCCGCCACCTTTTCGTCCTGCACTCCGGTCCAGATGGGCTCATTCCCCGGCTCGGCAAGGGTAATGGGAAGGAAGCGCTCGGCGTACTTGTTGGCCATCACCAGGCTGTGCCGGGTGTCGCAGACCAGGATGCCCTCGGTCAGGGATTCCAGCACCGTTTCCAGCCGGTCGATTTCACCGGCCGCGGAAAGGACCAGATCCTCCACCTGTTCGGGGGTGAGCTTATTAAGTTTTTTTAAGGCCCGTGTGATAAAGTCTCTCACGCCAGTTCCGCCAAACCGGTTTTAAGGCCGGTGATAAGCCGCTCCAGAGCTAGGGCGGGGCTCTGGTTCCAGGTTCCCACCGCGGCATCCGCCTCCCCCGCGCATTTCTTCCATACTTCATTATAGGCGATTTGCCGGGGACTCGCCCCGGCTCCGGCCTGAGCCGCCGCAGCCTCTGAAACAACCCGCAGAACGGCCCCCAAAAACCGGGAAAACAGGGAGCGGAGCTCAAAATTTTCTGTTTTCGCAAGAATTGCGGCGGTAAGCTCCTGATTGCGCTCCGGGGGCCGCCCCAGTCCGGCGGCTTCGGCGATGGGGGCGGCGTATTGGGTCAGGGACGACAGTTCGAGGGGTGGAGCGCTGCCCCGCCGCCGCAGGGTTTCGATGGCGCCCATGGCCGCCGAAGCAACGAAAAGGGCGCCCAGGGGATAGAGGCTCTCCGGGGGGACCGGAAGGAAGGAATCCAGATAGGAGGCGAGGCTGCGGCCTTGACCCGCATCAGCTGAATTTTCCTTGTAAACCTTGCGGATCACCTCAGCCTCGGTCTTTTCGTCCCGCTTCATAAAGCGGTAGGGCCGCAACCGGGAAAGAAGGGTGGGAAGGATCGCCTCCCTGCGGGAACTGGTGAGCACAATGGTGAGCCGGTCCGGGGGCTCTTCCAGGATTTTGAGGAGCGAATTCCGGGCTCCGTCCTGCATGCGGTCGGCGTTTTCGATCACCAGGAGCTTCCGTCTGCCCGAAGGGGCCAGACGCCCCCAGTAGGCAGCCCGCCTGATCTGGGCCACGGGTATCAGATCCGAAATCCCCTCGGCCTCAAGCTTGAGGGCGTCCTTTACGATGGAGGTGGAAAGCTTTTCCCTGCCGGCTTCCTCAGCCCCCGGCAGGGCATCCAAATCTTCTTCCAAAGATTGAAGCAGGGGATTTAACTTGCTGAGTTTTGGATCATCCTCCCAGAGGACCGGGGAAAAACGGACCAAAAGCTTCCGCACCGCACGGATGAACAAAATCTGCGCCGAGGGAGCATCCTTTTCCCGCAGAAATACCGCACGGGAGGCGGCAATTTCCCCGGAAAAGGACCGGGGCCCCAGGAGCAGCAGGTCGGGATGGGCAAGGAGCCGGTGCCGGGCACAGGCGGAACAGGTACAGGTCCAGGAGGCGTGGGCGTCCCCCTCGCAGGAGAGAACCCGGCCCAGTTCCAGCGCGGTAGTCCCCTTGCCGGACACAGGGGGGCCGAAGAAGAGCATGGACGGGGCAAGGATTCCCGCCCCCAGGTCCTTCCGCAGTTGATCTGCGGCGCTCTGGCCCAGGACATTCTCAAACATGGGGAAGCACCGCAGGAATTTGCATCGGCTGTTTGCCGTTGATGACAGGGAGGATGAATTCTGCAAAAATACTCCCTTCCAGCAGGGTTTTTTCATTAAAAAGGGGCTGAATAGTGAGGAGCAAAAGGAGCAGGCTTATGAGAACAAGCCCTTCCACAAAACCAAAGAGGAAGCCCAGAAAACGGTCCACCCCCTCGAATTTAATCCGCTGAATAATATCCCTTATAATATGCTCCACAATCCTGATTGCCCCGAAGACAACGATAAAAAGGATGGCAAAGGCAAGAATTTCGGGGATATGTTTGACATGCTGGAAAAAATGCCCCCTCAGGAAGGCGCCTCCGTTCTTATACAAATAGATGGCCGTCAGGAGGCCCAGAACTACGGCGGCTATGGGCATAAGCTCCGCCACAAAACCCCGCAGAGCGCAGCGGATTACCAGAAGGAAGGTTAAAAAAATAAAAATAGCATCAATGATCGACAGAGTCATGCGCCCCCCGAAGCTGAATGTTCCGCGCAAATGGCTTCTGCAATAAGGGATGCGCCATCGGCCGT
>BNUT01000125.1 GCA_025997555.1 Spirochaetia bacterium
TCCCGGAGATCATCGCCAAGTACCAGAATGCCTAATGCATTTCACACTATGTGATTTGATTACCGACATCACCCAGAATGGGGCAGAGTCGGGGGCTGACCTACTGGAACTTGAAATAGCGGAGACCGACAGGGGCGTCAATGGTAACCCGGAACTCCGTTTTATAGTACGGGATAACGGTAAGGGGATGAGCCCGGAAGGGCTTAAGCGGGCCATGGACCCCTTTGTGACCGACGGGATAAAACATCCCAATCGCAAGGTGGGCCTGGGGATTCCCTTCCTGATCCAGACTGCGGAACAGTCCGGGGGCGGCTGGGACATCAAGTCCCAGAAGGCGGGGCTTGAAGGTTTTTTGGGCGAAGGCGGGCACGGCACAACGGTGACCGCCTTCTTTGATACGAGTAATGTGGACACCCCGCCCATTGGGGATATTCCGGGGATGTTCAGGACCATCATCCTGTTTGAGGGTCCCGACGAGGTCCATATCAGCCGTACCCGTAGCAGCGGGGATCGTACAGGCGGGACGGGAGGCGAATCGGCAGGTTCCCTGGCCTACGAGGTCCGTAAATCGGAACTTATTGAGGCCCTGGGGAACCTTGAGGATACCCAGTCCCTTATTTTGCTGGATCAGTATTTACGTTCATTGGAAACAGAAAATTAAATAGAGGAGAGAGGAAACATGGCTAAAATGACCCTGGAGAATCTGCGGAATCTGCGGGATTCCAAGAAGAACGACCTTCGCAAGCGGGACGCCGAGGGCAAGGAGATTCAGGTTATCGTGGGTATGGGTACCTGCGGTATCGCCGCCGGCGCAAAGGTAACCCTGGACGCCTTTATCAACGCCCTGGATGAGGCAAAACTGGTGGACAGCGTGCTGGTCCGCCAGACCGGTTGCATGGGGCTCTGTCATTCGGAACCCACCGTGGAGGTGATAGTCCCCGGAATGCCTGCGGTCATCTACGGCAATGTTGACGCCGGAGTCGCCAAGGACATCGTGAAAAAGCATTTAATCGGCAGGGCACTTCTGGATAACAAAATCCTGGACCGGCCCGCCGCAGATATCAATAGGTTAAAGGGGTAAGCAATGGCATCATATAACCACTACATCCTTACCTGCGGCGGAACCGGCTGCGAGTCCAACAAGGGTGATGAAATTTACCGTAACCTGATCGCTTGGGCGGAAAAGATGGGCGTTAAGGATCAGGTACAAATCGTAAAGACCGGCTGTTTCGGCTTCTGCGAACGGGGCCCCATCGTCAAGGTCCTGCCGGAAGATTCCTTCTACGTTGACGTAAAGCCCGAAGACGCTGAGGAAATCATCGCCGAGCAGATCCTCAAGGGCCGGGAAGTGCCCCGTCTCCTCTACAAGGGCGAAGGGGAAAAGAAAACCGACAAAGCGGTGGAAGACATCGAATTCTACCAGAAACAGGTCCGGGTGGTGCTGCGGAACTGCGGTGTCATCAACCCCGAAAACATCGATGAATACATCGCGCGGGAAGGCTATACGGGCCTTGAAAAGGTTCTTTTTGAATGGACCCCTGAGGATATCATCAACGAGATGAAGACCTCCGGCCTCCGGGGCCGGGGCGGCGCGGGTTTCCCCACCTGGCTCAAGTGGGACCTTACCCGCAAGGCCGAAGGAACCGAAAAATACGTCATCTGTAACGCCGACGAGGGCGACCCCGGCGCGTACATGGACCGATCTACCATCGAAGGTGACCCCCATTCGGTTATCGAAGGGATGATCACCGCCGGTAAGGCCATCGGTGCCCATCAGGGCTTTGTGTATATCCGGGCGGAATATCCCCTCGCCATTGAGCGGCTCAAGATCGCCCTGAATCAGGCACGGGAATACGGACTTTTGGGCAAAGGCATCCTCGGCTCGGACTTCGATTTTGATATCGAAATACGGCTCGGCGCGGGGGCCTTTGTCTGCGGCGAGGAAACTGCCCTGATCAAGTCCGTGGAAGGCAACCGGGGTACTCCGGTTCCCAAGCCGCCCTTCCCGGCGAACAAGGGACTTTGGCAGAAGCCCACGGTCATCAACAACGTGGAAACCCTGGCCAATATCCCGGTTATCACCGCCAAGGGCGGGGCCTGGCTTGCGGCCATCGGCACCGAGAAGTCCAAGGGCACGAAAGTATTCGCCCTGACCGGTAAAGTCAAGAACTCCGGGTTGGTGGAAGTCCCCATGGGAACCACCCTGCGGGAGATCGTCTTTGACATCGGCGGCGGCATCAAGGACAAGAAGAAGTTCAAGGGCGTCCAGACCGGCGGCCCCTCAGGCGGTATCCTCACCGAAAAGGTGCTGGACACCCCGATTGACTACGAAAGCCTCACCGCCATGGGCTCCATGATGGGCTCAGGCGGTATGATCGTCATGGACGAGGACGACTGCGTGGTTGACGTAGCCCGGTTCTATATGGACTTCTGTGTGGATGAATCTTGCGGCAAGTGTTCACCCTGCCGGATTGGGACCACCCAAATACTCGGCCTTCTGGAAAAAATTACCAACGGCAATGGGGAAGAAAGCGACCTGGAAAAACTTGAGTCCATCGGCAAGGCCATGACCAAGGCCAGCCTCTGCGCCCTCGGCGGTACTGCGGCGAATCCCACCCTGTCCACGGTAAAGAATTTCCGGGAAGAGTACATGGAGCATATCCATGACAAGAAATGCCGGGCCGGCAAGTGTAAGAGCCTGCTCCGCTTCCTGATTGATCAGGAAAAATGTATGGGGTGCGGCATTTGTGCAAAACGCTGTCCGGCGGGCTGTATCAGCCAGGTTGCCAACAGCGATAAGAAGCGGGCTCCCTACGAGATTGACCAGTCCAAGTGCGTCAAGTGCGGTGAGTGTTTCAAGAACTGCAAATTCGGTGCAGTAACTAAGGGCTAAGGAGTAAAAATAAATGGTTAACCTTAAGATAAACGGCACGCCCATCCAGGTGGAGGACGGAACCACCATCCTTGACGCGGCGAAAAAAGTAAACGTCAAGATCCCCACCCTCTGTTACAACCCCGATCTTCCCCCCTGGGCGAGCTGCGGGATCTGTATCGTCAGAACCGCCGGTCCCGGCAGCCCCCGTATGGCCCGGGCCTGTACCACCCCGGTGGCGGAAAATATGGACGTGATCACCCATGACGCGGAACTTATCGCGGTGCGCCGCACCGTGGTGGAGCTGATCCTTTCCAATCATCCCAACGACTGTCTCCAGTGTCCCCGGAACGGCAACTGCGAACTCCAGACTTTGGCGGCGGAATTCGGCATTCGGGAATCGCCCTACAAGAAGATCCTCAGCGCCCTGCCTATCGATGATTCCAACCCGGCCATCGTGCTGAACCCGGAAAAATGTATCCGCTGCGGACGCTGCGTCAAGGTCTGTCAGGAAGTACAGAATGTCTGGGCCTTGGAATTTCTGGGCCGGGGTATCAAGGGCCGGATCGCCAGCGCGGCGGATGTCCCCCTGGGGGAAAGCCCCTGTGTCAAGTGCGGCCAGTGCGCCGCCCATTGCCCGGTGGGGGCCATCTACGAGCGGGACGATACAGTGAAAGTCTGGGCCGCCCTGCAGAACCCGGACCTTCACCCGGTGGTGCAGATAGCCCCGGCGGTCCGTGTCGCCTTGGCGGAGGAATTCGGCCTTGAGCCGGGGACCATCCTGACCAAAAAGATCTACGCCGCCCTGCGCCGTCTGGGCTTCAAGACCGTGTTCGACACCAACTTCTCCGCAGACCTTACCATCATGGAAGAGGGCACGGAGCTCGTGAAGCGGCTCACCGAAAAGTCGAAGGACATTCCCCTGATCACCAGTTGCTGCCCGGCTTGGGTCGATTATATGGAGAAATACTACGCCGACATGATCCCCAACTTCTCCACGGCGAAATCCCCCCAGCAGATGATGGGCGCCATGATCAAGGCGTATTGGGCCGGCAAGGCCGAGATCGACCCCAAAAAGGTCTATTCTGTGTCGGTCATGCCCTGTACCGCCAAGAAGTGGGAAACCCAGCGCAACGACGACATGAAGAGCGCCGGGGCCGGTCAGGATGTGGATATCGTGATCACCACAAGGGAACTTGCCCGGATGATCAAGCAGGCGGGTATCGAAATTCTCAAGCTTGATGATGAAGAGGCTGACAATCCCCTGGGCCCCTACACCGGGGCGGGAACTATCTTCGGCGTCACAGGCGGCGTCATGGAGGCTGCGGTCCGCAGCGCCTATTACCTCGTCACCAAAAAGGAACTGGCGGATGTGAACTTCAAACCCGTCCGGGGCCTTGACGGGGTTAAGGAAGCGGAGGTGGACTTTGGTAACGGAACGAAGATCCGCATCGCGGTAGCCCACCAGATGGGGAATATCGCTGCGGTGCTGGACAAAATTCGGACGGCACGGGATGCGGGGAAGGAAACCCCCTACCACTTTGTGGAAGTCATGGCCTGCCGGGGCGGCTGCGTCTCCGGGGGCGGCCAGCCCTACGGCGGCACCGACGAAGTCCGCGCCAAGCGCACCAAGGGGCTTTACAGTGATGACGAAAAATCAACTATCCGCTGTTCACACCAGAATCCGTATATCCAGCAGGTGTACAAGGAATTCCTCGGCGAGCCCAACGGCCACAAGGCCCATGAGCTCCTGCATACCAAGTATGTGCCGCGGGAACTGTATTCAAACTAGCTGGTAAAGAGTAATGAGCAATTTAAGCGTCTGAAGGTCTTTGGCCTTTAGACGCTTTTTTATTTCTTTATTAATCAGGAGATGTATGGTATATTTATAAGTAGAGAGGACTAAAACATGAAAGAAATTTTTCTTACCTTCGCGAAGTACAATGAAGCCGCCAACAAGGCCATTGTCACTATTTTGAATACCCTGTCCAACGATGACCGGGAAAAGTCTCGCAAGAGTTATTACGGGAGCCTGTCGGGGCTTGCCCGGCATATCCTGGGGGGGCAGGTGTATATCTTGGGAATGTTTAAAGATGCAGTTGTGGGTAACGCCGCCGCCACGAAGGCCCTGGCATCCCTGGCAAAGATCGAAATCCCTGAGGGGAAGAAGCTTACCGAAGAACAATGGAAAACCGTTGCTGCAGGTCTTAAGGCGGCAGACAAGGCCCATATCGCTTTTGTGGAGGCCCTGGATGAAAAGGATTTTAGCGCCCCGGTTGCGGTAGAATGGTACAAGGGCAAGCCCCCCACGGCCCCCCTTTATTTTATGCTCCAGAGCCTTGAAGCCCACGGAACCCACCACCGGGGGCAGATATCACAGATTTTGGACTCCCTCAACATCGACAATGATTGGTCGGGGATCAATATAAAATTCCTATGACCGATCAGGAGATTTTGAGCCGCATCGATCATACCTTGCTCAAGGCAACTTCAACATGGGAGGGGATTGCAAAACTCTGCGGCGAGGCGATTCAGTATAAAACCGCATCGGTGTGCATACCCCCTTCCTTTGTTAAACCGGTCTTTGAGGAATACCACGACAAAGTGAATATCTGCACCGTCATCGGCTTCCCCTTGGGCTACAGTATTACTGCGGCCAAGGTGCTGGAGGCGGAGCGGGCCATCCTGAGCGGCGCAAACGAAATTGACATGGTGATCAATATCGGGGATGTAAAGGGCGGCCATTTTGACTGGGTCCGGGAGGAGATAGTTCTTCTGCGGCAAGCAACAGCCGGGCACATCCTCAAGGTGATTATCGAGACCTGCTACCTTACAGAAGATGAAAAGATACGGCTCTGCGATATCGTCACCAAAGCGGAAGCGGATTATATCAAGACCAGTACTGGTTTCGGGACCGCCGGGGCAACCCTTGAAGACGTGCTACTCTTTAAAAAACACATCGGCCCCAAGGTGAAGATAAAGGCCGCCGGGGGAGTCAAAACCCGTGAGGATCTGGTACAATTTATCGAAGCTGGTGCAAGCCGGATCGGGACCAGTTCTGCGGTGAGCCTTTTGGTGGGCGGCGCGGCAAAGGGATATTAAGAGAAGAAAAGGGAGGTTTTATGAGAAAGGCATTGATTTTGTGCGGCGGCTGGGATGGCCATGAACCGAAACTGATAACGGCGCGGTTCAAAAAATTTCTTGAGTCCGAGGATTTTGAAGTTACGGTTACTGAAACGTTGGACACCTTGCAGGATTTGCCCTTGTTGAAATCCCAAGACCTGATTGTTCCGGTGTGGACCATGTGTAAAGAGGATCTGCCTAAACCTTTTTTTGAAGTTGTTTCCGAGGCCATCGGTTCCGGGGTGGGCCTCGCGGGTAATCATGGCGGCATGTGCGACGCCTTCCGTAATAATGTCCTTTGGCAGTTTATCACCGGCGCAAACTGGGTTGCCCATCCGGGCTGTGACGGTACGCCTTACCGGGTAAACATCATCAGCAAATCAAATCCCCTTACCGATGGGGTAAAGGACTTTGATGTCTCTTCGGAGCAATACTACCTCCACACGGACCCCGCCAACGAAGTTCTGGCGACCACCCGTTTCCCCGTGGTCCATTGGTATCATTCGGCAAACGGCGAGGTGGATGTGCCCCAGGTGTGGACCCGTAAATGGGGCCATGGCCGGGTGTTTTACAATGCTTTAGGTCATCACGATGATGTGTTTAATATTCCTGAAGCCTGGATCATGATGGCACGGGGCCTGCTTTGGGCCGCCGATGGCAAACGGATCGCGGTGGAGAAGGGACTTTCCACCGATGAATTCAAAAACGAAAAGGGGATGTATTAACATGGCCGAATTGAAGAAACCGCGTATCGGTATTGTAGGTATTGGAAATATCAGCGGCATTTATCTTAAGAATTTAACCGGGATGCACAGTAAACATGTGCAGGTTACGGCGGTAACGGACCTGATCCATGAACGGGCCGCAAAGGCCAATACGGATTATGGCATTCCCCATATCCTGAAAACTCAGGACCTCATCGAGAGCCCTGATGTGGACATCATCCTCAACATTACCCAGCCCCCGGATCATTACGGGGTTGCCCTTGCGGCGGTAAAAGCGGGCAAGCATGTGTACGATGAAAAGCCCCTCTGCGCAAAGCGGGAGGAGGCTCAGGAGGTTCTCAAAGTTGCCACCGCCAACAAGGTGAAGGTGGGCGGTTCCCCGGACACTTTCCTGGGCGCGGGAGGCCAAACCTGCCGCAAGCTCCTGGATGACGGCTGGATCGGGAAGCCCGTGGCGGCCACCGCTTTTATGGCGAACCACGGCCATGAGCATTGGCATCCGGGGCCGGAATTTTATTACAAAAAGGGTGGTGGCCCCATGTTCGATATGGGCCCCTACTACCTTACCGCACTGGTAAATCTCCTTGGGCCCATCGCCCGTGTTTCCGGTTCCGCAAAGACACCCATCAAACAGCGGACCATCACCAGTGAGCCCCTGAACGGCACGGTTATCGACGTTGAAGTACCTACTACCATCGCCGGAGTGTTGGACTTTTCATCAGGTGCGGTGGGAACCATCATCACCAGTTTTGATGTGTATTCCCATACCCTGCCTTTTATCGAAATTTACGGTACCGAGGGAACCCTGCGGGTGCCGGACCCCAACACCTTTGGCGGGCCGGTGTATGTAAAACGCTACCGGGAAGAGAACTGGTCCGAGATACCCCTCCTGCGGGAATACAAGGAAAACAGCCGGGGCCTTGGCATCACCGATCTGGCGCTGTCCATTGGTGAAAACCGGCCCCACCGGGCAAACGGTGAGATGGCCTACCATGTGCTGGACGTGATGCACGGCATCCACGACGCTTCCGCATCGGGCAGTTACTACGATGTAAAGAGTACCTGCACCCGGCCTGAGCCGTTTAGCGGGTTTTAAAAAAGAAGAAATTATGGAAGAGTTAAAGATTGGCGTTTTGGGTTTTGGCGGAATGGGGCACTACCACACGGAGCATGTAAAAGTGCCCGGTGTGCGTTTTGTCGCCGCCTGTGATCTGGATGTAACTCAGCTTGCGGACGCTGAAAAACTGGGGATCAAGCCTTACCTAAACGATGAGGACGCTTTCTTTGCGGACAGCGGGTTCAATACGGTGCTGCTCACGGTTCCCAACCATCTGCATAAGCAGTACGCAATCAAGGCGGCAAAGGCGGGGAAGAACATCATCTGTGAAAAACCCGCAGCCCTCTGCATCGAGGATTTTGACGAGATGACCCGTACCGCGAAGGAATGCGGGGTGCTTTTTGAGGTACATCAAAACCGGCGCTGGGACAAGGATTTCCGCATCGTTAAAAAAGTATACGACGAAAATCTTGTGGGGAATATTTTCAACATCGAGTCCACCCTCCACGCCCAGAACTGCAAGCTCCACGGCTGGCACGAGTTCAAGCGTTTCGGCGGAGGCATGATCTGGGACTGGAGTGTCCACCTGATCGACCAAGCCCTGTTTTTGATTCAG
>BNUT01000126.1 GCA_025997555.1 Spirochaetia bacterium
GAACGCAGGGAAAAACTGCATACTGCATTTATTAACAGACGGAGCTACTGGCAAAACCAAACCGCCGCGCTCCGAACCACCTAATAAGCTGCCGCTAAAAACGGCAAGTT
The DNA here is from genome assembly GCA_025997555.1 of Spirochaetia bacterium. Taxonomy (GTDB): domain Bacteria; phylum Spirochaetota; class Spirochaetia; order Treponematales; family Breznakiellaceae; genus BNUT01. The sequence continues at coordinate 111 of BNUT01000126.1, forward strand.
CCGCTTAGGCAGTACAGATTTAATCAAATGGACAATCCATGCTGATAATTCCCCTGTAAAATCAGGTGAAATAAAATTTAATGAAATTGAAATAATTTTCGAGAGGTAAATCAGGAAAAATGGAAGAAATAAATAACCATAATAATATATTCATCTACAAATCTCCTGTTGGGACATTCCATATTGCCTATAACCCCAATAGTGGGAAATGGACGCTAGGATTGAAAGATGAAATTTATGGTGAATACCTTTCAACGGTTGCTGCCGCCGATGACGTTTATTGCCAAGCAACAGGTTTTTATGAATGGGATAGCTTAGATATATCTAATTTACTGGATGCTCCTACAGATATTCATTGTTGGGAGATTAGGCGGAAAAAATGAACCCCTTTGAAACCGTCATACAAAAATACCGGGACACCGCATTTTCTGAGCGTGACAAGGGCTACCGCTTTGAACGCCTCATGCAGGAATACCTCAAATCTGACCCCCTCTACGCTGTTTTGTGGACCAATGTATGGCTATGGTCCGATTTCCCCGCCCGTAAAGACTTTTCAGGCAAAGATACCGGAATAGACCTTGTTACCCGGACCGTCTACGGCGATTATTGGGCCGTCCAATGCAAATGCTATAAAGAAGATACCCGGATAACCAAACCAATGGTAGATACTTTCCTGTCAACTTCCGGCAAGTCCTTCTATGATGTCCTGGAACCGGGTAAAAAAGTCCGTTTCTCATGCCGCCTCTGGCTTGATACCACCATAGCAGGGTTTAACCCCGAAGCCGAAAGCACCATAAAAGGACAAAGCCCGGAAGTCATACGGCGGGGTTACTTAGACTTAGCAAACGCCCCGGTAGATTGGGCAAAACTGGACAAAGGAAACTCCGGGGAACAGGCCGTAAAGAAGCGGTACAACCCCAAGCCCCATCAACAGACCGCCATAGACCAGACCCACGAATACCTTAAAACTGCCGACCGGGGCAAACTGATAATGGCCTGCGGAACCGGCAAGACCTTTACCAGCCTCCGCATAGTAGAAAACGAAACAGGAGACCCGGAAGGGTCTCACGGGAAAGGTTTTGTTCTTTTCCTGGTCCCCTCTATTGCCCTATTGGGCCAGACCCTCCGGGAATGGTCCGCCCAGGCCCAGGAACCCATATACCCCATCTGTATCTGTTCAGATGCCCAGGTCTCAAAAACCAAGGATGATGACTCAATCGTTGATTTAGCCTTGCCGGCCTCAACCAACATCAAGAATATTGCCCAACAATATGACCGTGCCATAACTTCACAAAAAAAGTCAGGCGGCTTAGTAGTGGTATTCTCTACCTACCAATCCATAGACGTAATAAGCCAGGTACAAAAATCCATAAACAAACAGAAACAAGGCTCATTTTTATTTGACATTATTATTTGTGATGAAGCCCACCGTACCACCGGGGTAACCATTTCCGGCCAGGACGAATCGGCATTTGTAAAAGTCCATGATGATAAATTCCTCAAAAGTAAAAAACGGATATACATGACCGCCACCCCCCGGCTCTATTCGGAAGCGGCGCAAAAAAAGGCAAAGGAAGCGGACGCCATTTTATGCTCCATGGACGACACCGGACTATACGGCGAAGAAATGTACCGTATCGGCTTCGGCGAAGCCGTAGACAAGGAATTATTGTCAGATTATAAAGTCATCGTCTTAACCATAGAAACAAGCCAGCTAAATGATAAATTAAAAGCTTCAATAGAAAAACGCAATACCAACGAGAACAAGGAAATCGAAGTAGAGGATGCCCTGAAAATTATTGGCTGTATCAATGCCCTTTCAAAAAAATCCTTAACCGATAAAGAAATCTTTGAAAACATAGACCCCCAGCCCATACACAACATCAGTTAATGATTTTACATCAACAACATCTCGTCTGGTATTATCTTCATAAAACTCATAATATGGCAATCCATCTTCTTCAAATGCATACTTATCGTAATCAAAATAATCTTTTCTAAGAAAACAAAGTGGAATCCTGATAAATATATTCACATAATTTGCATAAACAGCCCCAATATTTGTTGCTTTAGCAAATAAAGTATATGAGATTCTTGTTTCTGTTTTCTTTTCCGGTTTATTTGCAATGGGCAAGCTATCAAGACCATAAGGCAATGATCCTGTTGTAATATATTCAAATTTTTCTATTATCTTAAATGATATATCAAATTTTGGATACTGGTTACGCCCCATTACATCTCTTATTTCGTAGTCTTCCATCATTTCAGATATAAAATTAAATCTTTTATAATAACGGTGGTCTTTAGCTTGGTGGGCGGTATCACTTTTGGGAATTTCGACAATATAGATTACTGAATCATCGCTTGTTTCTATAGGGATAGGAGTTATTATAACACCATCGATTTTAGGTCGAATTGTATTTATGACTTGCTCTAGCCATTCTTTAGAAAATTCTTTTATGTTGATGGGGGTTATTTCACCGGGAAGATATTTTTTCTCCTGATTTTCTTTTATCCCATAAATTATAATACCACCATCGGAATTAGCCATAGCTGAAACATCTTTTGTTATTTCAGCCTTTTTACCATCAGATTTATGCAATGCGTCTGCCGCTTTATAGTCAAGAGTGAGATTTTCCTCTATCTCATTTGTAAAATATTCTTGAATTTTTGCGAAAGACCAATCACCTGCCATCTGTCCTACTTCCCCGGCTTTGACCCAATGAGGGTAAAGGTAAGCCCGCATTGATACCGCTCCCCGCCTTCCGGGTTGGTAATCTTATCGGAGCCATAGAAACCGACCGACCCGGAGGAAAAGTCTTTAGGCTGGGCAATCATCGTAGACCATTCTTTGCCTTCACTGTCCTTTACGGTGATTTGAAGGAATCGCGGGACTTTGGGGGCTTTCTTGGCTGGTTCAGGCACGGGGCCTCCTTTATGTATCTATCTTATCAAAACTTGTGAATGTAAGTAACTACCCGGCCATTCTATTGACCGCATAACATAAAGATTGGGCAGGCCCGGTTACCCCAAAGAAACGAAGCAAGAGGACTATCTCAGGCTATACGCCCGACAGAGCCGCTTTTTGTTTCTCTATATAGTAACCTGCGGCGGTTTTCATGTTTGCCATACGCTGCTGTATGACGGCTTTTTCTGTCATGTTGATCCCCGGGGTACGAAGGGAGTTACTCAAGCGGGTACGGTGGGCATCGCAAGCCTGGTGAAAAATGTCTTTTGGGAATCCCCGAATACGGTATTTTGTTGTTGAGTAGGTAGTTTCGGCGGCCTGGTAGAGTGCCGTCACTTCTACGGTTTTAAGGCACCGCAGCGCATCCTCAAAGTCCTGGATTGCCTGTATGAGGCTGTTCCGGGTTATGTCATCGTTTTCATGGCAAAAATGAAGTTCCTGCTCCAAAAAGGCTTGCTCCACCTGAATCAGGGTCTCACAATCCCCGGTCGTTTGGGCTTCCTGAAACGATGTCATGGCAGTTGAAATGCCGTATTCATAGGATAAACGCCCTTCATGCTCTTTGCCATCGGTTGCAAAGCCTTTTCGCCCACCGTCAATATTGACTACCGCATTTAATAAGCTATTTATTAAGCCAGTCCGATCCAAATTCAGCCTCTGCCTCTGACAAATTCCAGCCGTATTCTATCAGAAAATTGGGACCCATATGTTTTTTTGCCCATTTTGCCAGATAGGGAGGCATGGGGATTAATTTCATTGTGCGTTCAGCGCCTTCTTTATCACCTGCCTTATCCAGTAAAGCGGCCTTACATGATAGGTCAAGTTTCTCATCTAAAGTCATGGTTTGGGTTTGGGGCATATAATTCTCCTCGTTGGATGTTCCTTACCGATAGAGTATATCGGCTTTTAAGGCTGTGGACAAGGGAAATTTGCCCTATACGTGATGGCGCAGCCTATGAGAAACCGATCTTTGAATGGCTGAAATATAGTATACCTTATTTGCTGAATCAGAAAGAAAGAGTCAACCCAATAAAAAAGTAAAAAATCTTCTCCAATGAGCAAAAACCTATACTTTCGTATAAGTTTTTGGCGGCATAAGGGGATTGCGGTTATTCACAGTATTTATGATCAGATGCTCAAGACCGATGATTACCGGGACCGGATGGACATTGAAAAGTATGCCCTGTAAAGCGAATCACTGCGGCGCCGGCGATCATTGATTCCGCTACGGAAGAATACCGGAGTGAGATGGATGTGCTGGGGGCGTTCATCAAGGAGTGCTGTGTCCAGTCGCCGGGGGTATCGGTGCGGGCGCGGGAGATTTTCCGGGCGTATCAGGAATGGTGTGAGGAGAACAATGAACACGCCTGTAGTGAACGGTTCCTGGCTATGCGCCTGAAAGAGCTTGGGCTTGAGAAGGGACGGACGGCGGAGGCCCGGTTCTGGAAGGGGATTATGCTGAAAGGGGAATTGTCTTAGGTTTCCCCCCGTGCCCCCCTTGGTTGGGTTGGGAAACGACAGGGGGGTACGTTTTGGGGTGCGCTCTGTTGTGATTAAGCAGGCAACAGAGTGTTTTTTTGATACGGAATAAAGCAATTATGCTTCATGTTTTTTGATTATGACATGGTTTGAATTTGGATTGTACAAAAACTGACAATTTAAGCGGTCGCGCGCTCCCCCCTGGAAAATAAAAATAATCGTGCGGTAATCAATATCGTGACGCTTGGGGCGTCATTTTGACGCTTTGATTTTTTGGTATCTGTCATGGGAATTTTGCGTTTGGGAGTGGGTTTGAGTTATTTCAAATACGTTTTCCCTTAATATTATTTTTTATGACTCTTCTGTCATTTACAAAAGAAGACTATATACCTAATAATCCTTTGGAAAAAAGTTCTAAGTTGGATTCAACACGTCAATCTGACATTGAGGGCTGGGCCTTCGGCCAGCCTTCCCCGCCTTAGCGGGGAGGGCTGCGTAGTCTAAGCCTTGGGGGGAGGGATTCTGGAGGTGGCCTCGGAATATTGTTCAGCCTCCTGAAAGGGGGCTGGCTGGAATCAACGCCTAACCGTCAGGGAACCCGCCTCGGGACGGAGCTCGGGCGCCCCGCAGGGGCGCTGGTTCCAGCCTCAAGGGCATTTTCAAACGTGAACCTACAACAAAAGCCCTTACAACAAATAGTTTACCGCACCCCGCCCGTAGGGGCAAAGCGGAGCTTGCCGGAGCCCCTAAGAGGCCCCCTCCCCCCTAACGTATATCCGATACCATAACCGGGGGATGCGGGGGTGGGGGGTCGTTAGGGTGGAGGGGGCCGGCAGGGGCGGAGGGAACCCCGGAGGGCGGGGTGCGGTGGGATCAGCCCTCAAGACCAATTTGTTCACGTTTGAAAATGCATGGCCGCACCGGGGGACAGCCGGATAAGGGCATGGATGCCCCCGGCTGTCCCCCGGTGCGGGTGAGGAGGGGCCAGGGATGGCCCCGACGAACTGTAATAATCCGCCCTCACGATAAAGGCCGAGCGTGTTTTTACTGACGATAAAGCCCTGAGAAAAACGGCGTTCAATGATTTGGAAAAAACCCGCAGGGTTTTTGACCTTTCTTTTCCTGGGCGGGGCGCCGGGGTTTTTTGCGCCGCTTTTGCGGAGGGGCTTTTACCTTTTGAAAAATTGCGGCGCAAAAAAGGGCGGCAGTTACCGCATACAGTGGATGTTGATTACCGGAGGAAAATGATTTTGTAAATTAGGCTGCCATTGAGTTTATTAAGGGCAAGGCATAGAAAGATACGGCATTACTCCGGGGAACGCAACCACGGGCCGGGAAACGCTAAATTCGGGGTATTTAGAATGTGCTTGCCATGAGGAAAATTTTATATTTTTGATTAACAGTATTACTGTGCATCTTAAAAATACCAAAAATGACAGCAGATATGACAGCAATATAAAAAAAATTAGGGTAACATATAAATACGAACAGACACATGACAGCACAAACTACTTGACTAATTCTTTGTCCTGTAATAAGATAAACACAGGTGAGCATAAGGGAACACGGGGAAACACAAAGGTTTGTGTAAAGCGTATGTTATGCGCCGTTTGAAACATTTTAATCATTATTGACTTCTATATATATTTTACTTCTATATCCGTTTAATTCACTAACATAAGCTATATATTTTTTTAGTTCTTCCTCATCTCCCCATTCACTCATATTCATGATTATTCCTTCTCTAGCTCCTGGGATGGGATTATTATATAGTTTTTCAGCTAATTCCTTTATTTCATCATAAGCATCAATAAATTTATTCAAGTCTGTCTCAAAATAGCCTGATGATTTATTAAGTAGTTTTTCTAAACGGTATGTTGAAATACCTTTATAGTAAAAAGCATCCCATTCAGAAGAATGTTGCCAATGATGTAAAAAAGAAGTATATATGTTATATCTATCTATTATTTGAAGTTCTCTAAATTTATAAATACTACCATCGACTTGACCACCTATTTTTTTCCCATCTTTTAGTTCAATAATAATATGATATACTCCTTCAGAAGCGGCATTACTTTCTATCGATAATAGTTTTTCCATGCGATCATCTTTTTTTATTTCATTTGTAAATACTTTTTGATTGTAATCTGTAGATAGAACAAAATACCATCCTACAAAAATATAAAGTAAATATAATAATTTAATTGAACCCAATATCAATAAGGCTTTGAATAATTGCCAAAATGGATTCTTTATTTTTAGTCTCATTATAGCCTCATATTATTATATTTTTCAATTACTGTCAATTGGTTGTTTCAAATGGCGCATAACGTGAAAGCTATACGACGTTTTTGCGGTTGCGATAAAGGAAACCGCAGGTTTCCAGCAACCGCAAAAATGTGCCGGAGAAAAAACGCACAAAGGCCAAAGGCCGACTGCGTTTTTTCGTAGGCCAAGCCGCTACTGCGGCGCAGCGTATAGCGTATGTTATGCGATGTTTTTTTGTCCTCTTCCGCCATGGATGGCGGACTATTCATAGTTATTTTATTCAAATTAAAAAAACCCTTGTAAAATAACACTTAATTCATCTCGATTTTTCTTAATATATTTTCTATCTTTTATATTAATTAAATCATTTAACCTTTCTACATTTTTAAGAAATGGTACTGCGATCTTCTCCCATTCATCATCTGTAATATTTTCTCTATTACTCAATAGAATTTCGTCTATCTCATCAGAAAAATATGTTATCATTTGACCCGCTAAAATTACAAATAATATTTTATGTCCACTTTCCCTTATTTCAATTCGTAAAAATGCTTCTTTGATAAATTCCGGCGTTTCCATATTGTATATTTTCCAGTATTCACTAACAAGCTCATCAAGATTATATCCTTCATTAATATAAGACATATGAACCAGCGAACGGATGATATAATTATATAACTGAGCCATATAATATTTTATTATATTCCAATAATCCTCATACTCTTCTTCGTATAAATAATATCTAATTTGTCCCCATTCTTCAATAAGAATTGTAATGTCTTTTTCATTTAAAATTTGCTTGGAGACATTTTCGGCAAATCCATTATAACATGAAAAAATGAGTATTACTAGAATCAATATATTTTTATTCACCATAATTCTTATAAGTCCCTATAGGTGAAACTACGTTCCCCATTCATTCTTAAATAATTACATATATATAATATTTAGTCAAGCAAAATATTATATTTTACATAAAATTCGTCAAAAATTATTGGATTTTCTTGGCACCATGGAGGGTGCCTCCCCCCGTCTTGGGACAAAAAAATTTCGCATAACGTGAAAGCTATACGACGTTTTTGCGGTTGCGATAAAGGAAACCGTAGGTTTCCAGCAACCGCAAAAATGTACCGGAACAAAACCCCACAAAGGGCGAAGCCCGACTGGGGTTTTGTGGAGGTAAAGCCGCTACTGCGGCGCAGCGTATAGCGTATGTTATGCGAAATTGGGGCAAATGTGTTTGAATAAATAAAAAATTTGAAAATATATTGACAAATATTATTAATATGAATAGTATTTTATTATGAAAAGTTACAAATTTATGCTTTGTATATAAATCAGAAACTAAATTATTAAGATTAATTACTTGTTCTGACAGTCCAAGTTCATATAAATCATCAATATGATAACAAAATTTGTCTTGTGTTTCCTGGTTTATACCCCATAAACAATTACAATGGTAATCAAGCATAAATTTGTAACTTTTCATAATAAAATACTATTCATATTAATAATATTTGTCAATATATTTTCAAATTTTTTATTTATTCAAACACATTTGCCC
>BNUT01000127.1 GCA_025997555.1 Spirochaetia bacterium
AAGGATCTCTAAAAAATGGACAATGCCGATACGGGATTGGGGCGCTGCTCTCAATCAATTCGCTATCATCTATGGGGACCGCCTCCCCCTATGATGCGGCTGTTTACACAGAAAAATTTACAAGCTCTTATTTTTACAATATATTAATTCAAATGTCTCAAAAACAACCAACATTCTTTCGTCGAATTTTATTTTATATTTTAGACATTCTTCTTCAAAAAATTTTCTATGGATTCTTTTCCAATAATCTAAACTACAATCACCCTCTCCTTCAATTTTTGCCTCATTTTCACCTATTTCATTAAAGGATAATATTTTTATATCAATATCTTTTATTATTGCCATAGGTATATTATTTCTATTCAACACTATAGAAATCGAATCTTTTTGCGGTATTTTTTCTTTATCAATTTCATATAATTTTAATAAACTTGTAGTTCCCCTTTTTTTACCATTTATTATTAATTCCAATAAATCATCAGCCATTTTTGATGTATCTCCAAATGAAAAAATATCATCGTATTTTTTTATATTATTTCCAGAATATGTTTGATATTCTTTCCAAAAATTTTCTATATCATTATTTTCCACATTATTTCTCCTTTTTTATTTTACAATATTTCCAATTTTTTGTCAATAAGGTTTTATTATTTTTACAATAATTTCAAAACCCAATTGCGCCTAACATACGCTATGTACCATTTGGGGAGTATGCCCGAGATTCCCACTTCCATCCCTCTGGACGTGGGAAGGAATGAACCAGGCTGAGGCCCATAGCCAACGGTTTCAACTTACTTGAGCCTGTTCACCCAGAGCCGCAATTTATGCGCGGCCCAATGCACAATAAGGAGCTGGAGGCGCGGGTGGGCGATGAGTTCATCGTCCAGGGCTGCTTCGGCAAGAACCATCTGGGCGATGGCGCCGTCTGAATCTTCTTTTAGTTCCAGAATCCAACGGGAGAGGTGCGCGCCGTTCTTTTCGCGGGTATATGCGGACACGGTGGTCTGGATATTTTTGGCGTGGTTGACGATGAGGGCAAGATCGGGTTTCTTTTTGTCCGGATGACGGTTACCAAGGTTTGATTTGTAATACTCAAAGGCCGCTTCCGCTTCATCCATGGCCAGAGTGGCAGCCAGGGTTTCATCTTCCAGGAAACGCACCAGGATTGGGTAGAACAAGTTTTGTGTGTCCAGGATCGACGCCATGGCGAGGACCACCTCATCCCGCAAATAGGGCGGGGGATTGGCGGAGCGGAGGATGTCCAGCAGCACCGAAAGTGAATTGGGAGATCGGTAAATTCCGAAGGCTTCCACTCCCATTATTTTGAGCCGGGGATTTTTTGTTTTAAGGATTATCCGTTCGATCTGGGGACGGAAGGCTTCGTCCTCAAGGCGGGCAAGGGCTATCATCGCTTCACCGGCAAGCATATAGTCTCTGGAAGCTGCCAGTTCCCGCAGTAAGGGTGTGGCGGAAAAAACCCGGTGATTCCCTAAAATGCGGGCGGAGATATAGGCGGTGGTAAAGGGGTTATTCACCAGGTCTGACAGAAGAGCCTTTTCTGCATCTTCGTTTAAGGTTTTCAGGGTCTCCATGGCCCGCAGTGATTCTATTCTGATGGCAAGCCGCGGGGAACAGGCCCGCTCCAAAAGTTCCCTGATGGCAAGCTGGGAAGGGGTGTCGTGGAGCGCGCCGAGGAGGACCTCCTCTTCATGGGAATCGCTGGTTTTATTCAGCTTATCAAGGAGGGCGATGGCCCGCAGATCCCGGAAGGAGAACATCACTTCCAGTGCGCCCCGGAATGGCAGCGCTCCCAGGGGGGTAAGCTTGCGCTGTAGCACCAACACAAAAATGGTGAGTCCTATCAGAATAATGTACAGAATTTTAAAGGCAATAAATTTTGACAGGCCGATTCCAAACATGATATCCAGCAGTAATCCTGCGGCAAAGGAGCCTCCCGCGCCTGCAACGCCGAAGATAAAAAAATAGAGGATGCCCATGTCCAGCATAAGGTCCATGGGAACGAGTCCCAGAAAATAAGTCTGGGCAATTCCCTCCGCACCAAGGAAGCCGAGGTTCATTACAAAGAAAATAAAAGAAAGAAAAAGAATTCCCGTAGAAATATTTTCTATTGCTGATGACGGAAAAAACATGATGGGGATCATGCTGGCAAGGCCGGTAAATATGGTAAGGATGAATATGGGTTTTGCCCCGATTCGGTCTACGAGAAATTTTATCAGGAGCCCGATCATGAGGTTCCCCAATCCGCCAAAGACCGAGTAAAGCGAAACCATGCCGTCACTTTGCAGGAATACTTCACGGGAATAAACGATGATGAAGGCCCGTGACACCCCGGAGATCAGCGCCACCAGAAACAGGATCACTATGAATTGTTTCAGGCTGGGCTGCGCCATGGCTTCTTTAAACATGGTGAAGAATTTTATTTTTTTGCCATTTTCTTCGGCGGGCGGCTCAGGGATTTTTTTGAGCATTGTTCCGCTTAAAATTCCGCAGCCGATACCTATGGCAAAAACAATGGAGTAGAGGAACAGGGGCGGTTCCCGTCCCAAGAGTATGGCGATTGCAAAACCCGCGAACATTCCGGTGGCGCTGTTGATGATCTGTATCTGGGTCATGTAGGAACCCCGGTCCGGCCCGGCGGAAAGGGAACTGAGGACCGGGTTGTTGCCGATCATGCCGATCCCCCGGCTGACGTGGAAGAGGCCAACCCCCAGCAACAGGAGCCCCAAGGCAAGGTCCCGGTGTCCCGCAGCGGCGGCGAAGGGGGCGAATACTGCGGCGATCATGCAGACAGCCCGCACTGTCCAGGCAACGGCAAAAACCCCGACAATGGAAAAGCGCCGGGCAAGTATCTTCCCCAGGGGCAGAAAAAAGAAGGCGACGTAAACTACGGCGCTCAAAAGGCCGATGTAGGTGGAGGATGCGTTAAGGCGCATGGCAAAGAGGGTGACGATGCTCCCCACCAGAAAGTTCCAGGAAAGTGCGTTAAAAACATTGAATATATTGTATAAATCACGGGCTTTACTGAGGCGGTAAGGCGAAAGTGCTGCGGTCATACATATAAACTAACCCTTGTTGATAAGCTTTTCAAGTGAGGGGAAACCGGCGTACAATAGAGTTGAGGAGTGTTACATGGAATACGATACCATTTTACCAATTGGCCTAAAAGTCGAAAAGACCGAAATCGTAACCGGGGATAACACCGCCGAATCCTGGGGAAGCGGGGGCCTGCCCGTATACGCCACTCCGGCCATGATCGCCCTCATGGAGGGAGCCGCCGCAGCGGCGGTGCAAGACAGGCTCCCCGCAGGATGGTCCACCGTGGGGACCGAGCTCAAGGTGAAACACCTTTTCGCCAGTCCCGTAGGCGCGGAAGTAAAGGCCGTCGGGGAACTGATCGAAGTTGACGGCCGCAGGCTCCGCTTCAAAGTTGAGGCCCATGACAATGCCGGGAAAATAGGCGAGGGCACCCACGAGCGTTTTATCATCGAAAATGAACGATTTTTGAAGAAAACTACGGAAAAAATGGCTTCCCATTAAACCGCCTTCCACGCCAGTGCCCTATATATAGAAAGTAATGGAGGCGCTGTTATGAGAAATTCTTTGAAACTCTTATTTGTCTTTGTTGTATTGGGGCTGCTTTTGGGCTGCGCGGCATTTAAAAACCGGCCGCAAACCGGGAACCCTTTTGCGGGGTTCTTTCGGGAGAGCCTGTCCGCCGGGGATTACCGGGACGGGATATGGGAAGGGGCTGCGCAGGGATACCAGGGAACCATCCGGGTACTGGTCACTATTTCCGATGGGCAAATTCAAGGCATCGAACTGGATGAACACCGGGAATATCCATCGGTTGGCGGGGCGGCCATGGAGGAACTCTTCGACCTGGTTCTGGAATACAACTCCGTTGATCTGGATGCCGTCTCCGGGGCCACCGAATCCAGCGCGGGTTTTCTTACTGCGGTGGAAGATGCCCTGAAAAAGGCCGCCGCCGGACCGGGATTTATACGCTAAAATTGATGTCCGAGGGCAGGACGGCCCGATCATAGGAGCGGGAGAAGGCTTCCTCAAGGCCGGGGATATAAAAGAACTCATCCCCGTTTTCTTCGCCCCGGACAAGATCCTTTTCGGCCACCGCAGTTATGGGAAACTCCTGGGCTTTGAGAACGCAGTCAAGGTGGGGCCGGACTGTTGCCAGGGTACACACCGGCCGGCTCTTGTTCCGTACCGCTTCAACTGAATCCAGCATTTTCTGGATACTGTTGTTTTTTTCCACCGCCGATTCGTAGTGTTTTTTTCGGCCGTCATTGAAACGGGCGGTAAAAGTTTCCACCCCATCTTCCACCGTTAAATGGATGGTTCCCTTTTCAAAACAGAATTCGCCCGTCGGCCCGGTGTCCCGGGAGTGTACGCAATGGGCGGTATAAAAATAGATCGGCGCATCAGCGTTGGTATCAACCCTGACCGCAGCGGCATCGTAGTTTTCTATCCCCGGCCGTCCGCGCCAAAGCTCCGCCTTCAGGGAACGGAGATCCGCAGAGGTCTCCGGGGAATTTCCCAGGAGAAAGAGCATGAGCTGGAATTCATGACCGCAGGCATTTTGCAGGGGGCTGTCCAGAATCCATTCCCCGCCGAATCGCTGTTTTCCTGCCCAGCCGTTCCGGGTGTAGTAGGCGGTCCCCCGGCGGGGCATGCGCATCATCTTAAACTGAAGCGGCTTCCCGAAAAGGCCGTCCAGAATATCCCTCTTGAGGGCGAGTATATTCCGGGCAAAACACCGCTGATACCCCACCGCCATAAAAAGGCCGGTTTCCCTTTCTTTTTTTTCCAGGGCGTCCAGCCGGTTTGCATCGGCGCATACCGGTTTTTCGCAGAGCACCGAACTGCCCTTGTCCATGGCGTACATGCTGTATTCATAGTGGGTATGAATGGGTGCGGCAATAATGGAAAGATCCGCCCGGTGTTCCCGGAAAAAATCTTCCATGTTTTCATAGATGGGGATGTTCCGTTCCCGCAGTTCATTATAGTAGATGGACTTTTCCGCCATGGGGTCCACCACTCCCTCAAATTTCCAGGAGGGCTCCGGATAGTCCAGCAATCCCCGGACATAATTTTTCCCATATCCGCCGCATCCGGCCAGAAGGATCGAAACCTTTTTCATGCCCTTAGTATAATAATATCGGCCTTGATATGGTAGGGGATCCTGGTTAAACTGATCCCTATGAGGTCGCCGCTGCATAGCGGCGTGTAAATCTTTCTTATACGAAAGCGGACCGGAGGGACGCATGGGTGATTGTATTTTTTGCAAGATCATTGCCGGGGAAATCCCCGGCAAGAAAATTTACGAGGATGATGAACTTCTGGCCTTTCACGATGTGACGCCCCAGGCGCCGGTGCATTTTCTGGTGATCCCCAAGCGGCACATCAAAAACATCATGGAGATGGAAAGCGGTGACAGTAGCCTAATCGGACGGCTTCTGTACAAGGCTCAAGCATTGGCCGCGGAACTCGGCTGCGGGGAAAAGGGCGCCCGGTTTGTGATCAACTGCAAATCCGACGGCGGCCAAACCGTGGACCACCTTCACTGCCATGTCCTCGGCGGCCGTCCCCTTGACTGGCCTCCGGGGTGATGTCAATATTCTCCAGATGACCGTAAAAAATCAATTTTAAGGGAGTTAATTATGAAGCCGGTTAAGATACTTTTGCTTGGGGCGGGTAGCCGCGGCGGCCTTGTGTATGCGGAATACGCAAAGAGGAATCCTACCATGATGAACATTGTCGCGGTGGCGGAACCGGACGAGGTAAAGCGCAAGCGGATACAGGCGGATCATCATATTCCCGACAGCCTTGCCTTTACTTCCTGGGAAGGCGCGGCTGCCAAAGTTACCGATATTGACGGGGTGATCATTGCCACCCTGGACCCTATGCATGCGGGGCCGCTGGCCGAGGCCATGGATCGGAATGTGCATATCCTCTGCGAGAAACCGATTGTGCCTACCCTGGAAGAATGCAGAACCATTGAGAAAAAGGCCGTGGGATTCAACAAGGTTTTTATGCTCTGCTATGTTTTGAAATACACTTCATTTTTTTCACGGATTAAGGAACTGCTGGACACCGGGCGGATAGGCAAACTTATCGGCATCGATCTGATTGAAAACGTGGGGCATGTTCATATGTCCCACAGTTTTGTCCGGGGAAATTGGCGGAACACCGCAGAATCTTCCCCCATGCTTTTACAGAAAAGCTGTCACGATATGGATATCCTGAATTGGCTTGCGGAATCGCCCTGCGAATCCATCAGTTCCTACGGTACGCTGAATTATTTTAAAGCGGAGAACGCCCCAAAGGGCGCGCCGAAACGCTGCCTCGACGGCTGTCCCCACATGACAAGCTGTCCCTACCATGTGTCAAAAATTTATCTTACCGATCATGTCGGGTGGCCCACCAATGTGATCACCACTGATCTGTCCATGGAAGGCCGGGTAAAAGCCCTGGAGACGGGGCCTTACGGAAGATGCGTTTTCCACTGCGATAACGATGTGGTGGATCATCAGACCGTGTCCATGCGGTTCAACAACGGTGTGAACGCAACTTTTACCATGTCCGCCTTTACCATGAAGACCCATCGGAATATTGTCCTCTTTGGAACCGAGGGTGAAATCACCGGGGATATGGAAGACCGGACGATCAGGGTAAAGGATTTTTCTTCCCGGAATGTGGAGGACATTAAATTGGCGGAACCCATCGGTGGCCATGCGGGGGGCGATCAGAATCTGGTCACCGATTTTGTCCGCATGGTTCGCAGCGGTGACGGCGCAGCCAGAAGCTCGGTAAGCGATTCCTTTGAAAGTCACTATATGGCCTTTGCCGCAGAAGCATCCCGTCACAATGGCGCAAGTACCATCAGGCTGGATGATTTCAGGAAATAATTTGCTGTCGTAAAGGCGGGACAGGAATGGTCCTATCCCGCCAGTTTTCCCGCGCTTATTCCTAACACCACAAACAGTAAACATACGCCGTTGTTGAGCAGCAGATTAAGTAAGGCCATGGGGATGTTTCCCTCCAGCATGAGCCGGGCCGTTTCAAGGGAATAAGATGAAAACGTGGTGTAGCCCCCAAGGAAGCCGGTGATCAAAAAAAGCCGCAGCCCCACAGGGACGGCGCGGGCTTCAAAAAGGCTGAACAGAAAACCGATGATAAGCGCCCCCACCACGTTGACCGCCAGTGTCCCCGCAGGGAAGGGGACTTTAGCAAGCGCAGTAATACCTTGGGTGGAAAGGTAACGCAGGACCGCGCCGATTCCTCCGCCTAAAATTACAAAAAGATAGTTCATGATTGATACTCCTGCTTCATTATTTTGCGGCGTTTCTGCTTATCCCTTCTTTACCAGCACCATGAGTAGTGCGATGTCCCCCTGCCGGACACCGGGAATCCGGGCGGCCTGTCCCACGGTAAGGGGCCGGACAATGCGCAGTTTTTCTTTCGACTCCGCAGAAAGGCCCGTGATGGTGGCGTAGTCCATGGTGGGATCGAGTTTAATGGCGTCCATTTTGGCGTTCCGGGCGGTGGCCTTTTTTTCTTTCTCGATATAACCTGCATATTTGATATCCAGCACTGCCCGCTCAAACCATTCGGCGGGATAGGCCGATAATTCCGGCGCGTAGGAAAAGAGATCCTGCGGATTTACCCCAGCATCGGTGATGGCCTGTGCAAGGGTGTCGCCACTGTGAGGCCGCAGTCCTTCCGCCGCCCCCGAACTTTCCAGCTCCTTAAGGCCGGGAATTTTTCGCTGCCGCAGTAATTCTGTTATCACCCCAAGCCCCGCAGTTTTACTGTTGAACCGTTCCCAGCGCTGTTCACTCACCAGCCCCAGATCATGGGCCTTCGCTGTCAACCGGGTGTCGGCGGTGTCGTGGCGCAGCACCAGCCGGTGTTCGGCGCGGCTGGTGAACATCCGGTAGGGCTCCTTTGTGCCTAATGTAGTGAGGTCGTCGATGAGGACGCCGATGTAGGCTTCGGCGCGGCCAAGAATGAGCGGCGGCTCCCCCCGCATTTTTTGGGCGGCGTTGATTCCCGCCATGATCCCCTGTGCCGCTGCCTCCTCGTAGCCGGAGCTGCCGTTGGTCTGCCCCGCCGCAAAGAGGCCAGAAAGGCGCTTGGATTCCAGGGTGGGGTAGAGGTCCAGGGGATCAAGGTAATCGTATTCCACTGCGTATGCGGGCCGGACGATCCGCGCTTCCTCAAGGCCGGGGATGGAGTGAATAAAATCCCGCTGCACATCCTCAGGCAGGGAACTGGAGGCGCCGTTCATGTACA
>BNUT01000128.1 GCA_025997555.1 Spirochaetia bacterium
TGCCGTGGAACCACGACCTTTCCGGCATTGACTACGACGGCCTCTTTTTGTCCAACGGCCCCGGCGATCCAAAGGCCTGCGGCAGGACCATCGCCATGGTACGCAGGGCCTTCGATAGGGGCAAGCCCATCTTCGGCATCTGCCTGGGCAACCAGATCATGGCCCTTGCAGCAGGGGCCGACACCTACAAGCTCCCCTACGGCCACCGGGGCCAGAACCAGCCCTGCATCGAAGCGGGGACAAGCCGCTGCTACATCACCAGCCAGAACCACGGTTACGCGGTGCGTGGCGAGACCCTTCCCAAAACATGGGAGCCCTGGTTCCTCAACGCCAACGACGGCACGGTCGAGGGCATCCGCTCAACGACGCATCCCTTCTCCGCAGTGCAGTTCCACCCGGAGGGCTGCCCGGGGCCGCGGGATACGGAGTTTTTAATTGACAGGTTTCTGGAACAGGTTAAAGGCGGAACCTCAAAATGAGTATATCAAATAGTGATAAACCGAAAAAAATTCTCGTCCTCGGTTCAGGCGGCCTCAAGATCGGGCAGGCCGGGGAATTCGATTACTCCGGTTCACAGGCCCTCAAGGCGCTGCGGGAAGAGGGCATCAAGACTGTCCTGATAAACCCCAACATCGCTACGATCCAGACCAGCGAAGGCATGGCGGACGCCACCTACTTTTTGCCGGTGACCCCCGAATATGTCAAACAGGTGATCGAAAAGGAAAAGCCTGACGGGCTCCTGCTTTCCTTCGGCGGGCAGACTGCGCTTAACTGCGGTGTCGCACTGGACCGTGACGGCACGCTGTACAAAAACGGGGTCCGGGTTTTGGGCACCCCGGTTAAGGCCATCGAGGATACGGAGGACCGGGAACTTTTTGTGAACCGGCTCAATGAGATTGGCGCAAAGTCCCCCCGCAGTATTGCTGTTGCCGATACCGATGCTGCGGTACATGCCGCAGAAGAAATCGGCTACCCCGTGATGGTCCGGGTGGCTTATGCCTTGGGCGGTGCGGGTTCGGGGATATGCCGCAACGAAGGGGATATCCGCCGCCGCTGCGATAGGGCTTTTTCCCATGCGCCACAGGTACTGGTGGAGGAATGGCTTGGGGGCTGGAAGGAAATTGAATACGAGGTGGTGCGGGATGCCTTTGACAACTGCATCACTGTTTGTAATATGGAAAACTTTGACCCCCTGGGGATTCACACCGGCGAGAGTATCGTTGTTGCCCCTTCGCAGACCCTTACGGATAGCGAATACCACAAGCTGCGCCGCATCGCCATCGATGTGATCCGCCATCTGGGGATCGTGGGGGAATGTAACATCCAGTACGCGCTTGACCCCGCTTCCGAGGATTACCGCATCATCGAAGTGAACGCCCGGCTCTCCCGTAGTTCCGCCCTCGCATCGAAGGCCACGGGCTACCCCCTGGCCTTTGTTGCGGCAAAACTCGCCCTGGGTTATTCACTGGCGGATATCGAAAACCGGATCACCCGTGTGACAAAATCCTGTTTCGAGCCCGCGCTGGATTACTGCGTGGTTAAAGTCCCCCGCTGGGATTTGGCGAAATTCAAAAACGTCGATGTCCGCCTGGGGTCAGAAATGAAGTCCGTAGGGGAAGTGATGTCCATCGGACGCAACTTTGAGGAGGCCCTGCAAAAAGCGCTGCGGATGACCGGCATCGGCGCGCCGGGGCTTGCCGCCGATGACAGTCTCTGCGGGAGCGGCATCGCCAATATAAAAGAAGCGCTGCAAAAGCCCACGGACAGGCGGGTTTTCATCATCTACCGGGCGCTCAGGGAAGGCTGGACGGTTGAGCGGATACATCGGCTTACCAAGATCGACCGCTGGTTTTTGCACAAGATAGCCAATACGTTGGAAACGGAACAATCGCTGCGGGGGGTTAAAAAGATTGACCGGGATCTGCTGGCCCGCGCAAAAAAGTTCGGCTTCTCCGATGCGCAGATTGGGGGATTTGTGGGGCTTACCGAAATGGAAATCCGCAGCCTGCGTGAAGAATACCGCATCCGCCCCGCAGTAAAACAGATCGATACATTAGCGGCGGAGTACCCCGCGAAAACAAACTACCTCTACATGACCTACGGAGCGGCGGGGAGCGGCAGTGCGGGAGCCGCCATTGCGGACGATGTGGCGCCATCCGGGCGCGGGGTGATGGTGCTGGGTTCCGGGGCCTACCGGATCGGGAGCAGCGTTGAGTTCGACTGGTGCTGCGTCAACGCGGTGGAAACCGCGCGCAAGCTGGGGCGCTATTCCATCATGGTAAACTGCAACCCCGAAACGGTCTCCACCGATTACGACATGTGCGACCGGCTCTACTTCGAGGAACTCACCCTGGAGCGGATCCTCGACATCTACGAACGGGAACGCCCCGATGGGATCATCCTTTCCATGGGGGGACAGATTCCCAACAACCTTGCCACAAAACTCTACGCCGCAGGAACACTGATCTACGGCACGAGCCCGCAATCAATCGACATGGCGGAGGACCGGAACAAATTCTCCGCCCTCTTAGACAAGCTTGAAATTGAGCAGCCCGAATGGAAGGAGCTGACTGACCTTGATTCCGCCAAGGCCTTTGCCGCCGAGGTCGGCTACCCGGTGCTGATCCGGCCCAGCTATGTGTTGTCCGGCGCGGCGATGAACGTGGCCTGGGACGACGCGAGCCTCGAAAAATTCCTCAGTCTTGCTGCGGATGTTTCCGCGGAACATCCGGTGGTGATTTCCAAGTTCGTGGAAAATTCAAAGGAGATAGAAATTGACGCGGTGGCGAAACGGGGGGAGATTATCTTCCACGCTATCACCGAGCATATTGAAAATGCCGGGGTCCACTCCGGTGACGCCACAGTGGTGCTGCCGGCGCAGCGGCTCTACATTGAAACGATACGCAAGATACGCAGGATCAGTGAGGAGATCGCGCGGGCGCTGGACATCACCGGCCCCTTCAACATCCAGTTTCTGGCACAGCGGAACCGGGTACGGGTTATCGAATGCAATCTGCGGGCCAGCCGGAGTTTCCCCTTTTGTTCCAAGATCAGCCGGGTAAACATGATCGAGATGGCGATAAAGGCCATGCTGGACGAACACGTTGAAACACCCCCGGTGTCGGCGCTGGACCTCAAGTGGGTCGGGGTCAAGGCTGCCCAGTTCAGCTTTTCCCGGCTCCACGGCGCGGACCCGGTGACCGGCGTGGAGATGGCCTCCACCGGGGAAGTGGGCTGCATCGGCACGGACCTCTCCGATGCCTTCCTCAAAAGCCTCCTCTCGGTGGGCTACCGGATTCCCAAAAAACGCATCCTCCTTTCCACGGGCCCCATCGAAGACAAACTCAACTTCCTCGGCTCCGCCCGCAAGCTCGTGGAAATGGGCTACGAACTTTTCGCCTCGCGGGGCACCGCGAAATTCCTCGCGGGGAACGGAATCCCCATCACCGCCCTCAACTGGCCCCTGGAATCGAAGGAGCCCAACATCGCCGGCTTTATCAAGCGCCGTGAAATCGACATGATCATCAACATCCCCAAAAACAACCGGGAGACCGAACTGAAAAACGACTACATCATCCGCCGCATGGCCGTGGACTTCGACATCCCCCTCTTTACCAACATCAAGGTTGCGCGGGAATTCATCGACGCGCTGGCCTACAACCGGGAACGGGGGCTCGAAATAAAGGCGTGGGAGGAGTATGTGTGAGACTGCCTTAGTACCAGCTTTCAATTGTGGGGTGATCAGATGGAAGCGGTTTAAATTCCGCCATGGTATAGTTAAACCATGCGTCCTCATAGACTTTTGGATCGGGGCAGTAAATCGTTTTGGCATCCCTGAGACAATTATCGCTGCCTTTGGGCGGGGTGGAAGCATAGCTGTAAATTACCTCGCATTTTTCAAATGTACCATCGGCAAATGTTTTAAATGACGGAGGAATTACCAACTCAAAGGGAACCATTGTCCCATAAAAAGCATAGGCGCTGATGGTCCTTCTGCCTTCCCTCAGTACTACTGTGCTTGGATGACGGGACTGCAAGCAATAAGCGTCAATATATGATTTTGATGGAATGACAATTTTAGTATAAGCGGTATTTTGAAACGCATAACCATAAATATATTTGAGTGATTCCGGCAATTCAATTTCAATAAGATTAACCGCATCGGCAAATACGCTTTCGTTAAGCTTTCTTACCCCCTTGGGTAATGTAATTGCACCAAGATTTTTAAGCCTGAAACCATCATCAACAGAAAGAGAATTCCCTGAAAAAGCAGTCCCTGAAAAATCCAGCCTGAACAACTGATTTGTATTTGCGCTTTGCAGCGCCACGAGTATGCTCCATAATTGTTTGCGGGTCATTTTCCCGCTTATCTTCAGATTGGTTTTCCCCCGAAATATATAACCGGCGGCCCGTTCTACCGTTGTTTCTGTCACTTCTGTTTCCCAAGCTTGAATAACATTGGCATCTGCGCCTGTTTTACCGCTGTTTACCGTTGTCGATGATTGATCAGCCGCCGCAGCCTTGAACATTGCCGGTGTTGTTTTCAGTGCCAGATAAATATCTTCCCTGAAATATCCCAATACAATTAAACTACCTGCCACGATTAAGGTAATCAGTAATGCTTTTGTTTTCTTCTGTAATTCCATCTTTATTCGGACTCCTTGCTCCGCATCTTTACCGGGCCATCCCCGGTTGTTCCCTTTCCGGAACCCGGCCCTTTCTCCAAAATCGCCTTCTGCACCAAAACCAGATTGCTATAGATAAACTTGAGGAATTTTTTACTTTCATGGGGAAGCAGCCGGTAGGTCTCGATAGGAAAATCCGAAATTCCGCCATGTTCCATGAAGATACTCCTAATTGTGCTATATAATAATGACACAATGTGCCCATGTCAACCGCTTATTCTTGTTCCTATACTGTTTTTTTGCTACTTTTAAGGTAATGAATGAAGAATTGGGTAACAGGCTTTTGGAGTTGAGGAACGCCTTGAATTTGAGCCAAAAGGACTTTGGGCAAAAAATTTCAGTTTCCCGCTCCCATGTCGCATTCCTGGAAAAATCCCGGCGCCATGTCAACGATCGCCTGATCAGGCTTATTTCTTCCGCTTTTTCGGTTAATACCGCATGGCTTAGAACCGGGGAAGGGAATATGTTTATCAACCAGGGGGACGAAGAAGCCAGGCAGAAAGATGAAAAAGAAATTGTTGACCTTTATAATCAACTAATGCCCGAAGTCCGGGTTTTCGCTCGGAATGTGCTCAAAAATCTGGCGGATATGAACAGCAGGATTTTAAAAAAATAATGTGTTTATTGACAAAACATAACACAATTCGTTATGTTTTGTATATGCAGCCCTTTCGCTTATTGCAGCGTACCCTGGAACAGGCCCCTGCCGGACGTTACCTCTTTACCGCCGGTGATTTTTCTCCCCTCTTTCCGGATCTTTCTGTGGCTGCCCCGCGACAGGAGCATTCGCAGGGCAGCCACAGAAAGATCCGGAAAGAGGGGAGAAAAATCACCGGCGGTAAAGAGGTAACGTCCGGCAGGGGCCTGTTCCAGGGTACGCTGCAATAAGCGAAAGGGCTGCATATACAAAACATAACGAATTGTGTTATGTTTTGTATATGCAGCCCTTTCGCTTATTGCAGCGTACCCTGGAACAGGCCCCTGCCGGACGTTACCTCTTTACCGCCGGTGATTTTTCTCCCCTCTTTCCGGATCTTTCTGTGGCTGCCCTGCGAATGCTCCTGTCGCGGGCGGTGGAACAGGAATTGCTCCTGCGGGTCTGCAAGGGGGTGTATATCTATTCAAAGGCCGATTACCAAAAGGGCCTGGTGCTGTACCATACCGCCGCCCGGCTGAGGGAAGGGAGCCTCTCCTACCTCAGCCTGGAGAGCGTCCTCTCCGAGGCGGGACTTATTTCCCAGATTCCCCTGGGATGGATAACCCTGATGACACGGGGCCGGTCGGGGGAAATAAACTGCGGCCCCTGGGGCGCCATCGAATTTATCCATACCCAAAGGAAGGTCGAAACATTGATGGAAGAACTCAGCTTTGATGATCGCTTTTGTCTCTGGCGGGCTTCCGTAAAACTGGCGCTGCGGGACATGCGGCTCGCACGGCGACCCATGGATCTGGTGGTGTATGAATGAATTATTTTGATACCCTGGTAAACACCGCCCTTGAAAACAATCCCGCATACACCGGCCTGCGTCCGGCGGTGGAAAAAGAAATCCTGCACCACGACATACTTTCGGAAATGAACAAGGCGGGCTTTCTCAAGTCATTAACTTTTATCGGCGGCACCTGTCTCCGTCTCTGTTACGGCTCTGAACGGTTAAGCGAAGACCTTGATTTCGCCGGGGGTTTTGATTTCAAAAAAAGCGATATTGCGGATTTGGGGGTGCTCTTAAAAAATTCATTGGAAAAAAAATATGAACTACCGGTACAGGTTAGCAGTCCAATAAAAGAAACCGGCAATGTGGAAACCTGGAAAATCAAAATGACCACCCGGCCGGATCGCCCGAATCTGCCGGCACAAAGAATCAATATTGATATTTGCCTCCTGCCAAGCCATGATCCCAAACCGGTAATGTTACGGAATTTTTACAGGATAGAAACGGGAACATCGGGGATCATCATGTATGCGGAAAGCCTTGAGGAACTCCTCTGCGATAAACTGATAGCCCTTGCGATGCGTCCAAACCGGGTAAAAAACCGGGACCTATGGGATATTTTTTGGCTGGACCGAAAAAACATTACTCTCTCCAAAAAACTGTTCCCGCAAAAATTGGAGGACCGGAAAATATCACCAAATGATTTTTCCGTCCGATACAAAAACCGGCTCTCTGAAATTCAGGATCATCAGAAAGACTTTCTTTTTGAATTACGCCGGTTTTTAAGTCCTCAGGTTTTTGATGATAATTTTACCAGCCCCATCTGGTGGGAGTGGTTTTTATCAATGCTGGAACATTTATTATTACTAATCGAACAGTGGCATCCATGACCCCCGCTTTCCGGACATCACTGGGCCTCAACGGCGTCTGAATAGCGGTCACCATAACCACAAAGGGAACACGGTGGTTAATCTTTTGTCATTTTAAACTTTTCCCGGTACTCCGGTATCTCCAGCATCGGCGGCCGTTCCACACTGGAAATTTCCGTTTCCTGAATTCTGGGGACGGAGTTTTTTTGAGGGGATGGCTGTTCCTGAATCAAAGAGATATACCGTTCACCCAATTCACGCGATAAATTCAAGTTCCCGGATTTTTCAACACGGGAAAAAAAAGTATTGAGAATTCCAAAAGACATCTTCCCCAAAGAAGAGGTGGTCTGGTTCCGGTGTATCCTGACATCAAGGTCTACCTGGGCCAGCGCGGACGAACCTGCCAGATGAAAAATGTCGATTAAGTGCCCCAATTCCACCCCGTAACCCACTGAAAATGAAAGCTGCTCCAAAAGTTTCCGCCTGCCCGCATATTCACCGGAAAGGGGTTGAATTAACTGGGCCAGTTCGGGATAAAAAAGCGAGAATAGGGGCCGCACCAGAATCTCCGTTACCCGGCCGCCGCCGGTGGAGGCAATAGCAGCGGGGTTTCCTGTTGTGGCGGCGGAGTGCATGGGCCTTTCGTAAAAAGCCTTGACGTAGGAAATATTGTCATCTTCCAACAGGGGGCCCACAAGGCCGTACACAAATTTCGGCGCGATGTTTGAAATATCCGCATCAACCCAAACGATGATGTCACCATCCAGGGCGTAAAGGCTTTTCCATAAATTTTCACCCTTGCCACGGTAAGTTCCGTATTTGGGGAGAATTTTTTTCGACGTGATAACCCGCGCTCCAAAGTGCTCCGCAACTTTGCGGGTCTTGTCCTTTGATGAAGAATCGATCACGGCGATTTCATCCAATAAATGAAACCGTTCCATCAATTCGGTGCGTATCAGCAGTATCTCTTTGCCGATGGTGAGTTCTTCGTTCAGGGTGGGAAAGGCCAAAGAAATTTTGAGCCCCTTTTGTTCTTTCAAAGAAACGAGACGGCCGATATCCTCAAAACGGGAATGGTGCCAGGTCCGGTCCAGCAGGGTTTCTTTTGCGCTCATTGCAGCTCCCCTACACCGGTGATAAATCCTTCCAAAAGTTTTCGGCCCTTTTCAACAGAATCAATGTTAATGCTGTCCTGTTCCGTTCCCTGATTTCCTTCGGCAAGCCCCAATGAAAGTGATGGGATACCCTCTGCGGAAAAAAGCGACGCGGGATCGGCC
>BNUT01000129.1 GCA_025997555.1 Spirochaetia bacterium
TACTATGTGATACATCAGCGTACTCACATTATGTTCTTTATGGATGATCTCACTCATCCTTCTAGTATATTCTTACTTTCAGCCGCGGCAAGCCGCGGGGTATTAAACCGTATAGGCTTCGCCTAATAATATATGATAAGGTCATGTCCCTCCAAAATGCCTTTGAGACCAACGACTGGAAAGATTTGAACGAAGTATACGGGCTTCGTAACATCCATGAAAGGATCAGGCTGCATTACGGCTTGCCCTACGGTCTTTCTGTCGAAAGCATATTTGAGCAGGGAACAAAAATTGATATTCTGCTCCCCAGGTATGAGGACGATTAATATGTGTAAAGAATTTACCACCCTTATCATTGTTGACGACGACGACACCATCCGCGAATCCCTTAAGAAAAATATTGACTGGGCTTCGCTCGGATATCAGGTAGTGGGAGTCGCCGAAGACGGCATATCGGGGATTGAACTGGCGGAAGAATATGAGCCTGACATTATCATAAGCGATGTACTTATGCCATGTATGGACGGCTTGACCATGCTTAAGGAGCTGCAGGATCGGGGACACCACCCGCGGATCATCATCCTTTCAGGCCATGATGAGTTTGAATATGCCCGCACCGCGATCAGCCTTTCCGTAGACGCCTATATTAATAAACCACTGGACAAAAAAATATTTATTGAAACCCTGAATCATACAAAGGAACGGCTTGAGAATGAACACCGCTTCCTTGCGCAGATAAAAAACTCACTTCCCCTGCTCAGGCAGGCTTTTTTCTCAAAACTTTTTTCCGGATACTATCAACGGCTTGAGGCAATAAAAGAACAGGCCGACTTCCTGGAACTTGAATTCAGGGAGGGCCCTTTTCTCTGCGTTGCGGCCGCCCTTGATCCGCTCAGTCCGGAGATAATAAAGCGCGGTATTCCGGGAAAAGAATTTATTAAAGCTGCTGTTATTAAACTGGCAGAGGATATGTTACATGATTATTGCTCGGTATTTTTCTATGATCTGGGGGAAATCAGCTTTGTCCTTTTGCTTGAACTGAATGAAAAAAATTTACCGGAAAATAAAGCCGCCGTTCTCCAGCAATTGGAAGAACTTATCCCCGGCGCCCGGTCACGGTATAAGGTCCCGTTAACCCTGGGGCTGAGCGGTTTTCACAGGGATATTTCAAATATTTCCATTGCATATCAGGAAGCATTAAAGGCTTTAAGCTGCGGGCATCTTTTTGGGACCGGCCGCTTAATATCCATCCAGGATATTAACATGAATGACAACAAGGGTTCGTGGGAGATGCAGCAGGTTGCGCGGGAGCTTGCGATGGCGGTAAGGTTCGCGGACGCCTCCTTGGTAAATGAACAGTTATCACGGTTTCAGCAGCAGGTTCGTGCCGCGATTGATGTTCCCATGATCAGGATTAAGATGGATGCAAGCGCAATCGCCTTTGCACTGGTCAATGAGGCGGACTCCTGGCTTAAGGAGGGAAAAACCGAAGTACATGATGCTTTTAATGAAACATACAATAAGATCCAGAGCCTTGGTACGATAGATGATATTTTAAAAGCCCTTAATAATCTTGCGATTACCATTATTAACCTTATTGAAGACACCCGGTTGTTTCATCATCAAACCATTATCCATAAAGCCCTTGCCTGCCTCGAAACCAATTATCAAAACAAGGAACTATCACTGGCAGCGGTAGCCCGCGCAGCCGGGGTCAGCCAGTCCCATTTGAGTTTTTTGTTTAAAAAGAAAATCAACTCTTCTTTCCATAAATATTTAACAAAGATACGTATAGAACATGCGATAAAGCTTTTAAAGGAAAATGACTTTAAGACCTATGAAGTCGCGGACATGGTAGGCTATAGCAACGCCCAATATTTCAGCGCCTCGTTCAAAAAATATACGGGCTCCACCCCGCTGCAATACCGTAACGAATCCGGTTAAAAACGCCCCCGAAGGCCTTGACCAAGTAGCCCCTCATGGTTTATATTGTTGGAACAAGCCCGGATGGTGGAATTGGTAGACACGCTGGTTTCAGGTACCAGTGCCTTCACCGGCATGGAAGTTCGAGTCTTCTTCCGGGCAGATAACTAATTCCTTGTGTTATAAGGAATTAGTTATGATGTTGACCCGTAAACGGGCCAATGGCCATCAAAATTCCCCGAAACCAGGAGGGGACATTGAGGCGAATACGCGCAAGGTCAACGACCGGCTCATCAAAATCATCTCCATAGTCGGTAATCGGGGTCATTTTCCTCAAGGGCAGCCTCAAGGATGGCAATCAACAACCTCGCCCTAAAGGACGAGGTATGTAGTTCTCGTAAGGTGGTTATATTCAGGGGCCTAATACCTTTTGACCGCCCCAAGGGGCGGGGTATTAGACCCCTTCAATACGAATAAAACAGTATTACTATGAAAGGAGCGGGATCAGATTCTGAGTTTAAGAAGGATGTCGTTTCTTATGCCGATGGGTATACTTTCTTTAATAGAGTTGTTCGATAACTGAAGTTATCGAACAACTTCCGCTGAAAAATGCAAAATGCTCTGCATTTTGCGAGACTTGTGAGAGAACCAACCGGGTTCTCGAACAAGTCAAATGATTGAAACAGTGGCGGCAGTATGCGCCATGGACGCAAGGTCCGCATGATTGAACCCCGCAATTTTGGAGAATTTGCCCGAAAACAAAGAATATTGCGAGAAGCGGTATAAAAAAACATTTTTCAGGCAATTCACGGTATAATAGTCAAGAAATACTAAAAAACGCTCCGAAAGCTCCCCGGCAGGGGCGAATCAAATGCCATGAGCCGCCCGTCTGCGGGATGGTGAAAACTGATATGCTCCGCATGGAGGCAAAGCCGCTTAACAGGATTGGTGCGGGCGTGGTACTTCATGTCCCCTGCAACGGGGTGCCCCAAAAAACTCAAGTGGGCGCGGATCTGGTTTCGCCTGCCGGTCTCCAGTTCCAGTTCAAGAAGGGAATAGCCCTTCCCGCTTTTCAGAAGTTTCCACCGGGTAACCGAAGGCTTGCCGTCTTTTCTCACCACCATGCGGCCTCCGGCGTCTTCCCCCAGGGGCTGATCAATCACACCGTCATTTTCAGTAAACTCACCTTCGGCCAACGCAACATAACGGCGTTCCGCCACCGCCTCATCCCAGCTACCCATAAGTTTTTTCTTGACCATTTCGGCTTTGGCAAAAACCATCACCCCTGAGGTATCCCGGTCCAGCCGGTGCACCGCCGCAGGCCGCCGCTTCTCACCTTTTTTGCGGAGATAACCCGCGAGGATCCAGTAGGCGGTCCTGTCCCGCTCGGTCCCGGTGGCAATGGAAAGGAGCCCGGCGGGTTTGTCGATAACCAGAAGGTCACGATCTTCGTAGAGGAGGAGGATGCCCTGGGGGAGGCGGCGGGATTCAGTCCTTTTCATTTTTTAATTCCCCGAACAAACGGGGATAATCAGACCGGCCATCGGCTATATGATAAACATAAATAGTATTCTGAATCCGCCGGTAGATACAGATATAGTGGGCTACAACAAGCATACGATAACCCTTTTCCCGAAGTTCTGTGTCCTTGGCTTTAAATCCCAATTCAGGGGAAGTACAAAGAATTTCCAGTGCGTCAAGTATTCTGTCGGTAATTTTTTTGCAGAAATGGGGCCGACCAGTTCCAGATGCAGGGACGCAATATCCCGTATATCCTGACGAGCCCCTTCAAGCAGATTAAGCGCAAGATCTGCGGGTTCAGGCTCCCCCACGGTATATGTCCTCAAGCTCTTTTCGTATTTTAGTGACCGTATACCCCGGAACACCGGCCAGACGGGCGGCTTCGCCGGCTTCCAGTTTTGCCCGCAGCCGAATCATTTCATCCCGTTTCTCAAAGGCTTCAATAGCCATGAGCACCAGATCGCCCTCGCCATCTTTGGTAATATAAATAGGTTCCGCTTCATTATGCGCCATATCAGAAATGGCCCCATATTCATCACGCAGGCTGGCAGATGGTTTGATAATCATATTAATAATTATACAACAATTTTACCGCTTCGCCAATATGGTTTCCGCTATCTCCGCGAAGCCGTCGCCGCATTCTTTGGAGGCGACAAAGGCAGGGAGCTGTTTGATAAGCCCTTCGTAACGGCAGACATTGGCGACCGCGCAGGCCAGGGGGAAGCGGGCGAACATGGGCTCGTCGTTGGGGGAGTCCCCCGCAAAAACCACTTCCCGGTCCCCCGCGCCGGACTTCCATCCGAAGCGGTTGGAGAGAAAATGTTCCGCCATGGAGAGCTTGTCGTATTTGCCCATCCAGATGTTTACATGAATGGAAGAAACTTTTGCCATGGCCCCTTCCTCAAGGGCGATGTCCCGGATCCGTTCGGCGGCGCTCAGGGGCAGGACCGGGTCCTCCTCGGCAAAGTCCAGGGCAAGATCAAAAAGCCGGGCAAACTGATCCTTGGCAACCCGGAGTGTGGGGAATTCCGACAGGGCGCGTTCTTTGGTGCGGGCCAGCACCGGGTGATCATTTTTTACCGCCGCAGGATGATATTCCGCTTTGAGGGAAGGCAGCTTGCTGCCGCCTTGCGGCTCCTCCCAGAAAACCAAAGCGCCGTTTTCCCCCACTACCCCATCTGCGGGCCATTCACGGGCAATAAGATCGCACCAACCCGCAGGCCGGCCCGTAACGGGGATCACCTTGATGCCCGCTTCCTTTAGTTTCCAGAGGGCGGCATAGGAAGAGGCCAGAAGCTTCCCCTCACGGGTGAGGGTATCATCAATATCCATCAGAACGAAGCGGACCCCGGCGGCTTCATCATGGGTCATTTCGGAAATTGCTTTCATTCATCCATGATGGCATAAAACAGGAAGGAACTCAAGGGAAAGAAAAAATCAGAATTTTTTGTTTTATTTAGCTAACTATGTTGTATAAACATAACATCTGTAATATACTGGTATCAGGTTTTAAAGCCAATGGGGACCTGGAGCCCCATACATCGCCATAAGCAAGAGGAGTTTTGCTATGAATACACTTTTACACAAAACAGGAACCAAGGGGGTCCCTGTTTTTCTTATCAGCCTTCTGGCTGTCAGCCTGGTCCTGTCATGTAAAGGTACGCCCTTGGCGCGGTCCGCCGGTAACGCCAATGTTATTACGGTCTCCACCTACAAGGAACTCCAGCTTGCCCTGGGATTTTTCTTCGACAAAACCGATAATGACGCGTTCATCCTGCAGGGTTTCGCGGTTGACGGGGATGTGATCAAGCTGGCCGCCGATCTCAGGGCGGAAAGCAATTTCGGCGGCGCGCCTGCGGATGTTGTTACCGGAGCCACCGTGGTGGTCAGAAAAAATGTTACTATTGATGGTAACGGCCATACCATAGACGGCAACGGCTATCCGGTTTTTGATATTGATGATACATCGGCTGCCATCAAGAACCTTACCATTAAAAACGGCGCCTATACCGCCAAGGTCGGGGGCGCCATGTTTGTTGAAAGAGACGCTACCCTCTGGCTTGATAATGTTACCTTTGACGGCAATAAGGCAAAGAGCCAGGGTGTCGGAAACGGCGGCGGCGCAATCTATCTTAACCCCCACGGTTCTACGGGAAGGCCGAAGGTGATTGCCGCAAACAGTAAATTCATCAATAACAGCGTGGTGGGGGGCGGGGCGGTCAATTACTACGCAGGGGGCGCGATCTTTGGCAACAACGCATATATTTCGCTCTCAAATTGCAGCTTCGAGAATAATTCGGCCACCCATGGGGCCGCCGTTTCGGGAAGCGGGACCACTAAATTTAATATTGCAGACAGCACATTCACCGGCAATAACACCACCGTAGCAGGGGGAGCGGTACTTATCAATCACGGGGCGGCGGTATCCGGCGGCAGGGGCGGCGCAAATCCTGCCCTGATCAAGGTAACGGCGACCTTGAAGGGCAATACCTTTTCCAATAATAGTTCCGGTCTTGGCAGCGGCGATGTGGTTCTCGCGCGGTACTATCCTGATGACGCGGCCTATTTGACGCTCTTTCCCGTGACTACTCCGCCGAAGACAGCGCTGACGGATGCGGATAAAACCGAAGTACTGGTGATTTCTGATACAAGCATTGAAGATAAGACATTTGCGGATATTCTGCGCAGCGCTTACTAAAAAAACAATAGAGTTGTTCGACAACTCCAGTTATTGAACAACTCTATTTTCAGAAAAGGCCGCTTCCACTTTATAAAATCTGCTCATCTATGGGCTTACCGCTTGGCACCATGGGGAGCACCTTTTCATCCTTGTCGATGCTGACTTCGATAAGGGCCGCACTGCCTGCGGCAATATCCTTTGCGGCCTTGTTCAGAGCTTCGGTGAAACCGGCCTTGTCCTCCGCGCGGTAAGCATGGATGCCGTAAGCATCCGCCAGTTTAATAAAATCGGGAGAGGCGGGAAGATCCGTTTCGGAATAGCGGCCCTCGTAGAAAAAGCTCTGCCACTGGCGCACCATGCCAAGGGTGTGGTTATTAAAAACAATGATCAAAATGGGGATACCGTAATTTTTAAGGGTTCCCATTTCAGCGCAGTTCATACGGAAGCAGCCATCCCCGGTAAAAAGCACCACGGGCCGTTTTGGGTTGGCAACCTTTGCGCCCTCCGCCGCGCCAAGGCCGAAGCCCATGGTTCCCAATCCGCCTGAGGTCAAAAATGCACGGGGCCGGTTCACCGGATAAAACTGCGCAACCCACATCTGATGCTGGCCCACATCGGTAACAACGATAGCGTCGGGGCCGAGGGCCTTTGCAGTCTCTTCAATAATGAACCGGGGATGCAGCCGGTGCTGCCCCGCCGCTTCACGGGTATGGGTCTGGGGGATATGGGTCTTCCACTTTTCAACTTCACCGTTCCAGTCGGTGGTGAGCTTTGCGGGAAGCTTTTCCAGCAGCCGCTTTAATGTAACCTTGATGTCCCCTGCCACCGAGACTTGAGCGGGAACATTCTTGTTGATTTCCGCCGGGTCAATATCGAAGTGAAGTACCTGCGCGGTCTTGGCAAACCGGTCAGTCTGACTAGTAACCCGGTCGGAAAACCGCGCGCCGATTGCCACCAGGAGGTCTGCCTTCTGGGCGGCCTTGTTGGAAGCTACGGTGCCGTGCATCCCGATAAGACCCGTGCAGAGCCGGTGATCCTGGCTTAAGCCGCCGATGCCCATGAGGCTTAAAGCCACCGGTGCGTTGAGCCGTTCCGCAAGCTCCTTCAGTTCAACGGATGCCCCGGAGATGATCACCCCGCCCCCGGCATAGAGCACCGGCCTTCTTGCGGAACTCAGTAATGCTGCGGCCCGTTCAATATCATCATCGGTAAAACTTGGCCGCTCATTCCGTTCCACAAGACGCTGGGACCGTGCGCTTAACACAGTATTACTGTTGAGTGAAGTTTGCGCTTCCGCACAGGGAATCCACTCGCCTGAAATAGCGGTAATGTCTTTGGGGATATCAATAAGCACCGGGCCGGGCCGGCCTGACTGGGCGACGATAAAGGCTTCGCGGACAACTTCCGCAAGTTCATTCACGTTTTTCACAATCCAGTTGTGCTTGACCACGGGCATGGAAATCCCCGTGATGTCCACTTCCTGAAAACTATCCTTTCCCAGAAGGCCCGTGGCCACGTTTCCGGTAATCGCAACCAAAGGCGCCGAATCCATGCCTGCGGTGGCAATACCGGTGATCAGGTTGGTTGCGCCGGGGCCGGAGGTAGCGATGCACACCCCCACCTTTCCGGTTGACCGGGCATAACCATCGGCGGCATGGGCCGCATGCTGTTCGTGGCTCACCAATATGTGCCGGATGCGCTCCCGCTGTTTATAAAGTTCGTCATATATAAACAAGACCGCCCCGCCGGGATAACCGAACACGGTATCCACGCCCTGTTCGATCAGAGCTTCAATGAGGATTCTTGCACCGCTATACTGCATACACTTCTCCATTACTCACTATCACTACTCTTTAAACACAGCGCCCGTTGCGGCAGATGTCACCTGTTTTGCGTAACGTGCAAGATACCCTGTTGTTACCTTTGGCGGTAGGGGCCGCCAGTTTTTGCGGCGTTCCACTAATTCGCTGTCACTCAATTTGACCGTAATACTGCGGCCGGGAATATCAATGTTGATGATGTCCCCTTCCCGCAGCAAGCCGATGGGGCCACCAAGGGCGCCGCCATCGGTCACGTATCGCCTGAAGCTGCGGAAGGCGGCCCCATCGGC